>JBQGDG010000068.1:0-50758 GCA_052038935.1 Neorhizobium sp. | reverse complement strand
CGGCCCACATAGGTTTCGCCGATCGCCATCTCGCCGCGTGCGTGCAGGACCGCCATGCGGGCGGAACAGCCCGTGCCGGTCGGTGATCGGTCTATCTTGCCCGGTTGTATGACGACGGCATTGGCACCGGTCAGCACGCCCTTCTCGCGGATAAGCGGGCCGGCGATCTGGCAGAAGGAGATGTGGTCCCAATCGGGATTTTCCGGATGGGTGAAGCCAAGCTGTTCGTTGGCGGCCTCGGTGATCTTCACGCCGGCCTCGGCAATCGCGCGCGCTTCGTCCGGCACTATGTCGAAACCTAGCTTCTGCGCGTCGACAATGACGAAGCTGTCGCCGCCATAGGCCGTGTCCACGGTCAGTGTTCCAAGGCCTGACACCTCCAGCGGTAACCCGAGCTTGTCGGCGAATGAAGGGACGTTGCGCACGGTGATGCGCTCCGCCTTGCCGTTCCTGCATTCGGCCGTGACGGACACCAGTCCGCCCGGCGCCTCGAGCATCATCTTCGTCACCGGTTCGGTCATCGGGATGATGCCGCTGTCGAGCAGCACGGTCGAGACACAGATGGAGTTGGAGCCCGACATGGGCGGCGTATCCGCCGGTTCCATGATGATCCAGCCCATTTGCGCCCGTGGATCCTTTGGCGGCACCAGCAGATTGACGTGCCGGAAAACACCGCCGCGCGGTTCGTTCAGCACGAAATTGCGCAGGGTTTCGTCCCTAGCGATGAAGCGTGACTGTTCCCAGATCGTATCGCCGGGAGGAGGCAGGACACCACCAACGATCACATCGCCCACTTCCCCTTCCGCGTGGCAGCTGACGACATGGATGACTTTCGACGTGCGCATCCTGCTCCTCCCGGATTGACCTCAGCCCTCGGCCAGCGCTTTCAGCTTTTCGTGGTTTTCCACCGACAGTGGAATTCCCTCGTTTTCAGCCCTGGCGCGGGAAACATGCCGACGATCTCCGGGGAGGCGGTCCTGGCCTGCCTCCAGCACGAGACTGCAGATGCCTGCGACGCGCTCCGCAAATGCGTCGTTGCCGCCGCGTGCCGGGTCGATGACGACGAAGAATTGCCCGGTAAACGGTGTCTGAGCACCCTCGTGGCCGCTCCAGTCGAATTCGCCGGAGAAATAACCGCCGGTCAGCGCGGCGCTCAGGATTTCGACCATGAGTGCGATCGAATTGCCCTTGTGCCCGCCGAAGGGAAGGAGCGCGCCTCCATCGAGAACAGCCTTGGGATCAGTGGTGGGGTGCCCGTCGCGATCGACGCCCATGCCGGGTTTCAACTCGTGGCCGGCCCGGGCGGCGATCTGTACGTCGCCATGGGCAATCGCCGAAGACGCCTGGTCGAACACGAACGGAGCGGCTCCCGCGCGCGGCGAGGCGAAAGCGATCGGGTTCGTGCCGAAGACCGCCTTTTTGCCGCCGTGCGGCACGACACAGGCCATACTGTTGACGACACTGAGGGCGACAAGGCCCTCCTCGGCAAAGGGCTCGACATCCGGCCACAGCGCGCTGAAATGATGCGAGCGGCGGATCGCGAGAACCGCTACGCCGTTCTGTCTGACCTTCTCGATCAGCAATGGGCGCGCGGCGAAAAAGGCCGGCTGCGTGAAGCCTCCTTTTGCATCGACACGGACAAAGGCGGGTCCGACATCCTCGACCTCGGGGATTGCCTGGCCGTCGACCCAGCCACTCTTCAGCGACGAAACATATCCGGCCATGCGGAAAATGCCGTGGCTGAGCGAGCCGTCGCGTTCGCAGCCGGCGCAGTTTTCCGCAAGAATTGCGGCATTCGGCTCGGACACGCCGCTGTTGACGAAGATCCTCTTCAAGAGCGCAACCAGATTGTCATAGGAAATATGAATGGTTCTTACGTCCGCCATGCATATTCTCCTGCGCCGCCGTTGAGACGCTGATCCACCAGCGTCAGCCAATAGCGGATGCCATGAATGATCGCGTCGTCATTGAAATCGTAGGCGGGGTTGTGCAGATCGGCGCTGTCGCCATTGCCGAGCCAGATGAAGGCTCCCGGTCGCTTTTCCAGCATGTAGGAAAAATCCTCCGAACCCATCGTCGGCGGGTAATCGTCGTCGACATTGGCGTCCCCGGCCACCGCTCTTGCCGCAGCCACGGCCAGTCTCGTCTTGTCCGGGTCGTTGACCGTGACCGGGTAGCCCGGGCGCCAGTCGATTTCCGCTTCGGCGGAAAAGAGCCTTGCCGTCATCGTGACGACGTCCTTGAAACGGGCTTCGACCGCCGCGCGTGTCCTCGGCTGCATCGTGCGGATCGTCCCGCCGATCTTCACGCGAGCCGGGATCACGTTCAGCGCCCTGTCGCTGCCGCCATCGACATAGGTGAGGGAAAGTACGACCGGATCGAGTGGATCGGTGAAGCGCGAAGCGATCGTCTGGAGGGCGACGATCATCTGGCCCATGACCACGACCGGATCGTGGCTCAGATGCGGAGCCGCCGCATGACCGCCCTTGCCGTTGATGGTGATGACGAACCGATCGCCACCGGCCATGATCGGGCCACTGCGGGTCGCGAAGGAGCCGAGAGCCAGGCCCGGCTCGTTGTGCATGCCATAGACTTCCTCGATGCCGAAGCGCTCCAGGACACCTTCCTCGATCATCACCCGGCCGCCGCCGCCGCCTTCCTCCGCGGGCTGGAAGATCAGGACGACCTTGCCGGCGAAATCGCGGCTTTCCGCAAGCTGTTTCGCCGTCGCTAGCAGGATCGCCGTATGGCCGTCATGCCCGCAGGCATGCATCATGTTCTCGACTTTCGAGGCATGGGGCAAATTTGTCTGCTCCGCCATCGGCAGCGCATCCATGTCGCAGCGGAGCGCGATCGTGCGGCCTGAACCTCTGTTGCCGTTGATGACCGCGACCACGCCCGACGTTGCAATGCCACCGACAATCTCGTCGCAGCCGAATTCCTTCAGCTTCCCGGTCACGAGCGCCGCAGTCTTGGGCAGGTCGAACAGCAGTTCCGGGTGCTGGTGGATCGTCCGGCGCCAGGTCTTCGCTTCATCGGCGATTGCGGCAAGGGAAGGGGCATCGAAGGTCATGCAGTCTCCAGTTCTCCAGCGGATACGGATGCGATGCGAGGGTCCCGGTCGGCGCCGTCTTCACCTCGGTCGGTATCTGCATCCAGTCATTTGCGGTCGCCCGACAATATCCGCAACCGGGCCGCTTTCAACCGCCTTTCCGTGTCCGACCACAAGGGCGTCATCCGGATTGGCCGGATGACGCCGTGATGCGACCGAGAAAGACGCAAGGCCTAGCCGAACGGATGTGTGATCGAGGATGCGGGTTGAGTGAAGAAGACCGGCCCGGTATCGGACATGTAGATGATATCCTCCAGCCTTACGCCGCATTCGCCATAGACACACAGCATCGGCTCATCGGAAAAGACCATTCCCGGCTGAAGCACGGTCTTGTTGCCACGCACGATGTAGGGCTCTTCGTGGATGTCCATGCCGAGGCCATGGCCGGTCCGGTGCGGCAGTCCGGGGACCTGGTAATCCGGTCCGTAGCCCGCATCCGTCAAAACCTTGCGGGCTGCAAAGTCGACGTCTTCGCAAAGCGCCCCGAGCTGGGCCGCATCGAATGCGGCGCGCTGTGCCTTCTGTTCCAGATCCCAGAGCTCCTGCTGGCGGGGCGTCGGATCGCCGAAGACATAGGTGCGGGTAATATCGGAGCAGTACCGATGAATATGAGCCCCGAGATCGATCAGTACCATATCACCGCGCTTGAGGGTCTGGGCATAGGGTACGCCATGCGGATAGGCGGTTGCCTCACCGAACTGCGCCGCTGCAAAAATGGGCCGCATGCCGAGCTTGATGTGGGCAGCGTTGATGAAATCGGTGACCTCCGTCGTCGAGATACCTTCGTGCAGGCCTTGCCACACGGCGCGGTGCACGCGAAAGCTCGCATTCATCGCTGCCTGGATGATCGCGATTTCCGTGCGCGATTTGATCTGGCGGCACCGGACGATCAGGTCCCCCGCGCCAACGGTCTTCAACCGATCCCCGATCCTGTCGATGAAGGCACTCGAAAAGACGAAGGGTGTCGTCGGATCGAGAGCCAGGGCTGTGCCCGGTGCGGACAGGTTGCAGATCAGGTCGGCAACGAGGGACGCCGGATCCTCATGCTCCTCCCAGACGGCGATCTCGCCTTCGATCTTGATCAGCGTCCGGGTCTTCGGCTCCTCGAAGGCCGGGCTGATATAGATCGGATTGCCGGCGGCCGGAATGACGGCTCCATGCAGGCGCTCGCTGGCGCCCAGGGTCATTCCGGTGAAATAGGTGAGGCTCGTCGAAGTGTCGAGATAGACCGCCTTCACCTCAGCTCCCTGCATCAGCGACTGCAACCTGGCAATCCGCGACCGCAGTTCGTCGCTGGAAATGGGGGCGACGGCCGAGGCGATATCCTCGAACTCGTCGAGAGACTGCTGGTAGGTCTTGTAGGCGGTAGTGCTCATTCTGGGCTCCGATCGACGAGCGGTGTTTCGTGTCCGCTCCGGTTCGCGGATTGCGCGCTGCCGAAGCGATCAGCCTTATAACCCCGGTCGCGGAGGAAGCGAACGGGCGTTTCGGCAAATCGCGACCAAAGCCGATGGTTCGCGACGGTTCGGACGGCATGATCTTCTCATGCCGATCGCTTCCTTCGATATCGCCGCAATTATGCTGCCGGTTGCGGCGAGCTATCCAACATTCGCCCGGCTTTCGTGCCTAGCCTCCGGACGGATAGGCGGATAGCTTGATGCGCGATTCGCGGCCCTTCTGAACTAAGGGCGACCAGAAGGCGTCGAAGGAGAATAACAATGACGGATGCAAAGAGCGGCATTACCGGGCTGAAACCGCATATCACCGTAATCGGCGTGGGCGGCGGCGGCGGCAACGCGATCAACAACATGATCGCCGAAAATCTTCAGGGCGTGGAATTCATCGCCGCCAATACCGATGCCCAGGTTCTCGCGACGTCCAAGGCCTCGCGCCGGATACAGCTCGGTTCGCAGATCACCGGAGGCCTGGGCGCCGGTTCGCTGCCGGATGTCGGCCGGGCGGCGGCCGAGGAATCGATCGACGAGATCATGGACAATCTCGCCGGTTCGCACATGTGCTTCATCACCGCCGGCATGGGCGGCGGAACCGGGACGGGTGCGGCGCCGGCGATCGCCAGGGCCGCCCGCGCCGCCGGCATTCTGACGGTCGCCGTCGTTACCAAGCCTTTCACCTTCGAAGGCCAGCGGCGGCTCAACGCCGCGAATGAAGGTATCGAGGCGCTTCGCGAAGCGGCCGATACCGTGATCGTCATCCCCAATCAGAACCTGTTCCGCATCGCCGACGCCAAGACCAGCTTCACCGACGCGTTCATGATCGCGGACCGTGTCCTTTACGCAGGCGTTGGCTGCATTACCGACCTGATCGTCAAGGAAGGCCTAATAAACCTCGATTTTGCAGACGTGAAATCGGTCATGCGCGGCATGGGACGTGCGATGATGGGGACGGGGGAATCGTCCGGCAGCGGGCGCGCCTTGAACGCGGCCGAAGCCGCAATCGCCAATCCGCTTCTCGACGACATATCCATCCGGGGCGCAAGCGGGGTGTTGATCTCGATATCCGGCGGGTCGGATATGACCCTGTTCGAGGTCGACGAGGCTGCGAGCCGGATCCGCGACGAAGTGCGCGACGATGCGGATATCGTCGTCGGTGCGATCTTCGACCGGGAGCTGGACGGAAAGTTTCGCGTGTCTGTGGTGGCGACGGGGCTTGATCGTCCTGCACCGACGCCGACCGGATATCAGGGCCAGTAACCGGCTGCGCGGGCGGCAAGCGACCTCGACGCTTTAATCTACGGAATCTGATCGCGGCCGCCTCAAGCGGCCGTTTTCGTTCAGAAGCCGGTCATATGCGGCAGCCAGGTCGACAGACCCGGGATGAACGTGATGATCGCCAGAATGATCAGATAGGCGACCATGAACGGCATCATCTCGCGCGAGATCTCGCTTACGCGTATTCGCACCACGGCGGATACGACATATAGCAATTGCCCTACCGGCGGCGTGATCAGGCCGATCGTCAGATTGAGGATGACGATCATGGCGAAATGGATCGGATCGATACCGAGCTGGAAGGAAATCGGTGCGAGGATCGGCACCAGGATCATGACGCCCGGCAGCGGGTCCATGAACGTTCCGAACAGCAGCAGCAGCACGTTCACCGCCAGAAGGAACATGATCGGGCTGAGGTTCCAGGAGATGATCAAATCCGCGAGATATTGCGGCACGCCCTCGATGACGAGAACCCAGGCGAATGCGCGTGCGGCCGCAAGGATCAGCAGGATGCCGACCGTCATCATCGCCGACCGGAAGATGATGTCGGGCAGATCCCTCACATGAAGCGAGCGGTAGATGAACATGCCGCAGAAGAGCGCATAGAAGACCGCGATGACCGATGCTTCCGTCGGGGTGAAGTAGCCTGAGCGTATGCCGCCGACGACGATGACGATCAGCATGATGGCCGGAATGGCGTAGATGGTGGTCATCAGCATCTGGCGCGCCGTCGGACGGATGTCCATCGAGCGATAGTTGCGCTTGCGCGAGATATAGAAATTGACGGCGCACATGGCGGCCGAGATCAGCAGGCCCGGCAGGACGCCGGCCAGAAACAGCCCGCCGACCGAGACGCGATTATCCTGCAGTGCGTAGATGATCATGGTGATCGACGGCGGGATGATCGGATCGACGATCGCGACGGCAGCCGCCAGCGCCGAAGCGTAACGCTTTTCGTAGCCGCTTTTTTCCATCATCCGGATCGTCATGGCACCCGGTCCGGCAGCCGCGGCGAGGGCAGAGCCGGAAATGCCCGCAAAAAGCGTCGTCGAGATGATGCTCGCATAGCCGAGCCCGCCTCGCGCTCTCCCGACGAACTGGGCAGCCAGGCGCAGCAGATGGTGCGTCAGGGCGCCGCCGGTCATCAGTTCGGCTGCTAGGATGAAGAACGGGACGGCGAGAAGCGGAAAGCTGTCTACGCCGGAAAACATCTCCTTGATGACGACGATCTGTGGGTATCGGCTCCCCAAGATGACGGCAAGCCAGGTGGAGATCGCAAGCGTGAAGGCAATCGGGACGCCGACCGCCATCAGGATGAAGAAGGAAACGAAAAGAATGGAGATCATCATTGTCAGGCAGCAACCGGTGGCAGGTCGTCATCTTCCTGCAGCGCGCTCATGCCGCTGGTGACATACGTTCGCAGGACGAGAAGGAGATGCACGATCAGCAGGGTGAAGCCGATCGGAATCGCAAGATAGATGTAGCCGAAAGGGATTTGGGTGGAAGGCGTCGTCTGCAGCATCGTGCGGCCGACATAGGTCTTCCCTGCCCAGATCATCACGGCGAAAAAGGCGAACATGATCAGCGCCGAAACGACGCGCAGGATGCGCGCATTCCTCTCGCCGACGGCGAGCTGGACATTGTCGATCGCCGTCAGGCTGCCGTGTCGAAGCGTGATGCCCGCCCCGATGAAGGTCAGCCATATCATCAGGTGTCGCGCCACCTCGTCCGACCAGGTGATCGACTGGTTGGTCAGGAAACGCAGGCAGACATTGAGGAAGACCAGCACGGCCATCGCCGTCAGGATGCCGATCAGCACCCACCGGTTGATGTCGACGAATATGCGCTCGAATTTCTGCATTTCTTCCCCCCGCCAGCGTGGACCCGTCCGGTTCACGGCGCGTCGCAGCAGGCACCCTGATCTCACAGGATGCCTGCGAGCACTTTAGTTGGTCGCGATGATCTGGTCGATCAGTTCCTTGGTGTAGGTCTTATAGTAACCGTCATAGGCGGCCTGGATGGACTTCTGGAACGCGGCCTTCTGCTCTTCGCTGAGCACGTTGACCTGCATTCCGGAGGACTTGGCCGTCTCGACGCCGTTTTTCTCCGAATTGTCGACGAAGGCACGCATGGCTTCCTTGCCCTTGAGCGCGCCGTCGGCGAAGATCTTCTTGTCCTCGTCGGACAGCTCGTCCCAGAAGGACGGAGAGACGATCAGCATCGCCGGCGAATAGACGTGACCGGAAACCGTCAGGTATTTCTGCACTTCCCAGAGCTTGGCGGAGACGATGACGGAAAGCGGATTCTCCTGTCCGTCGATTGCGCCCTGCTGCAGCGCCGGGATGACTTCCGGCCAGGACATCGGCGTCGGCGCCGCCCCCGCGGTCTTGAATGCGGCGATATGGACCGGATTTTCCATCGTGCGGATCTTCAGGCCGGCGAGATCTTCCGGCTTTTCGATCGGCTGGCGGTTATTGGTGATGTGGCGGAAACCCTGTTCGCCCCAAGCGAGCGCGACGAGATCCCTGTCGCGGAACTTCGCCAGGATGCCTTCGCCGACCGGTCCGTCGAGAACGGCGCGCGCATGGCTGAGATCGCGGAACAGGAAGGGAATGTCGGTCACGCCGATTTCCGGAACGAAGTTGGACAACGCGCCGGACGAGACGACCACGGCCTGTACACCCGTGCCGAGCTGCAGGCCTTCGATAACTTCACGCTCGCCGCCCTGTGCGGACGAGGGAAAATGCACGAACTTGAACTTGCCCTGGCTCGTTTCGGTTACGTATTTGTCCCAGCCGTCGGCGGCCGCGCCGTAATGAGAATCACGTGCCAGCGCATAGGCGATCTTGACCTCGGTGGACTGGGCATAGGCGCCAGTCGCCCAGGCCGTCGCAGCGATTGCTCCCGCAAGAGCCAGCCGGTTCAAAGAAAAAATCATGTCGCGTTCCTCCCTCAATCATCGCGCCGATACATGACCGCGCGTGTCAACATCTCCATCCGCGAAAAGCGGCAAAGCGTCAAGTTCACCCGGGCCCGTTGCAGGACGCCTGCTTCCCGGCGATGCCTGCGGATGCGAACTAGGCTGTGGGCAGGGGATTTCGGGATACACATTCCCGGCCGGAGGGGCGAATGCCTTCGCCCTCTCTCGTGATCCATGCTCAGGCCCTGCCGCGACCGGCCGCGGACGAACGGAGATTGTCGAGCAGGACGGCGATCAGCAGGATGAAGCCGCGCACGACATACTGATAGAAGGCCTGGATGTTGAGGAGGTTCATGACGTTTTCGGCAATACCCATGATCAGCACCCCGACGATGACGCCGGTCATGGCCGCCCGTCCGCCTGCAAGCGAAACGCCGCCGAGAACGCAGGCCGAAATGACGGAAAGCTCCAGCCCTGTCGCCGCATTCGGCTGGCCGGACGTGATGCGTGAAGCAAGCAGAATGCCGGCGATGGCGCAGACAAGGCCCTGCAGCGCGAATATCCAGATGCGCATCCTGACGACGTTGACGCCGGCGAGACGCGACGCTTCCGGATTGCCGCCGATCGCCAGGGTGTTCTTGCCGAAGACCGTCCGGTTGAGGATGAAGCCGAAGACGATGAATAGCAGGATCATGATCCATATCGGCGTCGGGATGGTGAAGATTCGCGACAGGGCGAGCTGGTAGAAGGTCGGATCGTTGATGCCGACGGCACGTCCGTCGGACGCGATAAGCGCGAAGCCGCGGACGATCTGCATCGTGGCAAGCGTCGTGATCAGTGCGTTGATGCGGAACTTGGCGATGACGACGCCGTTCACGAGGCCGACGACGCTGCCTGCGAGAAGTGCGGCCAGCAGCCCGAGCAGGATCGAGCCGGAAGCGTTGGATACCATGACTGCGATCATGCCGGAAAAGGCGACTGTCGAACCCACGGAGAGGTCGAAGTCCCGGGACGCGAGGCAGAACATCATCGTGCAGGAAACGATGCCGATCGTCACGACCGACTGCAGGAGGCCGAGCATGTTGCGCTCGGTCAGGAAGTTCGGAACGAAGATCGAGACGATCGCAAAGGCGATGGCGAAAATCACCACGAGGCCCTGTTCGCCGAGGAGTATCTTTTTCAACGAATTCATCGATATCGGTTCCTGGAATTAGATCGTGCCTGCGGCGTTCTTGTCCGGCAGCGCCGCGGTCAGGATGTTGCGCTCGTCGAAATCCGCCCGCGGGATATCGGCTGCGACCCGCCCCTGGCACATGACGACGATGCGGTCTGAAATGCCCATGACTTCTGGAAGTTCGCTCGATACCACTATGATCGCCATGCCGCCGGCCGCCAGTTCATAGAGGATTTCGTAGATCTCGGATTTGGCGCCGACATCGATGCCGCGCGTCGGCTCGTCGATGACCAGAACCTTGACCCCTTGTTCGGAAAGCCAGCGGCCGAGAATGACCTTCTGCTGATTGCCCCCGGAGAGATTGATGATGTCCTGCCTTCGCGAGGGCGTCCGCACCCTGAGCTTGGCGATGAACCGATCGGCGAGCGTTGCTTCCTTTTTCGGGTTCAGAATGCCGAAGGGCGAAAAATGCCGCCGCGAAGAGATCGCGATATTTTCCTCGATCGACCGGCCCTGGATGATCCCGTCGAATTTCCGGTCCTCCGGGCAGAGCACCATGCCGGCATTGATTGCCGCCTTCGGATTGTTCGGTGCGACCGCCACTCCGTCGATACCGACAATGCCCTGGCTGCGGTGGTCGGCACCGTAGAGCAGCCGGGCCATCTCGCTGCGGCCGGCGCCGATCAGGCCGAAAAAGCCAAGGATCTCGCCCTTGCGCACGGTGAAGCTGATCGGGCTGCGCAGTTTCGGCCCGGAAAGGTTCTTCACATCGAGCCGGATCTCACCGAGCGGGCGCTCTCGCCAGCCCCAGATATTGCTGATCTCGCGACCGACCATTTCGGCTATGATCTGATCTCTCGTCGTGTCCTCGACCTTGGGGTGATGGGCAGCGAGCTTGCCGTCGCGCAAGACCGTCAGGCTGTCACAGAGTCGAAATATCTCGTCCAGACGGTGCGAGACGTACAGAATGATCGTCCCCCTGGCCTTCAGTTTGTCGATGAGGGAAAACAGGATCTCGCTCTCGCGCGACGAGAGAGACGATGTCGGCTCGTCGAGCGCGATCACCCGGGCTTCGAGCATGACCGCCTTGGCGATCTCGACCATCTGCCGCGCTCCGATCGAAAGCGTCGAGACTTTGGCGGTCGGATCGACATTGATGCCGATCTCCAGCAGCTTCGTACGTACCGTCTCAACCAGCGTCCGGCCGTCGATCACGCCCGCCTTGCCGGGAAACCGTCCGAGCCAGAGATTTTCCGCAACCGTCAGTTCGGGAACGAGCTGTAGTTCCTGATGGATGACGATGACGCCGGCGTGGAATGCGTCGCGCACCGAGCGGTATTTCTGCTCCACGCCGTCGATCTGGATACTGCCGGTGTCGGCCGACTGATCGCCGGACAGGATGCGGATGAGCGTCGATTTGCCGGCGCCGTTCTCGCCCATCAGCCCGTGCACCGCTCCCTTTTCGACCGGGAAGGAAATGTCGGACAGCGCCTGCACACCGGGATAGCCCTTGGAAATATTCCTGAATTCGAGGAAAGCCATCATTGCCCCGTGAATGGTACAAGATTGTCCCGGCGGCAAGGGTGCCGCCGGGACGAGGATCGCCTGGGAGGTGGCTATTCGATTCCGAGATCCTTGCGGACCGTTTCATAGTCGCCGCGGAGCGCGAGCGAACCGGCAGTCAGCGTCAGCTTGGGCGGCTCCTTGTCGTTGGCGATCCATTCGTACATGTTGAGCGCCGTCTCGTAACCGTGACGCTTCGGCGAGATGATGACGGTACCGAAGAAGCCGGTTCCGGATGGCTTCTTGAACTCGTTGATTGCCGATTCGGCACCGCCGATCCCGACGCCGATCATGTTTTCCGTCGGGATGCCGACGGATTCCGATGCTCGCACCGCGCCGAGCACGGCTTCGTCGTTAAGGCCGAAAGCCACCCAATGTTTGACATCGGCATGCTTGTTGAGCACCGTCGTGGCTGCATTGAGTGCCGCTTCCGTATCGGTCTTGGCCTGTGGCGCATCGTAGATGTTTTCTGCAGGGAAGCCGGCAGCCTTCAGCACGGAGATCGCGCCTTCGACGCGGTCGACTGCCGTCGGCAACTGGTCGTAGGAGACGCGGATCGCGCCGACTTCCTTCATGTCCCAGCCGCGCTTCTTGATTTCGTCGACGATCGCCTGGCCCACCGTCTCGCCGATCTTGGTCGCGGAGATACCCATGTGGGGAACGTCTTCCAACGGACTGCCGTCGGCGCCGACCAGCCGGTCGTCGACCGTCATCAGCTTGAGGTCGTTTGCCGTGGCCTTGGCGACGATCCCGGGGCCGAGCTTGACGTCCGGCACGCAGATGATGAAACCCTGGGCGCCCTGGGCACCGAGATTATCGATCGCCGACTGGACCTTTTCGCCGTCCTCTGCGCCGATCTTGACCAGCGTGAAGCCCTTTTCCTTTGCGGCCTGCTCGGCGAATTTCCATTCGTCCTGGAACCAGGGTTCCTCCGCCTGCTTGACGACAAAGCCGATCTTGACGTCTGCCGCCCACGCCGCGCCTGCCGTCAGGGCAATGGCGCTGGCCATAACGAGTGCCTTCAATGAACGCATGAAATTTCTCCCTCTAGGTCCGCGTGCCTCCCCGCGGTCGCCTCACTATTCAGGAAATATCATACCAGTCAATATATATGTATGATCTTTTGTCGAGATGCGACTATCCTTGCGCTGGCTCAGAAGCCTTTCGAGCCCGGCGCAAGGCATCCGTCATCTCGCTTCTCGCAACGCCGATCAGCTGTTCCATCGCATGGCGGGCGGCTTCCGGACGCCGCATCCGGATCGCTTCCAGCACGTCCTGATGGGTGAGGATCGCCTGTTCATGGGACTGGCTGGCGCGGTTCGTCAGCCGGAAACTCGCAAGCAAGGCTGCGCGGATGGCGCTGGCAAACTGGCGGTAGACCCAGTTGCCGCTGGCGTTGATGATGGCCGTGTGAAATTCGAGGTCGGCGCGGCTCCAATCCTCGGTATCGCGGGAGTTCGCTTCCACCATGTCCTCGAATGCCTTGGAGATCTGGTAGAGCTGCCTTGCGTTCGCGTTGGCCGCCGCCTGCGCCGCCGCGGCCGGTTCAAGCAGCTGCCGGGCATCGATAAGCGAGGAATAAAAGGCATCGTCGCCGCCGACCGCGAGCATGACGTCGAGGACGATCGGATCGAGGTAGTTCCAGTTTTCGCGCGGCAGGACGATCGTTCCGGCCCGCGTGCGCGAGCGCACCATGCCGAGGGCGGAAAGATATTGCATCGCTTCCCGCAGGCTGGTGCGGCTGACGCCGAATTTTTCCGTCAGTTCCGCCTCGTTCGGCAGGGTGGCGTTTTCTGCGAAGGTGCCCGAAACGATCATCTCGACGAGACAGTGCAGCAGCGCTTCCCTCACACTCCGCTTGCCTCGTTGCGCGATCGGAGCGCCGTGTTCCGTCAGCATCTGGGTTATAGATCCGCCTTTCACCGATTTCCCCTTTTCTCGGATATCCGTCGTTCGCCGCCGTCGCGGTTCTCGTTCATGTTGCGTGCATGGTGTGATTTGCCCAGCCTGCAATCGATAATATGAATGATACGTGATTGGCGATCAAATCCAAAAATAAATCGTATTTATATTGACTTTTGTCTGACGGTTTTTATTTTGGTCCTGCCGAGCGGTGGAGAGCGCGGCCGGCTATGAAATCGATAACCGAGGGAGGAGCAGATGAAGCTCGTGAGACAAGCAGCGCTGCTGGCGGCCGCAGTATTGGCAGGCGCCACGACCGTGGCTGCACAGGAAGATCTGAAAGTCGGCGCCATCTACATGGATGCGCAAGGCTTTTATGCGGGAGTGAGAAAGGGCATCCAGACCGGCGCCAGCGAGGCAGGCCGCAAGCTCGATGTCGTCGAGACGAACGCCCAGGGCGACGTCAGCAAGGAATCGTCGTTCATCGACTCGCTCATCTCGGCCGGCGTGCAGGCGATCATCGTATCGCCGGTTTCCGCCGACGGATCCTACCGCGCCATCCGTCGCGCCCATGATGCCGGTATCCCGGTCGTCTGCTACAATACCTGCCTCAACGACGCGGACATGAAGGAATATATCTCGGCCTATGCCGTCGGCGACCCCTTCGAATTCGGTCACAAGCTCGGTGATGCCGCCGCCGAATACTTCATTGCCCAGAAGAACGACGCTCCGAAGATCGCGGTGCTGAACTGCGAATTCGTCGAAGTCTGCGTGACCCGTCGCAAGGGCTTCGAGGAGGCGCTGATGGCCAAGGTGCCGGGCGCCAAGATCGTTGCCAATCAGGAAGGCGCGATCCTCGACAAGGCGGTTTCGGTCGCCAGCACGATGCTGTCTTCCAACCCCGATATCGACGCCTTCTTCGGCGAGGCGGGCGGGGCGACCCTCGGCGCGGCGCGGGCCGTCAAGAGCCAGGGAAAAACCGGCGAGGTCGTCGTCTTCGGTGGCGACATGACAACCGAAATCGCCCAGGAACTGGCTGATTTCTCGATCATCAAGGCGGTTGTCGATATTTCCGGTCAGGGCCTCGGCAAGCTGGCACTGGCGGAGGCGATCAAGTCGATCGACGGTCAGCCCCCGGAAGGCATCAAGGTTCCGTACGACATCGACGTCTACAAGTCTGCCGAAGACGGCAAGGCCTGGCTCGAGGCGCATGCCGACGGCATCCCGTGATCGGCAAGCCGGTTGCGGGCCTTGCCCGTGACCTGCGACTTCAACATGACGAAGCCGCCGGAGATCCGGCGGCATCTCCTGCAACGGAAGATGCGATGACTTCAGTTTCCCCCGCCAGCCAGACGCTTGCCCCCGCGGTCGCGTCCATCAAGGGATGCACGCGGCGTTACCCCGGTGTGCTCGCTCTCGACAACGCCACATTCGAGGTGGCGCCGGGAGAGGTGAGGGCACTCCTCGGCAAGAACGGTGCCGGCAAATCGACACTGATCCGGATGCTCACCGGCGCGGAAATTCCCGACAGCGGCACGGTCGTGGTCGATGGCTCGGAACTGACGCAGACCGGCTCCGGGCGTGCGCAGGAATCCTTCGAAAAGGGTGTCCGCGTCGTCTATCAGGAACTCAGCCTCGTGCCCGGCATGACACTTGCCGAAAACCTCTTTCTCGGTCGCTGGCCGCGCAAGGGCGGGGTCATTCAATACGCGGCGATGGAGGCACAAGCCGCCGAAGCCATGGCGCGTCTCGGCCTCGATCTCCCGCCAGGCCGAACGGTGGCGGGCCTCAGCCCCGCCGAGCGGCAGCTGCTCGAAATCGCCCGGGCGATGCTCGGCAAGCCGAAACTCGTCATCCTCGACGAGCCGACGAGTTCGCTCGCCGCCGCGGAGGCGGAAAAGGTGATGGCCGCGGTGACGCGGGTCGCCTCTCAAGGCATCGCCGTCATCTATGTCAGCCATCGGATGAACGAGATACGCCAGATCGCCCATTCGGCAACGATCATGCGCGACGGCAGGATCATCGATACGGTCGACGTCAAAGGCGCCGATACGCGCGAAATCGTTCGCCTGATGTTGGGTTCGGAAGCGTCCCAGGCCGCAGTGCTGGAAAACAGGAGCCGTTCCGAGGTCGTGCTGGAGGTCAGGAATCTCGCACTCGCGCCGAAGCTGTCGTCGATCTCCTTCTCGCTGCGAAAGGGAGAGGTGCTCGGCATCGCAGGCCTGCTCGGTTCCGGCCGCACGGAGTTGCTGCAGGCCGTCATGGGCGTCCGGCGCTTCGACGCCGGCGATATCCTGGCAGACGGAAAGTCGGTCAGGGCGGCCGGCTACAAGCAGATGGTAAGCCGCGGTTTCGGCTACACACCGGAAAGCCGCAAGGAAGAGGGTATCGTCCCGCTTCTCGGGGTCGACGAAAACACGCTCTCCACCAACTTTGCCGGCGTCAGCCGCAGGGGCGTTCTCTCCTCCGGCCGCATGGCGGAGGCGACGCGCAGCATCATCGATCGGCTCCATATCAAGACGGCCCGTACCGACACACCGATCGGCACGCTTTCGGGTGGCAACCAGCAGAAGGTCGTGATCGGCCGCTGGGTCTATGCCGGCAGCCGCGTCCTGCTGCTCGACGAGCCGACCCGAGGTGTCGACATCGAGGCGAAGGCGCAAATCTACTCGATCATTCGCCAGCTCGCCGCCGAAGGGCGCAGCGTCGTGTTCGTTTCCAGCGAGATCGAGGAATTGCCGCTCGTCTGCGATCGCGTCCTCGTCGTGCGCGACGGCGTGTTGCAGGAAGAATTCAAATCACCCAACATCGATCAGGACACCTTGATGGCGGCCTGCATTACCGGACATTGAGGGAGACAGACGATGTCACTCGATCATGCTGCCAAGCCGGCAGCTTCCACGAAGGCCAGAAAATCGGGCTTCACGTTTTCGCAGCACATGAACGAGCTCAGCCTGTTCTTCGCGATCGTCGTGCTCTACGTGATCTTTTCGACGACCGCGCCCGGCTTCATGTCGTTCAACAACCAGGTCAACATCCTGCGCGACGCGGCCACGATCGGCATTGCCGCCTGGGCGGTAACACTGATCATCATCGCCGGCGAGATCGACGTCAGCGTCGGGCCGATGGTTGCCTTCATTTCCGTCGAACTCGCTTTTCTGCTTCAATGGGGTGTGCCCACGCCAGCGGCCTTCGTGCTTGCCATCGCGCTCGGGGCCTTGCTCGGCGCGGTGTCCGGCGTGCTGCGAGCCTATTTCGATGTTCCGTCCTTCGTCGCCACGCTCGGCATGTGGAGCGCATTGCGCGGCACGGCGCTGTTCGTAACGGATGCCTTGCCGGTCTCGATCGGCCGCAACGACATGCTGGATGCCCTCGACCGTTCGGTTCTCGGCATCCCGCCGGCAGCCATTATCATGCTGGTACTTTTCGCGATCTTCGCCTTCGTCAGTCGCAAGACGGCGTTCGGCAGGTCGGTCTTCGCCATCGGTGGCAACGCCCATGCCGCGTTCCTCAGCGGTATCAGCGTGTCGCGCATCCGTGTTGCGCTGTTTGCCATCGGCGGCGCCATGGCGGCGATTTCCGGGATCCTGCTGGTATCCCGGCTTGGATCGGGTAATGCGACGGCGGCGAACGGTCTGGAGTTCGACGTCATCGCCGCGGTCGTGGTCGGTGGTACGGCTCTTTCGGGCGGGCGCGGTTCCATGCTCGGCACGCTTCTCGGTGTCCTCGTCATCACCCTGATCGGTAACGGGCTCGTGCTGCTCGGCATCAATCCTTTCTTCCAGCAGGTCGTGCGCGGGCTGATCATCGTCATCGCCGTGCTGGCCAACATCCAGGCGATCAAGCGCAGCCTGTCGCGAAACAAGGGCTAATTGCCGATGTCGGTCCTGTCGCTCCAGTCCGGCTCCCTGTCGCTGCGGGTTTCCACCGTGGGCGGGCTGATCCTCGGCTTCTCCCGGGAAACGGGTGGAGCGCGCATTCCGCTTCTCCGCGATGCCCCCGACGACGCGGACGCACTCTCATCCTCCTGCTATCCGCTCGTTCCCTTTGGAAACCGGGTGAAGGACAACCGTTTCGAGTTTGAAGGACGCCGGTATCGCTTCGGCCCGAATACCGCCTGGGATCCGCATTATCTGCACGGCGAAGGCTGGCAGTCGGAATGGACAGTCGAAGAACGTCGGGACGATCGCTTGACGATGAGCTTCGCCCACCGGGGCGGGCATACACCCTATGTCTATCGTGCCACCCAGTCATTCCTGCTCACAGGCGATGAGCTGCAACTTACCCTTTCGGTCGAGAACGCGGGAGAGGCGGCTCTGCCTTTCGGTCTCGGCTGGCATCCCTATTTCCCGATGACGCCGCAGACGACATTGTTGGCGCCCGCCACCAGGTTCTGGACCGAGGTCGAAGGCTGGCTGCCCGGCGAGGCGACGGACATTCCCGCCGACCTCGACTTCGGCGAACCTGCACCCCTGCCGCATCGCTGGGTCAACAATGGTTTCGAAGTATGGTCGGGCGAAGCAGTGATCGCCTGGCCCGAACGGGGCACGAAGCTTCATCTGACGGCTGATCCGCTATTCCGGCATGCTTTCGTTTTCGTCTCGGATACGGTTTTCGATCCGCAGTTCCAGCGAGACTATTTCTGCTTCGAGCCGATGTCGCATCTTGCCGACGGCCACAATCTTCCCGGTCTCGGCGACCTGCGTGTCCTGCGGCCTGGCGAGCAGCTGTCCGGCAGCATCCGGCTTCGGCCGCAAGATCTATGAGCAAGCGCATATCCCCTGGGAGAAGACATGTCTGAGCACGGGCGTTTCGACTACATCATCGTCGGTGGAGGCAGTTCGGCCTGCGTGGTCGCCTCTCGCCTTGTTGCCGATGGCGGCGCGCGGGTGCTTCTTCTCGAACGCGGGCCGGCCAAGGCCAATCCGATCATGCATTTCCCGGCTGGCTACATGAAGTTCCTGGCGAAGGATACCTATCTCGCCATGCACAGGACGAAGCCGCAGCCACAGCTTGACGGCCGTGGTCCGATCGTGCCGCAGGGCAAGGTTCTGGGTGGCGGCAGCACAGTCAATGCCATGGTCTACATGCGCGGGCAGGCGGCGGATTTCGATCTGTGGAACGAGCTCGTGACGGCTCCCGGAGCCGACAATGACGGATCATGGTCGTACCGCGACCTTCTGCCCTATTTCAAGGCACAGGAAGACAACGACCATCTGGCAGGAGAGTATCACGGCGTCGGCGGCCCGCTGAAGATTTCGCATCTCGGCCATACCAGCCCGATGACCCGCACCTATGTGAAGACCCTGCAGGGCATGGGCATCCCCTACAACCCGGACTTCAACGGTGCCGAACAATTCGGCGTCGGCTTCATGCAGCATACGATCGACTGGACGACGCGCAGGCGCTCGAGCGCGGTCGACGCCTTCCTTGCTCCCGTCATGAACGATCCGAAGCTGACGATCGAGACCGGCGCGACGGTGACGGGCGTACGTCTTGAGGGCGATCGGGCGGTCGGCGTCGACTATGTCCAGAACGGCACGCGCAAATCTGTGACGGCCGGAGCCGAGATTATCCTGGCGGCGGGTGCCTACCAGACGCCGAAGCTGATGATGCTCTCCGGCATCGGGCCCGAAGACGAATTGTCGAAACACGGTATTGCGACGAAAATCGCGCTGCCCGGCGTGGGCCGCAACCTGCAGGATCACTACGAGTGCCCGGTCGTCGCGACGACCAAGGGATCCTTCGGCTACTATAAGCAGGATCGCGGCTGGCCGATGATCAAGGCAGGCCTGCAATATCTGTTGTTCAAATCCGGCCCCGCGTCCACGACGGGGGTCGAAACCTGCGCCTTCTACGATCCCGACGGCAATAACGAGCGGCCGACCATCCAGATGTTCTGCGTGCCGGCGGTCTATCTCGATCGCGACGTTATGGGCACGGAGCCGGGCGACGGCGTGACGATCAACTCGCTTCTGCTGAGACCGAAGGCTCGAGGGGCCGTAACGCTGGCATCCGGCGATCCCTTCGCTGATCCGATCGTCGATACCCAGATATTCGGCCATCCCGACGACCTGGCACTCACCATGGCCGGGTTCCGTTATGCCCGCAACGTGCTGGCGGCTTCACCGATGCGCGATCTGATCGACAGGGAAATCTTTCCCGGCGCGGAGGTCACCAGCGACGAAGCTATCGCCGCTCACTGCAAACGCACCGTCAAGACCGGCTATCATCCCGTCGGCACCTGCAGGATGGGTCATGACGGCGATCCGGAAGCCGTTCTCGATGCACGCCTGAACGTTCGCGGGACGCGGGGCCTGCGGGTGATCGACGCATCACTGATGCCCACCATCGTCAGCGGCAACACCAATGCCGCCGTCCTTGCCGCCGCCGGAAAGGCGGCCGACCTCATTCTCTCCTGATCGGGACATGCCCATGAATATCACCAAGCTGACCACCTATATCGTACCGCCGCGCTGGCTTTTCCTGAAGATAGAGACCGACGAAGGCATCGTCGGCTGGGGCGAGCCGGTCGTCGAGGGCCGCGCGCTGACGGTCGAGGCGGCGGTGCAGGAAATGGCGGATTATCTGATCGGCAAGGATCCCTTCCTGATCGAGGATCACTGGACGGTTCTCTATCGCGGCGGGTTCTATCGCGGCGGGGCCATCCATATGTCGGCGCTTGCGGGCATCGACCAGGCGCTCTGGGACATCAAGGGCAAGGCGCTCGGGCAGCCGGTTCACTCGCTGCTCGGCGGCCAGCTTCGCGACCGCATCAAGGTCTATTCCTGGATCGGCGGCGACCGTCCTTCCGATGTCGCCCAAAACGCCCGGGACGTTGTCGCTCGCGGATTCCAGGCGATCAAGCTCAACGGCTGCGAAGAGATGCAGATCGTCGACACCAATGAAAAGGTCGAGAAGGCGGTCGAGACGATCGCCATCATCCGCGAGGCGGTAGGCCCGCATATCGGCATCGGCGTCGATTTCCACGGCCGTGTCCACAAGCCGATGGCCAAGGTTCTGGCGAAGGAGCTCGAACCCTACAAGCTGATGTTCATCGAAGAACCCGTGCTTTCGGAGAACAAGGAAGCCCTCAAGGAGATCGCCAACCATTCCTCGACCCCGATCGCGCTCGGCGAGCGGCTCTATTCCCGATGGGACTTCAAGTCGGTCTTCGAAGGCGGTTACGTCGATATCATCCAGCCCGATCTTTCGCATGCGGGCGGCATTACCGAATGCCGCAAGATCGCCGCCATGGCCGAGGCCTACGACGTGGCGCTGGCGCCGCATTGCCCGCTCGGGCCGATCGCGCTCGCCGCCTGCCTTCAGGTCGACGCGGTCGCCTACAATGCCTTCATCCAGGAGCAGAGCCTGGGCATCCACTACAATCAGGCGAACGATATTCTCGACTACATCTCCAACAAGGACGTCTTCCAATATGCCGACGGATTCGTCAGCATACCCCAGGGGCCGGGCCTGGGTGTCGAGGTCGACGAGGCCTATGTGATTGAGCGGGCTAAGGAAGGCCACCGCTGGCGCAACCCGATCTGGCGTCATCCGGACGGCAGCTTTGCCGAGTGGTGAGGAGAATGTGATGACGGGACGGCTGACAGGCAAACGGATATTCGTGACGGGCGCGGCACAGGGCATCGGCCTTGCAATCGCAAAAACCTTCCTCGCCGAAGATGCGGCGCTTTTTCTCGTCGATCGCGACCCCGATCTTCTGGAGCACGAGGCGACGAGATTGAGGGATGGCGGCGGCAGGATAGGCTGGCTGGCGGCGGATATCACCGATGCCTCGGCGATTGCAGGAGCTGTCCTTCAGGCGGCCGAAGTGATCGGCCCGATCAATGCCCTCGTCAACAATGCCGGCGTCAACGTCTTCGCCGAGCCGCTTGCCACGAGCGACGAGGAGTGGGACCGCTGTTTCGACATCAATCTCAAGGGCGCCTGGAATTGCTGCAAGGCGGTGCTGCCGGGGATGATCGGTGGTGGCGGCGGCACCATCCTCAATATCGCGTCCACCCACGCCTTCACGATCATCCCGCATACCTTCCCCTATCCGCTGGCAAAACATGCGCTTCTCGGCATGACCAAGTCGCTCGGACTTGAATATGCCGCGAAAAACATCCGGGTGAATGCGCTGGCGCCGGGTTACGTCTCGACCCAGAAGGTCATCGACTACTGGAACAGCTTCCCCGACCCTGAAGCGGCCAAGGCGGAGACGATGAAACTCCATCCCGGCGGGCGCATCGCTTCGCCGGAGGAGATCGCCATGGCGGCGGTCTTCATGATCTCGGACGAGTGCCCGTTCATGAATGCGACCTGCCTGACGGTGGATGGCGGACTGAGTATCCAGCAGCATCCTGCCTGAAGGCCGTTGCGGCTCGGGGTAAGATCGCCCCCTTGTCGCGGTGTTATTGAGACGGCGGCTGCCGGCGGCCGCCGTCGTTGTTTCAGATGCTCTTCATGGCGTCGATGAACCGTTTGGCCTTGTCGGCAACGGCCGCGACATCGTCGCCCGGCTTATAGAGCGAGCCGCCGATGCCGAAGCCCGCAGCGCCGGCTTCGATATAGGGTTTCATGTTGTCGGGCGTCACGCCACCCACGGCAAAGACCGGAATCTGCTTCGGCAGGACGGCCTTCCACGCCTTGATGATGATCGGGGGGATCGCTTCGGCCGGGAACGCCTTGACGCCCGTCGCACCAGCTCCGATTGCAGCAAAGGCTTCGGTCGGCGTCGCAACTCCCGGGAGGCTGATCATGCCGCGCGAAGCGGTCGTTTCGATGACCGAAAGGTTTGCATTCGGCGAGATGATCACCTTGGCTCCGGTAGCGGCGACATCGGCGACCTGTTCAGGGGTAAGCACCGTGCCGGCGCCGATCAGCGCCTTGTCGCCGAAGCGCTTGACCAGCATTTCGATACTCTTCAGCGGCTGCGGCGAATTCAGCGGTACTTCGATGATGCGCCATCCGGCCTGGATCAGCGCCTCGCCGACGGGCTCGGCCTCTTCGGGCGTGATGCCGCGTAGGATGGCGATCAGATTGCATGCCTTGAGAGCGTCTTCGAACGTCATGGGAAAATTCCTATCTGGTTAATTGCAGTTGTCCGGCGATCAGTTGAACGCCGCGCTTGGCCGCATCCGTGGGGCCGGTTTCCACGGTGAGGTCGAACAGCGGCGCAATGCGGCTGTAGCGGCTGTTGAGGACATTGTTGCCGACGATGCCGATCGCAGCTCCGGACTGCAGCCAGCCAGCGGCACGAGCCTGGCGGAATTCGGAACCGATGACGAGACCGGAGACGTAATCCATGATGTCTTCGGGCTTCAGCACGCCGGCGAGGATACCGGTTCGGGCGCTGAAGACCGACGAGAGAAACGCATCGGCGGCGCGCGCTTCGCTGGCGGCGAATTCGGCTCCGCGGTCGAAGGCGGACCAGACGGGTTCGGCTCCGGCGGCGGGCTCCACCGCTCTGGCGATGAAGGAATGCTTGGTCAGCAGCGCGAAGATTTCGCCCGTCGCGTAGGTCTGGAAGGCGGCGATGCGACCTGCCTCGACCCGAGCCCACTTGCTATGCGTTCCCGGGAGAACGACAGTGCGATCGCGGTCCAGCCCGAAGCCGACGATCTGGGTCTCCTCGCCGCGCATCACGTCCGGGAAGGGTTCGGCCGCGGGATCGCGCATGCCGGGAAGGAAAGTAATCGTGGCGCCATTCCCGAGAGTGATCTGGCGGGTGCCGGCCGCGAGGTCGGCAAGACTTGCCGGCGCATCCACATAGGGCACCTCGACCCAGCCGTTTCGGCTGGTGATCATACCGCTAGCGACAACCGGAAGTGGGCCGTGTTCGGCAAACCAGGCGCCGGCCGTTTCCATCAGGGCTGCCTCGAATGCCCCGTCCTTGACGAACTGGATGCCGCCGCTGGTCGTGTCTCGCACATCGAGCGTTTCTCCCGCCTCCGAAACGAGCGCCGCGCGTAGCGAACTCGTGCCCCAATCGAGGATGATCGACACAGGCTTTGGCATTCCAGAGGTCCTCCGAGAGTGATTGCGCCCCTCGATACCCCCGGGCGTTTGTCCTGTCGAGGGCGGCATCGGCTGAAGTCGTACTTTAAGCGCGACGCCGGATCTGCAGGGGGAACCAATGTCCCTGCCGCCCCGCGTCGATCCGCGCCGACCATGGAGGCCGTTTTTATGATTGAGCCTACACTGTCGTCGGATTAATACGCTGATAAAGTTACCGAAATTGCAAATGCGCAGGCGGCGGGATACGAATTTCGAACGGGTCTGATACGGACGAAAGTAGCGGCAAACGGAGGAAGATTGGAGGCGGCTACGCCCGTGCCGGGTCGAGGCCGCGACAATGTAGCGCCGCCGAGAGCCCGTTCGGCGGCGACACGGGAGCAGGTCCGTGATGAGCCTTGACCGGGAAAGCCCCCGGTCTCATCGGATATCAGAAGCGCTCGAGCACGATCTTGCCTCTGGCACGTCCGCTTTCGACCAGCATATGGGCTTTCTTCAAATTGGCGGCATTGATCGGCGACAGGGTTTCCGTGACCGTGGTGCGGATCTTGCCGGTATCGATCAGCCGTGAGACTTCGTCGAGTAGCTTGCCCTGTTCTCCCATGTCCGGCGTACCGAAGATCGCCCGGGTGAACATGAGCTCCCAATGGGTCGAGACGGCCTTGCGCTTGAAGCCGGCCACATCCAGCACATCCGGATCGTCGATCAGGCCGAAACGGCCCTGGGGGGCGATCAGTTCGATGATCTCCTTCAGATGGCGGAGGGTCTCGGTCGTCGAGAAGACGAAGTCAGGCGCGCCGATATCCAGGGCTGCAACCTGTCCGGCGATCGGCTTGCTGTGATCCACAACGTGGTGGGCGCCGAGCTCCCGCACCCAGGCCTGGGTTTCCGGGCGCGAAGCAGTGGCGATCACCGTCAGGTCAGTCAGCGCCCTGACGAGCTGGATCGCGATCGATCCGACGCCACCGGCGCCACCGACGATCAGGATCGCATTCGCCCCGCCGGCAACCGGCTTGCGCACGTCGAGACGGTCGAAGAGCATTTCATAGGCGGTGATCGACGTCAGCGGCAGCGCGGCCGCCTCGGCATTGGAGAGCGTCTTAGGCTTGTGGCCGACGATGCGTTCGTCGACGAGGTGAAACTGGCTGTTGGCGCCCGGCCGGGTGATTGAGCCGGCGTAGAAGACCTGGTCGCCCGTCCGGAAGCCGGTGACGTCCGGGCCGATCTCGACCACCGTCCCGACGGCATCCCAGCCGAGCACTTTCCATTCGCCGTCGCTCGGGGTCACGCTCTTGCGTACCTTCGCGTCGGCCGGATTGACCGAGACCGCCTCGACTTCGACGAGTAGGTCGTGTCCGTTTGGCCTGGGACGATCCAGTTCGATATCGACGAGTGCGTCGTCCCGTTCGATCGACCCTGCGGTCCTGTATCCAATCGCTTTCATGGTCGCATCTCCTTGATGGTTGATACGAACAGAGATTGGTCATACGATCGATCAATGCAATACGCACAAAGATAGCATATAGTGTCGAAAAGGATACTGTCATGGCCAAGACCCGTCACTCCCGCTTCGACTGCAGCCCGGGCTGTTCTGTGGAGGCTGCGATCGGTTTGATCGACGGAAAGTGGAAGTCGGTCATCCTCTTCCATCTGCTTTCGGGAACGCTCCGCTTCAACCAGATCCGCCGCCACCTGATCAACGTCACGCCGCGCATGCTGACCAACCAGCTTCGCGAACTGGAAGAGGACGGTCTCGTCGAGCGCAAGGTCTATGCGCAAGTGCCGCCGAAGGTGGAATACACGCTCTCACCGCTCGGGCGCAGCATGGAACCCATCCTGCTTTCGCTGAAGGACTGGGGCGACGCGAATATCGGTCTGTACGGCAAGCCGAACGGGCACGATATTGGGGCATCGCAGACGGAAGCAGGTGCGGCTTAGTCGGTGTCGACCCGGCGGATCCTAGCGGATGCCGACCCGCAGGAAAGCCTGGACGAACTGCCGCTGGAAGATAAGGAAAGCAACCATCAGGGGCGCGACGACCATGATCGTCGCGGCGCTGATCGTCGAGATGTTGACGCCGCTCTCCGGCGCGCCGAACAATGACAGGCCGACCGTGACCGGGCGCGTTTCCGGAGAGTTCGTCACGATCAGCGGCCAGAGGAAATTGTTCCAGTGGGTCGCGACCGAAACGAGCGCATAGGCGAGATAGGTCGGCTTGGCTGCCGGCACATAGACGCGCCATAGGACGCCGAGCCAGGTGCAGCCTTCGATTCTCGCCGCTTCTTCGAGTTCGACGGGAACCGACTTGAAGGCCTGGCGCAACAGAAAGATGCCGAAGGCTGAGGCGATATAGGGAAGGCCCATGCCGGCGATCGTGTCGAACAGGCCCAGCCGGGAGACCATGGCGTAGTTTTCGACGATCAGTACCTCGGGCAGGATGAAGAGCTGCAGAAGCACGAGGACGAAGAGGAATTCGCGGCCGAAGAAATCGAAGCGGGCAAAGGCGTAGCCGGCCAGCGTGCACAGGATGAACTGGCCGATCAGGGTGAAGGTGACGAGAAACAGGGTGTTGCGGAAATAGACAGCCCAGGGTGCCGCTTCCCAGGCGCTGCGATAGTTTTCGAGAGTGAACTGGAGGTCGCCGGAAAAATCGAGCGCCCGGCCTGACGGCGTCACGGACGCCCAGATGGCGAAGAGCAGCGGCGCGATCCAGACGATCGCCAGCAGCCAGGCGCCCCCCGTGTCGAGCAGGTTCGAGATGCGGAAACGTTGACGAGACGAAGCGAAGTCGGTGGTCATCGGTAGTGGATCCGCTTGTCGAGGACACGGAACTGGAACACTGCGACAGCACCCAGAAGGAGAAGGATCAGCACCGTCATTGCCGCCGCATGGGGCCGGTCGAAATAGGCGAAGGCCATTTCCCAGATCCAGTAGAGGACGAGCTTGGTGGCATTGTTCGGTCCGCCCTTGGTCAGGATGAACAGGTGGTCGATGAGCTTCACCGAATTGATCAGCGCGTTGATGAAGACAAACGCCGTCGTCGGCATCAGGAGCGGTATCAGCACGCGGCGTGCATAGGTAAAGCGCCCGGCGCCTTCGATGGCGGCGGCCTCCTTGAGATCCGGCGGGATGGTTTGCAGCGCGGCGAGGTAGAATATCATGAAGAAGCCGGCCTCTTTCCAGATCGTAACGACGATGACGGACCAGAGCGCCGTTTGTGGCTGGCCGAGCCAGTTGACAGGTGGCAGGCCGAAGAGACCGGTAATGCTGTCGATCACGCCGAGACCCGGCGTGTAGAAGAACAGCCAGATGTTGGCGGCCGCGATCATCGGCAGCATGGTCGGAGTGAAGTAGGCACCGCGCACGACGCCGCGCAGCGGAATGCCGGCATTGGCCCAGAGCGCCATGGCGAGCGCGATGCCGATGGAGAATGGAATGGTGATGCCGGCATAAAGCGCGTTGTTCCAGACGACTGTCCAGAAGGCGGGATCGTGGATCAGGCTGGTATAGTTGTCGAGCCCGTTGAAGGCGGACGGGCGGCGCACGGTGCCCTTGGAATGGAAGCTCGCCCACAGCGTGGCGATCGTCGGGATGAATGCGAACACGGTCAGCAGGATAAGAGCCGGTGCCGCGAGCATCCATCCATAGAGCGATTGCCTGCGGCGATGATAAAGGGCGATCTGATCCATGCTGTCGCGTCCGGGGAGGAGGATGAAAAGGGGGCGGGACGGACCGGCCGTCCCGGGAAGGGCCGGGGCGAAAAGACCGCCCCGGCTATGCGTGCCTATTCCTGGTAGGACTTCAGCAGGTTGTCGGCAGTCGCCTGCGCGGCCTTCAGAGCTTCGGCCGCGGTCTGGCTGCCGGTCAGGGTTGCCTGCACGGCGTTGTTGAGAGCTTCGCGGACGCGAGCGGTTTCCCAGGTCGAGAACTCGGCGATGGCCACTTTCAGCTGGTCGCGGGCGACGAGGGCCTGCGGGAATTCCTTGCCATAGGCCTGCAGCTTCGGCGTGTCATAGGCAGCCTGGCTGACGCCGACGTAACCGGTGGTGATCGACCATTCGGCGGCGCGTTCCGGCGCGGTCATGTAGCGGATCAGCTTCAGCGACGCTGCACGCTCTTCGTCGGTGGCCTTCTTGAACAGGTAGAAATTGCCGCCGCCGGTGGGCGAACCCGGCTGCTTGTTGGCCGGCAGTTCGGAGACGCCGAATTCGAACTTGGCTTCGTTCTTGACGGCAGTCAGGTTGCCCGTCGTGTGCCACATCATGGCCGTCTGGCCCTGGACGAAGGCCTGGCGCAGCGTACCCCATTCGACGAGGCCTTCGGGCGAGATCTTGTGTTCGGTGGTCAGCGAGCGCCAGAAGTCGAGCGCGTTGATGACGTCAGGGTCATCGAAATGAACTTTCGAGCCGTTGTCGCTCATCAGTTCCTTGCCGTTCTGGATGGCGAAGCATTGCAACATCCAGTAGGCGTAACCGGTGCCTGGAACCATCAGGCCAAAACGGCCGTCCTTGGTCAGCTTCTTGCCGGCGTCGATCATTTCCTGCCAGGTCTTCGGCGCTTTTTCGGGGTCGAGGCCGGCTTCGCGGAACATGTCCTTGTTGTAGTACATGACGATCGTGGAGCGCTGGAACGGGATGCCCCAGGTCTTGTCCTCGATGCGACCGTTCGCCATCAATGCCGGGTAAAAGCTGTTCAGCCACTGCTTTTCTTCATCGGTCTTCACAACGTCTTCGAACGGAACGATGAGGTCCTGTTCCATCAGGTCGTAGGCGTCGATCGAGAACAGCACCGAAAGCTGCGCGGGCTGGCCGCTCTGGATGGCGGACAGGGCTCGCACGCGGGTGTCGTCGTAGTTGCCGGCATAGACGGCATTGACCTTGACGTCCGGGTTTTCCTTCTCGAATCCGTCGATCATGCCGTCGATGACCTTGGTCAGCGGGCCGCCGACCGAGATCGGGTAGTACATGGTCAGTTCGGTCTGCGAGAAGGCGGGCATGGCGGTGGCGGCGAGAAGGCCGGCCGACATGAAGGCGGCAGTCATAAAGTGTTTCACGACAGGTTCCTTCCAATCATGGATGAGGGGTTTGCACAGGCGTAGACGGGTCAGCTGCCGGATGGCGGGCTGACCAATTTCAATGGCTGCGATTTCGCGTCGGGCGTTATGCGCCGGCCGCTTTGGCGGTCGAACCAATGGGCAGAGGCGGCGGGCCAGCCGAGCGAGACGCGCGTTCCCGGAGACCTCTCGTCCCGGCCGGGGAGGCGGGCGATCAATCGGTCGGCGCCATCCACGGCGAGATAGACATAGGTCTCTGCGCCGAGAAACTCGGTGGAAAGGACGGTTGCCGCGAGCGGACCTGCTCCCTCCGGCATAAGCGCCAGATCTTCGGCCCGCAGGCCGAGATGAAGATCTGCCGGGTTTCCGATTGCCGGCACGTCGGCTGGAGCAAGGAGCGCCGCCGGAATAAGCGTCATGGCCGGGCTGCCGACGAAGCTTGCGGTGAAGGCGGTCGCCGGCTGCTCGTAGAGCTCTGCGGGCGGCCCCATATGTTCGACGCGGCCCCTGTTGAGCAGCACGATCTGGTCGGCCATGCCCATGGCTTCGGTCTGGTCGTGGGTGACGTAAACGACGGTCATGCCCAGCCGGCGTTGGAGCGCCCGGATTTCCTGACGGACCGAGTGACGGAGCTTGGCGTCGAGATTCGATAGCGGTTCGTCCATCAGGCAGAGCGGGTGGTCGGCGACGATGGCGCGTGCCAGCGCCACGCGTTGCCGCTGGCCACCGGAAAGCTGGCCGGGTTTGCGCGCTGCCAGCCCGTCCAGACCCGTCAGCGCCAGTGCGTCGGCGAGCCGATTTTCGCGTTCCTTCTTCGTCATGCCGCGGACCCTGAGGCCGAAGGTGATGTTTTCGGCGACATCGAGATGGGGAAACAGCGCATAGGACTGAAAGACCATGGAGAGGCCGCGCTCGGATGGTCCGGCGGCGGTCACGTCGCGTCCGCCGATCTCGATGCGGCCGCTATCGGGTGTCTCCAGTCCGGCGATCAGCCGGAGCGTCGTCGATTTCCCGCAGCCCGATGGGCCGAGCAGGACCGTGAAGCCGCCCTCGGCGATGTCGATCGACAGGTCATTGACCCCTCCGCCGCCTTCGAAAGTGCGCGTGACGTTGCGGAGACGGACGAACGGTTTCGCGCTCATTCTGGTAGTTCTCCGGCCAGGCGGATCTTTCCGGCTATAGCGGCTTGCGAAGTTTGCGAGGCAGCGGAAGGCTCGGGCATATCGTCGAGCACGATCATGCCGGGATCCGCGAGCGAGCCGCCGCTTGCCGGTGCCTGCCTGCCGAATTTACTGGCGTCCGCGACGAGCACCGAAAGGCGGCAGCTCTCGAGAAGCGCCGTCCGTGCCAGAACCTCGGTGCGATCGAAATCGACGAATGTGCCGTCCGGCTCTATTCCGCCTACGCCGAAGATGCCGAAATCGACGCGATAGTTGCGATACATTTCCTCGACATGCGGACCAAGGAAATCCAGATCCGGCAGGCGCATGACGCCGCCGGGCATGATGATACGGTTGGAAGGGTTGGCGCTCAGCGCCACGGCCACGTTGACGTTGTTGGTGACCACCGTCAGGTCTTCGTGGTCGACCATCGCGCGGGCCACGAATTCCGGCGTCGTCCCGATCCCGAAGGATACGGAGGCATGGCTCGGTATGAGGTTTGCGACGAAGGTGCCGATCGCCTGCTTGGCTTCCAGATTGCTGATGCGGCGCGAGCCGTAGGGCAGGTTGACCCTGGGCGTGTCGACATATTCGGCGCCGCCATGCCTGCGGCGCAGCAGATTGGCATCACAGAGCACGTTGATGTCGCGGCGGATCGTCTGCGGCGTCACCGTAAAATGATCCGCTAGACTTTCGACGGAGACAAAGCCGCCGCCCCTGACGAGGTCGATAATATCCTGCTGTCTGGCCGATATGCCCACGTACCGTCATCCGTATGTTCATTTGAACTTTCGGATGAAAATAATCACGGCATGTGACGGCAGGATTTCGGTTTTGTGACGTTCAAGTGAATGTCTGCATGATGGCTGACAACTCGAAGGCTATGATTGCTTTTGCCTATTCGTCCTCAGGGGCCAGGCCGTCGAAGACTTCCAGCAGGGCATCGACGATCGCCTGTCCGAGCGCGTTGCCCGTTTCGGCGATCCTGTTTTCCTGCATATCGCGGGCCGCCAGGGCAAGATTGCCCCCCTGATCGGCGACGATGGCGCGGGCGCGTTCAATCGCCCATTGGGCAAAGTCGGCACGGGTCTCGATAGTGACCGTTTCCAAGGTCTTCCTCCGGATGCTTTATAATGAAGCACCGGCCCTATACCATTTCGGGCGGCTCAGCGAGCGCGAAAGCGGGTTTCGGTTTCCTTTGCCGATTGTGGATAGCCGAATGCGTAGCCCTGCAGCAAATCCACTCCGAGGTCTCTCAAGATGGTGGCGTGATCGAGCGTCTCCACGCCTTCGGCGATGACTTCCGTATTCAATGTCCTTGCGATCTCGACCAGAGAACCGATGAGACGTCTCTCGGTCGAGCGCTGAACGACCGGCAGAATGAGGTTCCGATCTATCTTGACGCGATCGGGCCTGAGAGCCACCAGACCGAGCAGGGAGGCGTGCCCCGACCCCAGGTCGTCGATCTCGACCTCGATGCCGAGTTCTCGCATCACGTCGATGTTCGATTGAACCTGCTCACTCAGGTTGTCGAGGACGATGGTCTCGATCAGCTCGAAACTGATCCGGCCGGCCGGTAGTTCGAGTTTCCGCAGCTTGCTGCCGAGCGCGGGATCTGCGAGCCGTGTCGCCGAGACGTTGACGGAGACCCGCGGCGCATCCCATCCGCTCGCACGCCACTGTTCGAGATCGACCAGAACCTGCCGAAGGATGGCATCGTCGATCTGGTCGATGAGACCATGGTTTGCCGCGACCGTCAGGAACTTGGCCGGCAACCTCACACCGCTCGGGTGGTTCCAGCGCGCCAGGGCTTCGAGCCCGCAGAGCTCGTGACTGCCGGCATCGACCTGAGCCTGGTAGTAGGGGATGATCTGTCCTTCACCCAAGGCTTCGCGAAGCTCGTAGAGATTTATCTTTTCCGCTGAGAGAACGGTGGCGAGTGCCGGTGAGAAGAGTTCGCAGCGGTTTCTGCCGTTTCTCTTGGCTTCGTAAAGCGCGATGTCGGATCGCGACAGGAGCGTGCCGAGGTCTTCTCCCTGCGCCGTTGCGACCCCCATGGAGCACTGGATGATCAGCTTTCTCCCGTTTATCGCTATCGGCTCACGCAGGAAATCACGCAGCGATGCGACGAGCTGCTTCATCCGGCCCGGTGACATATCCAGCGTCAGCATCACGAATTCGTCACCGCCCAGTCGAGCTGCCACCTCGTCAGGATTGAGGGATCGCGACAGCGCCAGCGCCACGTGCCGGAGGACCTGATCGCCCGCCGCATGGCCGAACTGGTCGTTGATCTCCTTGAAGCGATCGACGTCGAGATGGCAGAGAGACACTTTCGGGCTTGCGGATTGCTTGCACAGGTCCTCGAAAAATGCGTCGAAGCTCCTGCGGTTCATCAGCCCGGTCAGGTAGTCGTGCTCGGCGGCATATTTCGCCTCGCTGCGGCTCTGTTCCGCGGCTTCCCGCTCCAGAGCCAGTTGTTGGGTGAGCAGCACATCGTCAGTGACGTCCCACTCCGCGCCGATGAAGCAGGGCTCGTCGTTCCCGTCGAGGAAGAATTTGGCGCGCGACCGCAGATGGCGGATGGAGCCGTCCGGTCTGATGATGCGGAACTGGGAGGCGTAGTCGCTCCGTTCGGAGATGGCTTTTTCGAATATTTCGTTGGCGAGATCCCTGTCTTCGGGATGCAGGCTGTCGAGCCAGATAACGTCGTGAGGCCCCTTCGGCACGCCGTATATGCTTTGCAGCTGTTCGTCCCAGCGCGTCTGGTTCTTGCGCAGATTGTGCTGCCATATCCCGATTCCGGACGCTTCCAACGCGATGTTGAGCTGGCGGACCAGGTCTTCCAACTCGTTGTTGGTCCAGGTTCTTTTGTTTTCCATGTCCTTCCACCGCGCTCATGTGATCTGCAGCATCGCACAGGATTGCTTAGTGAAAGCTAAAATGTTGGTATTGTTCCCGAACGGATCGGCCTGCCCGCACATGACGGTGAAGCAAAATCCCACCCGCAGCTTGCGCATCGGATGACATGAGCCGCGCGATCCATGCCGAGAACGGAGGGCATGGAGAGAATTAGGCAGTTCCCCGTCTAGCCGGCGATGCCGGCCTCATGCGATCTCTCGCCCTTGACCGGCCGGCGCGACGAAACATACCCGCGGCTGCCGTCCATCAACACCCGCGTATACGGATGCTCGACCGCGTTCCCGATAAGCTGGGCCTGGGTTGCGATTTCGACAAACCCGCCGCTCTGCATGATGGCGACGCGGTTGCACAGATGCGCGACGACCGCGAGATCGTGGCTCACGAGGATATAGGTCAGCCCTTCGCGTTCCCTCAGATCCTTGAGCAGGTTGAGGATTTCGGCCTGGATCGACACGTCCAGCGCGGATGTCGGTTCGTCCAGGAGCAGTATTTGCGGCTTGAGGATGAGGGCGCGCGCGATCGCCACCCGCTGGCGCTGGCCGCCCGATAGCTGGTGCGGATACCGGTAGCGGAAATTGAGCGGCAGGCCGACATCTGAAAGGACTTTCTCGACCCGTTCCTGTCGTCGATCCATCCCGTGGATTTCCAGGGGCTCCAGCAGAGTGCGGCCGATCGTATGACGCGGATGGATGGATCCGAACGGATCCTGAAAGACGAGCTGCTGCTTGGCGAGCTGCGAGCGGGTACGCTTCTGGCCTATCGGCTCCCCATCGATCGCGATGGATCCGGTCCATTGCCTGTTGCGTCCGGCCAAAGCTCCGAGGATGGTCGATTTTCCGCAGCCGCTTTCACCGACGAGCCCGAAGGTCTCGCCCTTTGCAACTTCGAACGAGACATCCTTGACGACCTTTGTGAGCCTGTCGCCGCGACCATAGGAAACGGCAAGGTGTTCGACTTTGATCATGGACATGTCAATTCTCCAGCCATGCCGGGTCGCGGCGCAAAACTTCCAGCCTGTCACGTGGATGATCGAGGCTCGGCAGGGCATTCAGAAGTCCGCGGGTATAGGGATGCCGTGCGTTTTCCAGATCGGCGGCGGCGATGCTCTCGACCACGCGGCCCGCATACATGATGATGACGCGGTCGCAGAAGCTGCGGACGAGATTGAGATCGTGCGAGATGAAGATCAGACCGATATTCCGTTCGGCCACGAGATCGTCCAGGATCGAAAGCACCTGCTGGCGCACGGTCACGTCGAGGGCCGAGGTCGGCTCGTCGGCGATGATCAGAGACGGTGAGGCGATCAGCATCATCGAGATCATGATGCGCTGGCCCATGCCACCCGACACCTCGTGCGGGTAGAGGTCGTAGACGCGCAGCGGATCGCGGATGTTGACGCGCTCCAGCATTGCGAGCGTCCGCTCCCGGGCTTCCTTCCTGCCGACGCGTTCGTGCAGGATTACGGTCTCGGAAATCTGCTCGCCTACGGTCATGATCGGATTCAGCGAGTATTTCGGGTCCTGCAGGATCATCGCTATGCGCCGGCCGCGAATGGCGAGCATTTCCTCTTCGCCTGCCGCCAGGAGGTCGATGTCTTCGAACTGGAGACGATCCGCCCGCACCACGGCTTTCGGTGGCTGGAGTTTCATGATCGCTCGGCCGGTCGTGCTCTTGCCGGATCCGGATTCGCCGATGATGCCGACCTTCTCCCGGCCGACTGTGAAGGACACGTTCCTGACCGCAGTGGTGATTCCCGAAAGGGTCGGGAACTCCACCGACATGTTCTCGACCCTGAGGATTGTGTCGGATGTCTTAGCCATTGCGGGGATCCATGATGTCGCGAAGCCCGTCGCCGAGCAGGTTGAAGGCGAGGCTGACCACGAGGATCGCTACTCCGGGGATTGTGGTCAGCCACCAGGCGTCGAGCAGATACTGGCGGCCGGATGCGGCCATCGCGCCCCATTCGGCCATCGGCGGTTGGGCGCCGAGGCCAAGAAAGCCGAGGCCGGCAGCGGTCAGGATGATGCTGGACATGTTCAGCGTCAGGCGCACGATGATCGACGGCGCGCAAAGCGGCACGATATGGCGAGCCAGGATGCGCGTCATTCCCGCGCCCTGAAGCTCCGCCGCTACGACGAAGTCGGCGTTGCGGAAGGTGAGCGTTTCGGCGCGGGCGAGACGGGCGATCGGCGGCCATACCGTCAGTGCAATGGCGATCACGGCATTTTCGATGCCCGGGCCGAGGGCCGCCGAGAAGGCAAGCGCCAGGACGAGGCTCGGGAAGGACAGGAAAATGTCGGTAATGCGCATCAGGATGATATCGACCCAGCCGCCGAGATATCCTGCCGTTGCGCCGATCACGAAGCCTATGGGGGCTACGATCACGGTGACGAGGATGCTGATATAGAGCGTCGTGCGGGCGCCATGGACGAGGCGGGCGAAGACGTCGCGGCCGAATTCGTCCGTTCCGAACCAGTGGGCGGCCGATGGTGCCTGCAGTGCCTGCGCAAAGTCCTGGGCGATCGGATCGTGCCCGGCGATCAAGGGCGCAAAGGCGGCGACGACGATCAGGAACAGGATGACCGCAAAGCCGGCAAGGGCCAGAGGGTTGGCGACGAGACTGAGCCAGGCGAGATAGGCCTTGTGACACCTGGCCTGTCTTGCGGAGGTGAAGTCCTCGCTGATCAGCCAGTTGTGCAAGTCTGAGAAAGTGCCGGATTTTGCCATGATATTACCGGGTCCTGGGATCGATGAGGCGATAGGCGATGTCGGACAGGAGGTTGATGGCGATCGAGATGATGCCGATCAGGAGTACGCTGCCCAGCACGGCGTTCATATCCGCGAAGAACAGTGCCGATGTGAGATAGGATCCGAGGCCCGGCCACGCGAATACCGTCTCGATCAGGACCGTTCCGTCGAGAAGACCGCAATAGGCGAGCGCGACGATGGTCAGCAACTGGACGCGGATGTTCCGGAATGCGTGTTTCCAGACGACCGGACGCTTGCCCAGGCCCTTTGCCTGCGCCGTCAGGATATATTCCTGGCGAAGCTGTTCCAGCATGAAGCTGCGTGTCATGCGGCTGAGATAGGCCATGGCCGCGTAACCCAGGATCAGGGCCGGAGCGATGATGTGATGGAGTGCGCTTCGGAATATGTCCCAATGGCCGCCGAGGGCGGAGTCGATCAGGATGAAATTGGTCCGTGCCAGTACGATCCCCTCGTTATACACGTAGATACGGCCGCCCGGCGGTATCAGGCCCAGATTCGCGTAGAAGAGCAGGATCACGATCGTTCCGAGCCAGAATATCGGGGTCGAATAACCGAGCAGTCCGACGATCCGGGCAACATGGTCTACCCAGGTGCCCCGGTTCACGGCGGCGACGACCCCGAGCGGCACGCCCAGCCCGGCGCCGATGATGATCGCCAGGGTGGCGAGCTCGATCGTCGCCGGAAACACACGGGAGAGATCGCTCGCTACGGGCTGCTTCGTCACGTTGGACTGGCCGAAATCGAGGCGGACGACATCGCCCAGATAATTGGCGAACTGAACGTAGATGGGTCTGTCGAGACCCATCTCCTTGTAGACGCGGTCATAGGTGGCCTGATCGGCCTGGTCGCCGATGGCGGCGATGACCGGATCGGCCGGCACCATGCGGCCAACCGCGAAAGTGATCACGAGAAGGCCGAGCAGCGTCGTCAGGATGACGACGAAGGACGTCGCGACCTTCCTGGCCCCGTTCAATATGGCTCCGGCTGACGCAGTCGTTTCGGTCGTCTGGGACATACTCATTCCATTATCCTCGAATCGCGCACGTCATTGGCCCTTGGTGACGGTGTCCCAACGGGTCAGCCAGGTCGGATGGCCGACATACCCCTTCACCTCGTTGCGTACCGCCTTGGGGTCGGTGCGCTGGAAAGATGTGACGAGGGCGGGAGACGAGCGCAGATAGGCTTTGTTGATCCGCGTGTAGAGCTCGTCGCGCTTCTCCGCGTCGGTTTCATGGGCGGCCGCGATCACCATGTCCTGAATGTCCTTGGGCACGTCCCAGGCCGTCCGCCAGGCAACGAGGCCGGTAAGCTTCGCCGCATCCGAATTGTCGGCATTGGTGGCGTAGGACTGCAGCACGGCATGGGGGTCGGGCAGCCGCTCGCCGGTGCGGGAGGAAAACATCTCGAACTGGCGCGCCCGGAACTTTCCGATCTGGTCGCCGATCTGCAGGTCGAGATTGATTCCGGCCTTCGCGGCGTTGTTCTGCAACGAGATGCCCAGTTCGGATTCGGGCGTGCCGGGCTGGGCGAAATAGACCTTTGAGAAGCCGTCGGGATAACCGGCTTCCGCCAGCAGCTGTTTCGCCTTGGCGATATCGAGGCTGTAGGGATTTTCGGTCGCGGCGCCGGGCAGGCCGCCGGGGATGATCGTCTGTTGCTTTATCCCGTAATATTTCATCACGGTCTCGCCGAGACCGTCGTAGTCGATGAGATAACGGAAAGCCTCGCGAACCTTGGGGTTGGAAAGGATCTCGTCCTTCTGGTTCAGGGCCAGATAGTAGAAACCGAAACCGGGTACCTTCTGCACCGTCACCTTGCCGTCCTTTTCGAGGCCCGCAAGGTCGGTCGAGGAAAGACGGGTTGCGACGTCGACATCGCCGGCGTCGATCTGCAGCCTTTGTGCCGACGATTCCGGGATATGGCTCATGTAGACGCGGCGCATGGCCGGCGCTCCCTTCCAGTAGTCCTGAAAGGCGTCGGCGATCAGAAGCTGGTTCGACCGCCATGTCACCAGGGAATAGGGTCCGGAGCCTGCCTCTCCCGTCTGCAGGTAGTTGCGAGCCCAGTCGCCGTCCTTCTCACGACCGGCGAGGAGGGCGCTGTCGACGATCGACGTCGAGTAGCTGGCCAGCGAATAAAGGATGAGATTCGGGTTCCAGACCTCCGGTGTCTGAAGCACCAGCGTGCGGTCGTCCGTCGCCCGGATCAGTTGATCGACGTTCTTGGCGGAAAATCCCCACTGCCGGAGATCCGTCGACGGGGCGAGCCCGAGCTTGACCAGGCGATGCAAGGACCACTCGACGTCCTTTGCCGTCAGCGGATTGCCGGAATGGAACCGGACGCCCTGGCGAATTTTGAAGGTGAATGTCCTGCCGTCTTCCGAAATCGTCCAGCTTTCCGCCAGCGACGGCTGCGGGTCCGTGATCCGGTCCGGAGGAAGGGCAATCAGCCGGTCATAGAGATTGGCGACGACCTCCGCAGCCTCGAGCTGATTGATCTCATGGGGATCGAGACCCCGCATGGTCGTCATGGTGATGGCGATGACCAACTGGTCCTTCGGTGTTTCCGCACGCGCTGCCCCTGTTGACAGGGACAAGGCGGCGACGCTCGCCAGGATCGCGAGATTTCGTCTCATCATTCTGACCTCCCAAGGCTCCTCAACCTCGTGCCGAAATTTACTATCGACAGATGCTCCAGATCTGATATACCAGATTTCATATTATTTGGGCGTCGTCAACGGATTTCAGGGAAATGATCGCAACCTCGAGCGGCTCTGCATCCAAGGCTGGTTTCGAAAGGATAGATCCCGGCTTTCAGGTTACCGTGCGTGATCACGTCCATCGGACGATGCGTAGCGCCATTCTTTCAGGCCGTTTCGCGACGGGAGAAAAAATCAACGAGCGTGCGCTTGCTGAGCAGTTCGGCGTCAGCACGACCCCTATCAAGGAAGCGTTGCGGCAGCTCGAGACGGAGGGGCTCGTCGAGGCTCTCCCGCGCCGCGGCGTCGTGATCCGCTTTTCCAGTAGTTGGGCGGAGGAAATGATCCTGGCGCGTGCCGCGCTAGAATCGATGATTGCGCATCTGGCCGCGAAACGGATCGAGGAAACCGGACGCGGCGAGCTTCTCGCCATCGCCGACCGCATGAGAGAAGCGACAGCCTCCGGCGATGCCGACGGGCTTGTCGCGCTCAACGAGACCTTCCACGACCATATCCACAGAAGTTCGCAGTGCGGCTATCTCGCTAAGCTGATCGAGCGGCAGCAGTTTTATGACGCCAGCATCCGGCGCGTCATCCACATGGACCCCGGTGAGAGGCAGAAGGCGCTCGATGAGCACGAGGCGATCGCCGAGGCAATCGCTTCGGGAGATGCGGACATGGCCGAGCGGCGGATGCGAGACCATGTGGTGCGTTCCGGCGACACCTACCTGAATATTGTATTTGGAAAGCAGAAGGATATCTGACGTGACCGAGAAACTTCAGGCCGTGCGGCAAGCTCTGACGGGAATTTCCGGCGTGCCGGTCACGCCCTATGCGAGGGACGGATCGATCGATATCGAGAAGCTGAAGCTTCTCATTCGCGGGATGGCGACCGCCAGGGTTCACAATCTGATGGCCGCCGGCAATACCGGCGAATTCTTCACCCTCACCATGGACGAGATCCGTCGCGTCCATGCGGCGACGATCGAAGCGGCTTCCGGCAAGGCGCTGGTCAGCGCGGCGGTCGGTCGTTCGCTGACGGAGGCGAAGGCGCTTGCCGGTGACGCCATTGCTGCCGGCGCCGATGCGATCATGGGTCATCACCCGATGGACCCTTTCGCGGGGCCGTCCTATCAGGCGGGGTATTTTCTCGAACTGGCCGATTTCTCGACCGTTCCGGTCATCGCCTATGTGCGCAGCGACAGCTTTTCCGTCGCCGACTTCCGCAAGCTGGCGCTCCATCCGAACATTGCCGGCATTAAATTTGCGTCTTCCAATCTCATGCTGCTGTCCGAGGTCATCCGCTCGACGCTGGATGCTCCGGCCATCTGGGTCTGCGGTCTCGCCGAGGGATGGGCTCCGGCCTTTTATGCGATGGGCGCGCGGGGCTTCACGTCGGGTCTCGTCAACGTCTTTCCTGAACGCTCGCATGCAATCCACCAGGCGCTCGAAAGCGGCGACTTCGCCGCTGCGCGTGCCCTGATCGACGGGATCGCTGGTTTTGAGGCGCTCCGTACGAAATACAACAATGGCGCCAATGTCACTGTCGTGAAGGAGGCGCTCGGCATGCTCGGCACTGATGTGGGACCGGTACGTGTCCCCGGCGTCGTGGCGCTGAACGAGGAGGAGCGCAGCACGTTGCGGTCCATCGTCGATCGCGTCAGAGCCGAACTTCTGGCTGCCTGAACGGAGACGAAGCGTGCGTATTACCGGTATCAAGACCTACATGCAGCGCGTTGACGATCGTCCTCGCCTGCTTCTGAAGATCGAGACCAGCGAGGGCATTTCCGGCTGGGGCGAATGCTATAATCACGGGCCCGACTGGGCGCTGCCGCCGCTGCTCGACTATCTTTTCCATCAGATCGAGGGAGAGGATCCGCGCCGCGTCGAATTTCTCGTCCTCAAGCTCAATCAGCAATGCCGCTTTCCTCCCGGAGCCCTCGGCCTTGCCGCGATTTCCGCAATCGACCATGCGTTGTGGGATATCGCCGGCAAGGCTGCGGGTCTGCCGGTCTACATGCTGCTCGGCGGCAGCGTTCGCGACCGGGTGCGCGTCTATTGCGGCGTCTACACTGCGCCGGACGCCGAACACGCGCTTGACCAGACGCTCAAGCTCAACGAGGACTACGGCTATACGGCCTTCAAGCTCAGCCCCTATCGCCGCGATCTCCATTCCGGCCGCTGGGGTGAGCTGGTGAAGGAGACCGGTGACTGGTTCGGTCGTATCCGCGAGATCACGCCGTCGCATTTCGAGTTCGCCTTCGATGCGCATGCCAAGATCTACGAGCCCTACAAGGCGGTGCAGCTCGCGGCCGCAATCGCGCCGAACGATCCGCTGTTTTACGAGGAGCCGATCCGACCCGAGCACATTGCGGCCTGGCGGGAGCTGAAATCCAAGGTGACGGTCCCGCTGGCGACCGGCGAATCGCTATATAACCGTTTCGAGTTCCTCTCCCTTCTGTCCGCCCAGGGTGCCGACATCATCCAGCCCGATATCTGCGTCGTCGGCGGCGTCTCCGAAATGCGCCGCATCGCCACGATCGCCGAAGCACACTACGTGACGGTGGCGCCGCATAACCCGATGGGGCCGCTGGCAACCGCCGTCAACGTTCACTTCTGCGCCGCGCAGCCGAATTTCCAGATCCTGGAATTCAAGCCGCATGTCCATGCGCCATGGGCCGTCGATCCGTATATGCCCGTGGATGGCCATATGGAACTGCGTCCCGATCGCCCGGGCTGGGGGCTCGAAATCGACGAGAAGGCACTCGAGACGGATGACTATGTTCATTGGGAGCGCAGGGTCACCCGCAAGCCGGATGGCTCGACCGCATATCCCTGAACAATCACCGTTGGTGCATTCCGCGACGTGGCAGGCCCTCTGGGAAGAGTCTGCTACATGCCCTCGGGATTGGCGCCATCCGCTGCCGGCCGGCCTAGCGTCTCTAGCGACCGGTCTCGTCACCCTGTAATAGGAAGGGTGCAAGACATCATGTCGACAGGGACAGCGAATGGCCGAAAGTATGGAACAGATAACCGAGCGCAAGCGCGGCTCCGGCGTGAAGCTCGTTTACGACCTCCTGCGCGACGAGATCCTCGATCTCAAGCTGGCGCCGGGCAGCGCCATCGACGAGGTACAGCTCGCGTCGCGCTTCGGCATGTCGCGCACGCCCATCCGTGAGGCGCTGGTGCGGCTGGCCGGTGAAGGCCTGATCGAGACCCTGCCCAACCGCTCGACCATGGTGTCGAATATCGATTTTCTCGGCATGCCGGCCTATTTCGACGCGCTCGTCCTGATGTATCGCGTCACCACGCGGCTGGCCGCCCAGCACCATACGGCGGACGATCTCGCCATGATCCGCGATTGCCAGACTGAATTCGCGGCCGCCGTCATGGCGCAGGATGCTCTGGCTATGATTTCCACCAATGCCGATTTCCACTCCGCAATCGCCCGTTCGGGCCGCAACAACTACTATGCGGGCTTTTTCGACCGGCTGCTGGGGGAGGGCAGACGCATGCTGCGCCTCTATTACCAATCCTACGAGGATCGCCTGCCGCAGCGTTTTGTCGAAGAGCACGAAGAGATAATCGAGGCAATTCGCGCACGCGACATTGCCGCGGCAGACCGCCTCGGCAGGGCTCATGGTGAGCAGATCGTCGAGCAGATCGGGCGGTTGCTGACCCGTAACGACCGCCTCGACATCGAACTTTGAGTTCTTGTATTTTTCTTGTCGACAAAAAATCGAGATCGGTTATCTTCTGCTCAGGAGAGCGGGCAATTCGTGCCGCCTGACCGATATCGAGGAGTTTCGACAATGAAGGCGAAGATTTTTTCCGGCGTCGTGCCGGCGCTGATGACCCCATGCAAGCCGGATCGCACACCGGATTTCGATGCGCTGGTCTCCAAGGCCAAGCAGCTGATCGCCGATGGCATGTCCGCCGTCGTCTATTGCGGCTCCATGGGGGACTGGCCGCTCCTGACCGATGCGCAGCGCATGGAAGGGGTCGAGCGACTGGTCAAAGCCGGAATTCCGGTCATCGTCGGCACCGGGGCGATCAATTCCGCTTCCGCAGTAGCGCTGGCGGCGCATGCCCAGAAGGTCGGAGCGCAGGGCCTGATGGTGATCCCGCGCGTTCTGTCGCGCGGTTCGGTCATCGCAGCCCAGAAAGCGCATTTCAAGGCGATCCTGTCTGCCGCTCCGGATCTGCCGGCCGTCATCTACAACAGCCCCTATTACGGCTTTGCCACCCGCGCCGACCTGTTCTTCGCCTTGCGCGCCGAACATCCGAACCTCGTCGGCTTCAAGGAATTCGGCGGCCCGAACGACATGCGCTACGCCGCGGAAACCATCACGAGCCGTGATGACGACGTTTCGCTGATGATCGGCGTCGATACGGCTGTCTACCACGGTTACGTCAATTGCGGTGCGACCGGTGCCATCACCGGCATCGGCAACGTGCTGCCCAAGGAAGTGCTGCATCTGTGCAACCTTTCGCAGGCCGCCGCTACCGGTGATGCCGACGCCCGCCTGCGCGCCAAGGAGCTGGAAGAAGCGCTCGGCGTGCTGTCCTCCTTCGATGAAGGCCCGGATCTCGTGCTCTACTTCAAGCACATGATGGTGCTGAAGGGAGACAGGGAATATGAGCTGAACTTCATCGAAACCGACGTGCTGAGCGACAGCCAGCGTGGGTATGTCGAGGCGCAGTTCAAGCTCTTCAACAACTGGTACGCCGATTGGAGCAAGCTTCCTGGCGCTGTCCAGCGGTGCAAGGCGTAAGCATCGGCATAGGCATGGGAAGGCCCTCCGCTCGGAGGGCTTTTCCGTTTTCGGTCGGGTAGGGCAAGCATGCCGGTTTCGGTCATGAGGGAAAGTATCGAGCGCATGGAAAGATCGGACGTGATCGTCATCGGGGCGGGGGTCATCGGACTTTCCGTCGCCATCGCCGCGCAAATGCGGGGTCTGAATGTCGTGGTGCTCGATCGCGAGGGGCCGGCCGCCGGTGCTTCCGCGGGGAATGCCGGCGCCTTCGCCTTTACCGACATCCTGCCGCTCGCATCGCCCGGAATACTGAAGAAGGCGCCGAAATGGCTTCTGGATCCGTTGGGGCCACTTTCCGTTCCGCCGCGGTATGCGCTCCAAATCGCGCCCTGGATGTTCAGGTTCTGGCGCGCCTGCTCGCCCTCGCGCGTCGCCCATTCGACCAGCGCGCAGACGTCGCTGATGGATCTTTCCAGGTCAGAACTGGAAGCCTTTCTTTCTGCCACCGGCACGCTGACGATGCTGCGAAAGGAGGGCAATCTGCAGGTCTATGAGACCGATGCCGAATTCCAGGCATCCCTGCCGGGCTGGGATGCACGCGCGCGCCACGGCATCGAATTCCGGCACATGGATGCCGCTGAAATGGCGGGATTGCAACCGGGCATCGCGGAACGTTTCATTCGCGGCACATTCACGCCCGGCTGGCATTCGATCTCCGACCCGAAGCTCTACACGCTTGCGCTGGCGGATCATTTCCGCGCCCGTGGCGGCAGGATCGAGATTGCCGAGGTCAAGTCCGTCCGCCCGATCGCAGACGGGGTCGAAGTGGTGGCGGCCGCGGATACGGTCTTCAAAGGCGGCAAGGTCGTGCTGGCGGCCGGAGCCTTCTCCCATCGCATAGCCAGATCGCTCAACGAGAGCATTCCGCTGGAAACCGAGCGCGGCTATAACACCACGCTTCCAGCCGACGCCCTGGATCTGCGGACACAGGTAACTTTCGGCGGTCACGGTTTCGTCGTTACGCGGCTCTCTTCCGGCATCCGTGTCGGAGGAGCCGTGGAGCTTGGCGGTCTGGATCTGCCGCCGAATTTTGAGCGGTCGGAAGCGATGCTGAAGAAGGCGAAGGTCTTTCTGCCGGGATTGAAGGTGGACGGCGGACGGCAATGGATGGGCTTCAGGCCTTCGCTTCCCGACAGCCTCCCTGCCATCGGCCGGGCGAAAGCGACGCCGAATGTCATCTATGCCTTCGGCCATGGCCACCTGGGGCTTACCCAGTCGGCGGGTACGGCGCGCATCGTCGCAGATCTGCTCGGCGATCGGCCCGCTCCGATCGACGTGACGCCGTTCTCACCGGGACGCTTCGGATAGCTGCCCCGGGGCCTTTCGAAGCGAAACCGGCGCCGAACTTCACTCGGTCAGCATGCCCGTGACGATCCGGCGGATTTCCGGCAGCAGCGTATTGCGGTTTTCGGGGCTCCAGATCGCGTGAAGTTCGGCGATGCATTCCTCCCTGACGTCCAGGGGGCGAAAGACCACGTTGTCGAAGCAGGCATTCTGGGTGCCGGCGGGAACGATGGCCAGCCCGATGCCGGCGCTCACCAGGGATAGTATGGCCTGAGAGTGGGTCATGTGCTGCACGATGCGCGGGGTGAACCGGCTTTCCCTCATCAGCGCCGTCAGTTTTTCGTGCAGATATCGCGCCTGGTCGGAAAACATGATGAAGGGCTCGCCGTTCAGCGCTTCGAGCGCAGGGCGGCGCTTGCCGGCGAGCGGGTGCGCACGCGGGATCGCCAGCATCATCGGTTCGCGCGCGACACACTGGTTGTCGAGATGATGCGGCCCGGTCAGCGGGCGCGAAAGGCCGAGGTCGATACGGCTGGCATTGATGGCCTGCAATTGCTCGGCCGTCTCCATCTGCACCAGTTCCAGCTGGATCTGGGGAGCTGCCGCACGGGCGCTGCTGATGAATTTGGGCAGGAAACTGTAGGTTGCCGCACCGACGAAGCCGACCTTGACCGATCCGGCGCTGCCGCGGGCTGCGAGCCGTGTCGCCGTTACGGCGGCATTTCCCTGTTCCAGGAGCTTTTGCGCTTCGACCAGGAAAGCCATGCCGGCCGGCGTCAGCATGACGCGACGGCTGGTCCTTACCAGCAGGGTGACGTTCAGTTCCTGCTCCAGCAGCTTGATCTGCCGGCTGAGCGGCGGCTGCGTGATGTTCAGGCGGCGGGCCGCGCGGCTGAAGTTCAGTTCTGACGCCAGAACGACGAACGATCTCACCTGAATCAGGTCCAGCATCTATTCAATTCCAGCATGGATCATCGATAATATTCGACTTGGACTTAAATTGATGCGGCCGCTATCAGTCAAGACAGGATCGAAACGTCGATGAAGTGAAGGCAAATGGACAAGCATCCGACAATGACTTCCCTGCAACAGGGCAGCGGCGCAGACAGCATTGCCTGGATCAGGCTCTCGTCGATCTATCTGCCTCTCAAGGCTCCGATCAGCGACGCGAAAGTGCTGACCGGCCGGCAGAAGCCACTGACCGAGGTCGCCTTTCTGTTTGCCGAAATCGAGACCGGGCAGGGCCATCGCGGCATCGGCTTCAGCTATTCCAAACGGGCGGGCGGTCCTGGGCAGTACGAGCATGCCAGGGAGATCGCCAACGTTCTGATCGGCGAGGACCCGAACGATATCGGCAAGCTCTGGAACAAGCTCTGCTGGGCCGGTGCCTCGGTCGGACGCAGTGGTCTGGCCGTCCAGGCGATCGCCGCCTTCGATGTGGCGTTATGGGACCTGAAGGCGAAGCGCGCAGGTCTGCCGCTCGCCAAGCTGCTGGGCGCCCACCGCGATTCCGTGCAATGCTACAACACGTCCGGCGGTTTCCTGTCTTCGCCGATCGAAGAAGTCCTCGACAATGTCGAGCAGTCGATCGCCGCCGGTATCGGCGGCATCAAGATCAAGGTCGGTCAACCCGACATGACGGTCGACCTCAGGCGCGTAGCGGCGGTTCACGATCGTATCGGCGGCCGGGCAGCAATGATGGTCGATGCCAACCAGCAATGGGATCGGCCAAGCGCCATGCGTTTCGGGCGGCTGATGGAGCCCTACAATCTGACCTGGATCGAGGAACCTCTCGACGCCTATGACGTCGAAGGTCATGCCGCGCTTGCTGCGAAGCTCGACACGCCGATCGCGACCGGCGAAATGCTGGCCAGCGTCCTCGAGCACATCGCATTGATCGACAACAATTCGGTCGATTTCATACAGCCGGACGCCCCCCGCGTCGGAGGCATTACGCAGTTTCTCAAGATCTGCGCCCTTGCGGAAGCGAAGAAGCTGCAGCTGGCACCGCATTTTGCCATGGAAATCCACCTTCACCTCGCTGCGGCCTACGAGCTGGAGCCATGGGTGGAGCATTTCGACTGGCTCGATCCACTGTTCAACGAACGGCTGGAAATCAAGGGCGGCCGCATGCTGGTACCGGATCGCCCCGGGCTCGGCATCACCCTGTCGGAGCAGGCGCTTCGGTGGAAGAGGGCCGAGGCGGAATTCGGCAAACGGCCTTAAGGTGCCTTTTCACGCGGTTCCGCGCGCGACGATCTGGAAGTCGACGTTCAGCATCGTCTCGACATCGACTTCGCCGGAGAGCTTGCGGAGGATAGACCGGGCAGCCTTCGTGCCGATATCCCTCCGATCGATGCGGACGGTCGTCAGGGGAGGGTGCGTATGGGGTGCGAAGTCGAAATCGCCGAATCCGACGATGGCGAGATCGTCCGGCATGCGACAACCGCGGGAGTGGGCTTCCGCCAGAGCGCCATGCGCGACTACGTCCGATGAGCAGAATACGCCGAGCGTGCCGGTCCCGCGATCCAGGAGCTGCGCCATCGCGACCCGTCCGTCCCGAAAGGTCGAAGGTGAGTTCATTTCCAGATCCGGCAGCTCGACATCCGCAATGCCGGCGAGGCGATTGACGAAACCGTCGCGGCGCTGGACCGCGCGGGGATCGTTGGCTCCGACCTGGGCGTAGCGATCGTAACCCCTGTGGAGCAGGTGGTTGGCGACTAGTGCGCCGACGGCGGAATGGGAGAAGCCCACGGCCATATCCAGCGGCGAAGGGGTCGAATCCCATATCTCGACGATCGGCAACCCGGCCCCTGTCAGCATCGCCCGTGTTTCCTTGAGATGGGTGATGCCGGTAAGAATGATGCCGTCGGGACGGCGAGCCAGGATCGCACGGGTCAGTTCGAGTTCACGGTGGGCATCATAGCCCGACAGGCCGAGCAGAAGCTGATAGCCGGCGGAAACCAGTTCGGCGTTGAGGCCCTCGATGGTCTCGGCGAAAATCGTGCTCGAGACCGAAGGCACTACGGCGGCGATCAGCCGTGTCCTGCGGGAGGCGAGACCGCCGGCCAGCAGGTTCGGCACATATCCCGTTTTGGCGATGACGCGCTCGATCGCCTCCAGGGTGCGTGGCTTGACCATATCCGGGGTGTTGATGGCGCGGGAAACCGTGACTGGAGAAACGCCGGCCAGCTTGGCGATGTCGGCCAACGTCACCGGTCCGCTCCCGGTGTTTTGCCTGTTTTTATCCTGATCCGGCATAGCTCGATTTCCTTTGAAATGATCTACGCTTTCATTTCCGATCTAATCAAGCACCTGCCCGCATAAATTCGAATGATGTAAATTAAACCATTGATTCAAAGCGGAAAAAAATTTTCTCTTTTTGGTTGCGGAGATGGTTTTTGAAGTTACAATGAAAGCGCTTTCATTTCTTTCCCGGGAGGGTGTGGAGAGAGTGGGTTGGTGACGCTGGCTGGAGGCCAGACAAGTGGAGGAAATTTCATGTACCTCAAGCGTTTCATGACGTTTGCGGCCGTTGCGGTCGCAATGTGCGCGACGAGCCTGCAATCGGTTCGAGCCGACGATTACCCATCGAAGACAGTCACGGTGGTGGTGCCATTCGCTGCCGGCGGCAACACCGATACTTTCGGCCGTCTGGTGGCCGAGGAGCTCGACAAACGACTGGGTCAGCGTTTCATCGTCGAGAACAAGCCCGGCGCCGGCGGCAATATCGGACTTGGCGATCTCGCCCGATCAAAGCCGGACGGCTATACGATCGGCATGGGCACGGTGAGCTCCAATGCCATCAATCAAACGCTCTACAAGACCTTGCCTTACGACAAGGACAAGGGGTTTGCGCCGATCTCGCTGATCGCGAGCCTGCCGAACGTGCTTGTCGTCAACCCGGACAAGATCAAGGCGAATTCGGTAGAGGAGCTGATCGAGATCCTCAAGAAGGAGCCGGGCAAGCACACCTATGCCTCGTCGGGCGTCGGCACGTCCATTCATCTTGCGGGCGAACTTCTTGCGACCAAGGCGGGCGTCAAGATTACCCATGTTCCCTACAAGGGGAGCAGTCAGGCCATTCTGGACGTCGTTGCCGGCCATATCGACATGATGTTCGACAACATTCCGACCGCCGCGCAGCAGGTGAAGGCCGGCAAGGTCAAGGCGCTTGCCGTCACCAGCCTGGATAAAGCCAGCCTCCTGCCCGATGTGCCGACCATGGCAAGCGTCATTCCCGGTTTCGAGGCGACCTCGTGGCACGGCCTCTTCGCCCCTCCCGGCACGCCGCCGGAAATCGTCGAAAAGCTCAGCAAGGAAGTGCAGGCGATCATCGCGGAGCCGGCAATGCAGGAAAAACTCAAGGCGATGGGCGTGACGCCGGTCGGTAATACCTCCGCCGAGTTCAAGACCTTCATCGACAACGAAACGGCAAAATGGGCCGAGGTCATCAAGGCAGCCAACGTTCCGCTGCAATGAGAACTGCTGCCGGCCGAACCTGATGTCCGGCCGGCACTTCTTTGATCTGCGAGTATCATGCCATGCTGAAGATAAAAAATGGCCGCGACTTTGTCGGCGGCGTGACGATGATCGTTACCGGCCTGCTGTTCATCTGGTTCGGCCGGGGTCTGGAAGTCGGAAATTCCTTTCAGATGGGGCCGGGCTATTTTCCGACGATGCTAAGCCTGCTTCTGATGCTGATCGGCGCGCTGATCATCGTGCAATCCCTGATGGTCCATGCGGAGGCGGGGGAGCCCGAGGTCGCCAACTGGAAGGCGTATTTTCTCGTCATCCTCGGACCGGTCATGTTCGGCCTCGTGCTGTCGGGCCTGGGCCTTGCTCCCACGATGTTCCTTCTGATCGTCGGGGTCGCAGCTGCCAGCCGATATTCCAGCTGGCGTCATTCGATCCTGCTCGGCCTGTTCCTCGCGGTCTGCTCCGTGATGCTGTTCACGAAGCTCCTATCGCTTCCTGTCAGCGCCTTCGGCCCGTGGATCCCCTTTGTCGGCGACATCTAGCGCTCGCCCGCCAGCCGATAGAACCGGATTGGATTGACTATGGATATTTTCTCTAACCTCTGGCTCGGTGCCTCTACGGCGTTCCTGCCGATGAACCTTTTCTATGGCTTCGTCGGCTGTCTTCTCGGAACGGCCATCGGCGTGCTGCCTGGTCTCGGCCCCACGGCAACGATTGCCATGCTGCTGCCGATCACTTTCGGCCTGCCGCCGGAATCGGCGCTCATCATGCTCGCCGGCATTTTCTACGGCGCGCAATATGGCGGTTCGACTACGGCCGTTCTCATCAATCTTCCGGGCGAAAGCTCATCGGTCGTTACCGCCATCGACGGCTACCAGATGGCGCGCAACGGGCGGGCCGGGGCGGCACTCGCGACGGCGGCGCTCGGCTCCTTCTTCGCCGGCACCGTGGCGACGATCCTTCTGGCCGTGGCTGCACCACCGCTTGCTGCCGTCGCCCTCAATTTCGGTCCGGCAGAATATTTCTCGCTGATGGTTCTCGGACTGGTCGCCTCGGTGGCGCTCGCCAGCGGCTCGCTGCTCAAGGCGATGGCGATGATCGTCTTCGGGCTGATGCTCGGCACCGTCGGAACCGACGTCGAAAGTGGTGCGCCGCGATATGTTTTCGACGTTCCCGAACTCTATGACGGGCTCAACTTCGTCGCCGTCAGTATGGGCATTTTCGGCATCTGCGAAATCCTGCGCAATCTGGAAAACGAGCAGGAACGTTCGGTCGGCGTCAAGCGCGTCACCGGGTTGATGCTGACCAGGCAGGATTTCAAACGTATCATTGCTCCTGTCCTGCGCGGCACCATGCTCGGATCCTTTCTGGGCGTCCTGCCGGGTGGCGGCGCGATGCTTGCCTCCTTTGCCTCCTATGCGATGGAAAAGCGGATATCGCCGAACCGGGCCGAATTCGGCAAGGGTGCGATCGAAGGCGTCGCGGCGCCGGAATCGGCCAACAATGCGGGTGCTCAGACATCTTTCATCCCGATGCTGACGCTCGGCATTCCGGGCAACCCCGTCATGGCGCTGATGGTGGGCGCGATGATCCTGCAGGGCATCACGCCCGGGCCGAACGTGATTTCCGACGAGCCCACGCTGTTCTGGGGCATGATCGTATCGATGTGGTCGGGCAACCTGATGCTCGTCATTCTCAACCTGCCGCTGATAGGCCTCTGGGTGCGGATGCTGACGGTGCCCTATCACCTGCTGTTCCCGGCGATCATCGGCTTCTGCTGCATCGGCGCCTACAGCATCAACAACAGCGTCTTCGACGTCTTCGTCATGGCAGGGTTCAGCGTTGTCGGCTTCGCGCTCAGCAAGATGCGTTTCGAGCCGGCGCCTTTGCTGCTCGGCTTCATCCTCGGTCCGATGCTGGAGGAGAACCTGCGTCGCGCGATGCTCATCAGCCAGGGCGACCCGTCGATCTTCGTGCGCAGCCCCCTCAGCCTGTCACTCCTGATCCTCGCCGTCGTCGTGCTTGTCCTCGTTCTCTCGCCGAGCATCAGCCGCAAACGTGAAGAAGCCTTTACGGAATAACGGACCGGAACGGTCGAGTTTCAATGCCGATAGGCGTGGAGTATGGAAATGGCAGGCAGAAAAACCTACGAAGAACTG
>JBQGDG010000067.1:0-7319 GCA_052038935.1 Neorhizobium sp. | reverse complement strand
AGGACGGCAGTCGTCTTGCCGGCGCCGCCCTTGGTGTTGGCGAAAGTGATGACGGGCATCTCGGGGAACCTGTTCGGCTGCGAGCGGGAAATGTCGGAGGATCGCTCTTGACCGCACCCTCATGATGCGTGGCGCCATTCTTGGCGAACATGGTTAATGACGTGTAAAAATCGGGCGATCAGTTATCGCCTGCGATCAGCCGCCATGATCTCTCGGGCGATCTGGTCGAGCGGCACGACACGGTCCACGCCGCCATGCGCGATCGCTTCCTTCGGCATGCCGAAAACGACCGACGTCGCTTCGTCCTGCGCCACGGTGAAGGCGCCGGCCTGATGCATCTCGTTCATGCCGCGCGCCCCGTCGTCGCCCATGCCTGTCATGATCACGCCCATGGCGTTGGCACCTGCCGAACGGGCAGCCGAACGGAACAGCACGTCGACAGACGGCCGGTGCCGGCTGACCAGCGGACCGGTTCGCACGGATACCTCGTATCGGGCCCCCCGGCGCTCCAGCAGCATATGCCTGTCGCCGGGTGCGATCAGGACATGGCCGCGCAACACGGGATCGCCGTCGGCGGCTTCCTTCACCTCGACTTCGCAGAGGCTGTTGAGGCGTTTGGCGAAGGCGGCGGTGAATTTTTCCGGCATGTGCTGGACGATGACGATACCGGGCGAATTGGACGGCATCGCTTCCAGCAGCTCGCGCAACGCCTCGGTGCCGCCTGTCGATGCGCCGACGCAGACGACCATTTCCGTCGTCTTCGCCATCGCGCCGATCTTCGGCGGCGGCAAGACGGCATCGGCCGTCAGCTTGCCCTGTACCTCGCGCTGCACCGGATGCCCGATGCGGCGAAGTTTCGAAATCTGCGCCCGGGCCGCACCCTTGACGGCGGTGCGGATGCGCTCTGCCTGTTCGGCGAGATGGTCGGCGGCGCCGATCTTCGGCTTGAGGATGATGTCGACGGCGCCGGCCTCCAGCGCCTGCATCAGCGTTTCCGAACCCGCTTCCGTCAGCGACGAACACATCACCACCGGAATGGGATGCTGGGCCATCAGCTTGCGCAGGAAGGTGATGCCGTCCATCTGCGGCATCTCCACGTCGAGCGTGATGACGTCGGGGATCTGCTCGCGGATCTTGCGGGCGGCCATGAACGGATCGTTGGCGACCCCCATGACCTCGATCTCGGGATCGGCCGAAAGCACGGCCGACAGCGTCTGCCTGACGCTTGCCGAATCGTCGATGATCAGGACACGAATCTTGCCGCCCATCTTCACTCTAAACCCGCTTGAACACCGTGTTGGCGACCTGCCGGATCGGCAGGTCGAAGCCGCTCACCGTTTCCGAATGGCCGATGAACATGTAGCCGCCCGGAGCGAGATTGGCGCAGAGGCGGCTCAGCACCTGCTGCTGGGTCGGCTTGTCGAAATAGATCAGCACGTTGCGGCAGAAGATGATGTGCATCGGATCGCCGACCGGATAATGGCTGTCCATCAGGTTGAGACGGGCGAAGCCGACCTTGGCGCGCAGCCTCGGTGCGACCCGCATCTCGTGCCGGGACTTGTCGGCGGCGGGCATCACGTAACGGCGCATCATCTCCCCCGGAACAGGCTGGAACAGGTCGCTCGTGTAGATGCCGCGCTGAGCCTTGTGCAGGACGTCGGTGGACAGGTCGGTAGCGAGCACGAAATAGTCCCGCTCCGGCGCCTTCGCCGCGAGATAGTCCGACATGACCATGGCGAGCGTATAGGGTTCGGCGCCCGTCGAGCAGGCGGAACTCCAGATGCGCAGCCGGCGCTCGCCATACTGGGCGAGGACATCCGGCAGAGCCATCTTCACCATGTATTCGAAATGTTTCGGCTCGCGGAAGAAGTCCGTCTTGTTGGTGGTGACCGCGTCGATGAGGAAGATCGATTCGCTGTCGAGCCCGCCATGCTTGAACAGGTAGTCGCAATAGCTGTCGAAGGTCGGCATGCCGGTGATGCGCAGGCGCCGGCGCAGCCGTCCCTCCAGCATCGTCAGCTTGCCGTGCGGCATCTTGATGCCGCTGTAGTCGTAGATGTATTTTGCCAGCAGATCGAAGTTTCGCTTGCTCAGCCGATCATCGAGCGGCTGGGTCCTGACTGCAACGTTCACGCGCGTTCCCCCATACTCTTTACCATTGACGCGGATCGCTCCGGCGGTCAGGCGGCCTGCGGCGCGATGCCGGAAAGCGCCGAACCGGAATCCGAGAACAGCCGGGCCAGATCGATGATCACCACGAACCCGGTATCGCGGCGCACGACGCCGGCGATATAGTCCGAGCGCCAGCGTATGCCGATATCCGGCGCGGTCTCGACCTGTTCCTCGCGGAAGGGCACGACCTCGAAGACGCGATCGGCCACCAGGCCGAGGGCCAGCACGCGGTCCGCCACCGGCACGTCGAGGACGAGGATGCGCGTATGCGGTGTCTTGCTGGTCCTCGCCATGCCGAGGCGCAGGCGCAGGTCGATGACCGGCACGCCCTGGCCGCGCACGTCACGCAGGCCGAGCAGATAGTCCGGCCCATGCGGTATCTTGAACGGGTCCTCGTGATCGAGAATCTCGCGGACGACCTCGACGGGGACCGCAAACACCTCGTCGCCAAGGGCAAAGGTTACGAACTGGGCTTCGGCGGATGTCCCTGCCATCATGCCTTCTCCTGCAGATAGGCGTTTCGTGATCCCCGGGCCGCAGGGCCCGGGGCGAGCTTTTCGACCTCAGGCGCTTTCGCGGAAGTCGGCATCGTCCTGATCCGGACCGCCCATCGACATGTCGAGGGCAAATCCCTTGGCGCGCGACTGCTGCGCCCGGACGGTCTGGGCCGCTGCAGGGGCGGGGCGGGCGACCGGCTTGGCGACGGGGCGGGGCGCGACGGCCCTTGCGGCAGCCTGCATCCGGTCGTTCGAGCCGGATTTCGTATCGACCTTGAAGAAGGCGATCGAGGTCTGCAGTTCCTCGGCCTGGGCTGCCAGTTCTTCCGAGGTCGAGGACATTTCCTCCGACGCGCCGGCATTCTGCTGGGTCACCTTGTCGAGCTGCTGGATCGCCTCGTTGATCTGGGACGCCCCGATGTCCTGCTCGCGGCAGGCGGCGGAGATTTCCGAGACGAGTTCGGCGGTCTTGTGGATCGCCGGAACGAGCTTGTTCAGCATTTCGCCCGCTTCCGTCGCGACCTCCACCGTCTCGCCCGAGAGCGAGCTGATCTCGGCGGCTGCCGCCTGGCTGCGTTCGGCGAGCTTGCGCACTTCCGAAGCGACGACCGCGAAACCCTTGCCGTGTTCGCCGGCACGTGCGGCCTCGACGGCGGCGTTGAGGGCGAGGAGGTCGGTCTGGCGGGCGATTTCCTGGACGATCGAGATCTTCTCGGCGATCGTGCGCATGGCGCCGACGGCGCGGCTCACGGCCTCGCCCGAAGCCTCCGCATCCTTGGAGGACTGGCGGGCGATCTTTTCGGTCTGGGCGGCGTTGTCGGCGTTCTGCTTTATGTTGGCGGCCATTTCCTCCATCGAGGCGGAAGCCTCTTCGGCGGACGAGGCCTGTTCGGTCGCACCCTGCGACAGCTGTTCGGAACTGGAGGACAGTTCCTGGCTGCCGGACGAGACGTTGTTGGCGGCGGAAAGCGCATCGGCGACGACGCCGCGCAGGCGCTCGACCATGCTTTCGAGCGCGATGCCGAGCGTGTCCTTGTCCGACAGCGGCTTCGGCGTCACCGTCAGGTTGCCGTTGGCGATCTGGTCGGCGATATGCGCGGTGTTGCGCAGGTTGCCGGTCATGATGTTGATCGTGTTGACCAGGTCGCGGATCTCGTCGTTCGACTTGATCTCGACATCCTGGTTGAGGTCGCCGATCGAGACGGCCTCGGCTACGCCCATGATCTTGCGCAAGCCGCTGCTGATGCCCAGCGCGATCCACAGGGCGGCGCTGATGGCGATGAGCAGTGCCGCGACCGCGATCGTGATGACGATGTTGCGGGTATTGGCGTATTGTTCGTTGGTGTCTTCGTCGGCCTGCTGCATGGCGGCCTTGTTGGCGTCCATGCGGGCGGTCGAAGCTTCCTCGATCGCATCGACGATCGTACGGCCTTCGGTGGTGGCGAGCCGCACCGCTTCGGTGGTGTTGCCGGACTTGGCGAGTTCGCGGATCTGGTCGTCGATGGCAAACAGCTTGTTGCCGAGATCGCCGACATTCTGCCAGGACTTGCGGCCTTCGTCCGACGTGGAGGCCGAAATCAGCCAGGTTACTTCCTCGGTGAAGCGCTGGCGATTCGTGTTGCTCGCCTCGATATATCTGTCGATATCGGCCCGGTTCGTCGCCGTCGCCATGTTCATCTGGGCGCGGACGATGCGAAGCTGCAGTGCTCCGACATTCTGGGCGTGTTCGAGGCGCTTGGCCGGGCCTGCGATGACCTCGGAAATGGCGGCGTTGAGGTTCGCCAGGCTATAGATGCCGTAGCCGGCGGTTATCGCCAGGAGGGCGATCATCAGGCCGAAAGCGACGGCCAGCTTCAATTTGATGGTGAAACGCACGATCTTATCCCCCGAAAATGCGTAGAGTGACCCGAACCTCCCGCCGTTCTGGCGGAGGTGGCTGAAGGACATTCGAGGCGATGACATTCACCTTCTGCCCGCCGGAGAACCGGCTTGACGTCGACGCATACACACGGCGGCGGTGATGCCGGGCCGCCCCAAGCGGCCCGGAACCGAAACGGATCAGGCGCTTTCGCGGAAATGCTGGTCGTCAGCATCCGGACCGCCCATCGACATGTCGAGGGCAAATCCCTTGGCGCGGGCCTGCTGGGCGTGAACGGCATGGTCCTTGCGACCGGCCGATGCAGCGGATTTGGCGGCCGGCTTCGCAGCCGCGCGTGCCGTGGCGGCGGGCGCCCGTTTCGGCGCGACCTTGGTGGCTGCCTGATCGACCCGGAAGAAGGCGATCGAAGCCTGCAGTTCCTCGGCCTGGGAGGCGAGCTCCTCGGACGTCGCCGACATCTCTTCCGATGCGCCGGCATTCTGCTGGGTCACCTTGTCGAGCTGCTGGATCGCCTCGTTGATCTGGGACGCTCCTATATCCTGCTCGCGGCAGGCGGCGGAGATGTCCGAGACGAGTTCGGCGGTCTTCTGGATGTCCGGAACCAGCCGGTTCAGCATCTCGCCGGCTTCGGTCGCGACCTGGACGGTATCGCCGGAAAGGGCACTGATTTCTGCGGCGGCCGCCTGGCTGCGTTCGGCGAGCTTGCGGACTTCCGAAGCGACGACCGCAAAACCCTTGCCGTGTTCGCCGGCACGCGCGGCCTCGACGGCGGCGTTAAGGGCGAGAAGGTCGGTCTGGCGGGCGATTTCCTGGACGATCGAGATCTTCTCGGCGATCGTGCGCATGGCGCCGACGGCGCGGTTGACGGCGAGACCGGAGGCCTCCGCATCCTTGGAGGACTGGCGGGCGATCTTCTCGGTCTGGGCGGCGTTGTCGGCGTTCTGCTTGATGTTGGCGGCCATTTCCTCCATCGAGGCGGAAGCCTCTTCGGCGGACGAGGCCTGTTCGGTCGCGCCCTGCGACAGCTGTTCGGAACTCGCAGAGAGTTCCTGGCTGCCGGACGAAACGTTGTCGGATGCCGACAATGCGTCGCCGACCACGCCGCGCAGGCGCTCGATCATGGTGTTGACGTGGCCTAGCAGCTCGCCGATCTCGTCCTTGGTGGTGATCGTCGCGAAGCGCGTAAGGTCGCCGTCCGCGACATTCTGCACGGCGCCGACGGCGTTGCGCAGGCCCTTGTTGATGCTGAGCGCGATCCAGATGGCCGCAAGCGTGGCGATCAGCAGCGCGGCGGCCGCGACCGAGATCATGATCATGCGGGTTTCGGCGTAATCGAGGTCGGACTGTTCGTCGGCGGCCTGGAGACGGCTTTCCTCAAGCTTGATGACCTCGTCCAGCAGGGCGTCGATATTGTTGGTCGCCGTGCGGGCCTCGTTGCTCGATACCTGGTTTGCGCCCACGGTATCGCCGGAAAGCATGAGTGCACGGATGCGATCGTCCTGCTTGCGGAACTCGACGGTCATCTCCGCGAGCTTGTTCCAATAGACACGACCCTGTTCGGTCGAACGCGCTTGAATGGCCTCGAAAGTCTGGTCGTAGGTCTTGCGCGCCGTATCGTTGCTTTCGATATAGCGGCGCATTTCGTTGGTGTCGGTGGATAGAAGCAGGTTCTTCTGCTGGCGCAGCTGCTGCAGCTGTTCCGTATTCAGCGTCTGGGTCAGCTTCAGACGGGTCGCCGGCCCCTGGATAACCTGTTCCAGCGTTTCGTTGAGATTGCCGAGACTGAAGATGCCGTAGCCGGCTGTGACCATCAGCATGAGGATGATGAAGCCGAAGGCCGAAGCAAGCTTGAGCTTGATGGAGGCGCGCATTGTTTTTCTCCGTCGGAGGATGTCAGCCGTGCGAAACGCCGGCAGAGGACCGGTCGTGCTGGGCCGAAAAGATGACCTGGAGGTTCGGGAGGATGATGAATTCGCTGCCGCGCTTGACGAGGCTGTCGATGAAATCCGGCCGCCAGCGCATGCCGACGCTCGGAGGCGGCTCGCCCGCCGAGCGCACGAGCGTCGTCACTTCATGGACCTTGTCCGTGCGGATGCCGGCGAGTACCGGTTCGCCGTCAATGTCGATCTCGATGACGATGATCCGGCTGTCGATCGTCGGTTTCGTCGCTTCCATGCCGAAAGCCAGCCGGACATCGGCGAGCGGAATGACCTTGCCGCGGAAGTTGATGACGCTGCCGACGAAGGCTTTCGCACCCGGAACGGTCGTCTCGGGCAGGAGATCGAGGATTTCCTGGACGATGAATGCTTCCAGCGCGAAGGTTTCGCCGGCGATCTCGAAGGTCAGCACCTCCAGCTCGTCGCGCCCGTTCCACAGGTCTTCGGAGAGTTTCCTGACTGCTTCGTTCATCCGGCCGCGCGCAGATGCGCCTCCTGTTGCTGTCCTTCGGCGACGAGATGGCCGACATCGAGAATGAGGGCGACCCCGCCGTCGCCGAGAATGGTGGCGCCCGAGAAGGTCGCCACGTCGTGGTGAAGTTTCGACATGCCCTTGATCACCGTCTGGTGGTCGCCGATGATCTGGTCGACGACCAGGCCGACACGCTCGGAACCGGTCGAGATGACGACGACCTTCTGGAACGGATCGGGCTTGGTGCCGGTGCGGAAGAGATCGCGCAGCCTCAGGAACGGCACGAGGCTGTCGCGCAGCGAGATGAAGCTGCGGCCGCGGGAGCGCATGTCTTCCTCGATCGAGAGTTCGAGGCATTCCTC
>JBQGDG010000066.1:0-1861 GCA_052038935.1 Neorhizobium sp. | reverse complement strand
GTCGGAGATCATGGTGCGCACGCCCGCGCCGGTGTCCGGCAGCCACCAGTGCTGCACGTCGCCTTCGACGAACTGGCGTGCGGCGGCGTTCAGGATCTGCGCGCGGGCGAGGTCCGGCCGGTGCAGGATGAAGGCCAGCGTATCCTGCAGCTGGTCGCGGAAGCCGAACGCGCCGGAAGCCTGGTAGAAGGCCGTGCGCGCCATGATGCGGCAGCCGAGTGCCTGGTAGGGCAGCCAGTGGTTGACCATGTTGTCGAGCGACTTGTCCGGCGTCGAAATCTTCAGGCGGCCGGTAAATCCGGTCCAGAAGCCGCGGTTTTCCGCCAGGATATCCTCGAACCGCGCAGCCTTGAGTTCTGCGGCAAGGCCCTGCGCCTCCTCCTTCGTCCCGGCGTCGCCGAGGAAGAAGGTGACCTGCGTCTCCTCGCCAGGTGCGAGCTCGATGTCATAGGCGAGCGCGCCGCACGGATCGCCGTCGAGATCGAGCGAGCCGCTGAGCGCGGAACCGGCGGTCACCGCGGCCGGCATCTGCACCGAACCGAAACGGCCGAGGAATTCGCGGCGGCTCGCCGTGAAGCCCGATGGCGTTTCCCGCATGCCCATGAAGGCGAAGCGGCGGAAATTGATGCTGAACGGGTTGGTGGCGATCAGCGTGCCCGTCTCCTCGTCGCGGGACGACAGGATGAAGGGCACCGTCTTTGCCGGATTGGCGCCGAGCAGCCATTCGACATAACCGTAGACCCGCAGCCTGCGGGTTTGCGAACCGCCGTTCCTCACCACCATGTGCGACAGCTTGGCGGAGCGGTTGCGATCGACCGTCTGCGTCAGCGCGAGTTTCAGCCCGTCCTCTTCCGTCGAGAAGACGGAATAACCGAGGCCGTGGCGGGCTTCGAAGACCGTTTCAGGACGACGCGACAGGGCGGCGAACGGCGTGAATACCGCGCCGCTGTCGGTATCGGCCACGTAGAAGCCTTCGCCCGGACGGTTGATGACGAGATCGTTCGTCCACGGCGTCAGCTGGTAGTCGCGCGAGTTGACGGCCCAGGTGAAGCCTGCGCCCTCGGCCGATACGTGGAAGCCGAAATTGTCGTTGGAGATGACGTTGATCCACGGATGCGGCGTCGACTGGCCGCCGTTGAGGCGCACGACATATTCGCTGCCGTCTTCCGAGAAGCCGCCGAAACCATTCCAGAATTCGACATTCGCCGGTGCGGCGCCCTCCTCTGCCGGCGGCAGGAAGATTTCGCCGTTGAGCAGCGGACGCCGATCGACCTCGACCTCCTTGTCCGCCGGCGGCGCGAAGATCGTGCTCGTGCGGTTCAGCTGGTCGGCCATCTGGCCGTTGCGCGCATGCAGGACGACGCGCGAGGCGGCGATCAGGCCGTCGGCGCCCGTGCCTTCCATCAGGTCGCGGCGCAGCGTGAAGACGTGCTGGCGCCCGCCTTCCTGGCCCATGCGGGCTGACATCTGCTCGATCGACTGCTGCATGTCCTGCGCGTCTTCCGCGGTCCGCTCGTTGAAGATGACGAGATCGGAAACGACGCCGCGCGAACGCAGGTATTGCTGCGCGAGGATCGCCTCCTTGGCGACGGGCATGTCGCTTTCGTCGTTGATGCGCAGCGTGAAGATCGGCAGGTCGCCGGAAACCGCGGACGGCCAGAGGCCGGATTGCGGCTGCATGCCGGCATGCAGCGTCTGCTGGTCGGCTCGCAACTGCATATCCGGATAGACGAGGTAACGGGCCAGATGCTGGAACGCCGCCGCATCCTGCGAGGTGACGCCGAGATGGCGCATCTGCATCTGGGTGCGGGTCCAGGCCTGGGTGAGCTCGCTCTGGAAGGATTCCGCATGGCGGTAGTGC
>JBQGDG010000065.1:0-37005 GCA_052038935.1 Neorhizobium sp. | reverse complement strand
AAGGCCGGCGGGCGGGTTCGGCGCCTCATCCCGATCTCCCGCCTGCGCGACGAGCCAGCGCTGCAGGTCCATCGGATCGGCGACGGTGGCGGAGAGGCCGATCGTCTGCATGCCGGGCGCATGTCTTCGCAGGCGCGCGAGGCCGAGCGACAGGAGATGGCCGCGCTTCGAGGTGACGAGCGAATGCAATTCGTCGAGGACAACATATTTCAGGTCCTTGAAGAAGCGTTCGGCCTCCTTGCTGGCGAGCAGCAGCGCCACCTGTTCCGGCGTGGTCAGGAGGATATCCGGAGGGTTGAGCTTTTGCCTCTGGCGCTTGGCCTGCGGCGTGTCGCCGGTGCGGTTTTCGACAGTGACGGACAGGCCCATCTCGGTGACCGGCTTCATGAGATTGCGCTCGATATCGACCGTCAACGCCTTCAGCGGAGAAATGTAGAGCGTATGGATGCCGGTGAAGGCCGCGCCGGGCGGGATCTTTCCGCGCGCCACGAGATCGGTGAGCGAGGGCAGGAAACCGGCGAGCGTCTTGCCGGCGCCGGTCGGCGCGATCAGCAGCATGTTCTCGCCGGACTGGGCGCGGGCGAGCAATTCCAGCTGATGGGCGCGCGGCTGCCAGCCCTTTTCGGCGAACCATTTCAGGAACGGCCGGGGCAGAGTGGCGGCGTCACGGCCGGAGGATTTAGGTTCGACGAGATCCACGGAGGGAAAGATAAGCGTCGCCCGCCGAAAATGAAGGCCGGGCTGCCGATCAGCGGACGATATACCTGTCCGTCCGGTGGTTGATGGCGAGCGTCAGGTTGAGCGTCACCGCCGCGATGACGGAGCAGGCGATGATCAGTGGGCCGGCGAGGAAAAAGGACAGGACGAGCACGACGCAATCCAGTCCGAGCTGGACGAAACCGGCGCGCCAGCCAAAACGGTCCTGCAGATAGAGCGCCAGGATGCCGAACCCGCCGAGCGAAGCACGATGGCGGAAGAGGATGAGCATGCCGCAGCCGATCAGAAGACCGCCGAACAGCGCCGCGACGACCGGATCGATGTGTTCAAAGACGATCAGCCGCGGCAGGATACCGGTCAGGACCGAGGTGGCGGCCACGGCCGAAAAGGTCTTGAGGGTGAAGGCAAGGCCGAGCCTGCGATAGGCCAGCCAGTAGAAGGGCAGGTTGAGGACGAAGAAGGCGGTGCCGAAACTGACGCCGGTCGAATACCGCAGCAGGAAGCCCAGTCCCGCCGTGCCGCCGATCAGGAGATTGGCGGTGGCGAGCATGGTGACGCCGAGTGCCGCCAGCATGGCGCCGGCGACGATGCCCTGGATATCCTCCAGCAGGGAATGTCTTTCGGCGCTGGAGGCCCACAGGCCGATCGGGCTCTTCTTGCCGTCCGCGTTCGTCATGATCAGCGCACCGCGATATATCGGTCGGAACGATGGTTGATGGTCAAAAGCAGGTTGAGCACGACGGCGCTCAGGAGCGACCAGAGGACCGTCATCGGGCTGACGACGAAAAAGGCGGCGGTCATGACGCAGAGATCGAAGGCAAGCTGTACGAGCCCGGCGGGGATCTTGAAGCGGTCCTGGATATAGATCGCCAGAATGCCTATGCCGCCGAGCGAGGCGCGGTGGCGGTAGAGCCCGAGCAGGCCGAAGCCGATGAGAATGCCGCCGAGCAGCGCCGCCCAGAACGGATCGAGATGCTGGATGACGAGGAATTCCCGCTCCAGCTCGGCAATGATCGAGACCATGGCGATCGCGACGAAGGTCTTGAAGGAGAACCCGAGGCCGAGGCGCCTGAAGGAGAGATAATAGAAGGGAAGGTTGACGAGGAAGAACAGCATGCCGAAGGGAATGTCGAAGGCATAGTGCAGGAGGAAGGCGACGCCGGCCGTGCCGCTGGTCAGCAGCCCCACCTGGTTGAGCAGATAAAGGCCGAGCGCCGCGACCATGGCGCTGATGAACAAGCCCTGCGCATCCTCGAGCCTGGTATGGCGCGCCGGATCAAGACTGTAGAAGCCCAATCGGCGCTTCTGGACGCTCCGTTCTTCGGCCACGATATTCCCCTTGTCTCAGCCGGGACCGACCGTCTCTCCGGCTTCGGTCCCGTCACTTGTTTTGCGATGATTGTGCATCGCAATATCAGCAGCCGCAAGACGGGTCATCCCCATCGACGGCGGTTGGCCGCATTCGCAAGAAATCACTAATTCAGGCCAGGCGGCGCGACAGAAACAGAATGCCGTTTACCGGCTTTCCGGCATCCATGCGAATGACGGTGCGCTCCAGCTGCAGAAGCTCGAATTGGTCATGGGCGAGCAGCAACCGGACATGGGCTTCGGAATGGGCGTAGCGCAGGGAATCGCGCAGGACGAAACCACCCTTCTCGTTGGCTTCCTGACCGGCATCCTCGACGGAAAATGCAAAAAGCCCGTGCGGCGCGAGCAGCGCTGCGACGAGCGGAAACACCGTTTCCAGCGAGCCGAGATACATGAGGACGTCGGCGGCGGAAACGAGATCGGCGCGATGCTCGGCCAGATCCGGTCCGAACAGGCCGGATTGCGCAGCCGACAGGCCGAGGTCCGATTGCCCGAGCTGATCGTAGAGCCCCTTCTCCTGCGCCTTGGCCAACATGTTGCCGGACAGATCGAAACCTTCCAGGCGCCGCGTGGCATCGCGGATTTCCGCTCCGAACAGGCCCGTGCCACAGCCGAGATCGACCGTCAGCGCAAAGGGTGCATGTGGCAAGACCAGCGCGGCCAGCTTTCCAGGCACGGAATAGTCCAGCTTTTCGACGAGCGCGTTATCGAAGCGATCCGCATAATCGTCGAAAAGACTTTCGACATACCGGCTGGGCGGCTGGGCGGGGATGTCATCAGCGCCGAGCACGGCAAGCTTGAGGGTCGCGCCGAAGACATCCTCCGGTTCGAGCGCAAGCGCCTGCCGGTAAGCGTCGGCCGCGGTGGCGAGATGTGCCTTCTCGCGATATTCTCCGAGCCGGAACCAGCCAGCCGCCCAGGCGGCAGCAAGCTCCAGCGCCTGCTCCATCAGCTCGGCGGCGGCGGCAAACTCGCCGCCTTCCGCCAGCATGCGGGCATAATCGGCGCGGCGGTCGGCGATCACGTCACCTGAAGAGAACTGGCTCATCGATACTGGCCCTGATTTTCGGCCGCTCATCGCCGAAGCCACAAAAAAACTCAAGTTCTATTTGAGAGGCGATAACGGAGCGCCTATCTGAAGGTTGCGGGCGAATCCTTGCGCCGCTATGGCATAACCTATCACGGGCAGACAACGGAGACGGTCGAGAATGGCGGATGGCGTGAACAGGTTCCTCGGCGATTCGATCGGCCGGACGATCGTGAAGCTGATCGTGGTTTGCCTTATCGTCGGTTTCGTACTCGCCTTTTTCGGCTTCACGCCGGACACGATCCTCGACGACATCCGCTATTACATGCTCGACCTGTGGTACAATGGGTTCCGGGCGCTCGGCCGCGTCGGCGACTACCTGCTGCTCGGCGCGATCGTCGTAGTCCCCGTTTTCGTCGTGCTCCGCCTGATGAGCTATCGCCGCTGACATGACCATGACCATCGCTTCGCGGCGCGGCTTTCTCGCGCTTTCCGGTACAGGCCTGCTGCTGGCAGGCTGCTCCACCACGTCGGTACTGACGCCGACGCCCGGCGCCGAAGACGAAACGACGGCCGCCCTGCCGATGGTGAACAGGCTGCGCGCCGGACGGGGTCTTGCGGAGCTCGTGCTCGATACGCCCGCACGCAAGGCGGCCGTGATCCAATCGGTCCGCATGGCCAAGGCCGAAAAGATGACGCATCTGATCGGCATCGGCGACGATTTCGGCGCGCGGATGAAGAAGAGCGACGTGTCCCTGCCGGCCTCGGAGAATATCGCCGCCGGCCAGGCCTCGGTGGAAGCCGCCGTACAAGCCTGGATCGATTCTCCCAAACATCTCGAAAACATGCTGGGCGGCTATCGCGGGCTCGGGGTTGCAGTGGCACGCGCCAAGGACGGGCGACCCTACTGGGCCATGGTGCTTTCCGGCTAAGACAGGGACGGGCGGCAATGCAGGCCGGGACCGAGACCAGCGCGGCGATCCGGCCGTTCGACGTGACGCATAAAAGCGTGCTCTCGATCGCCGTGCCGATGACGCTTGGCTTCCTGACGACGCCGCTGCTCGGCCTGACCGCAACGGGCGTTGTCGGCCGCCTCGGCGATCCGGCGGCACTGGCCGGGCTTGCAATCGGCGCCATCCTGTTCGACCTGATCTTCGGCAGCCTGAGCTTCTTCCGCACGTCGACGACGGGATTGACGGCGCAGGCCTTCGGGCGCGGCGACCGGCGCGAGGAGCAGGCGGTATTCTGGCGCGCGCTGATCAGCGCCGTCGCGCTCGGCGTGCTGATGCTGATCCTGACACCGCCGCTTCTCGCCATCGCGCCGGGACTGATGACCGCCGACAGCAATGTCGCCGACGTGACGCGTCATTATTTCGGCATCCGGGTGCTGAGCAGCCCGGCGACTTTCATCAACTTCGCCATTCTCGGCTATGTGCTGGGACGCGGCCAGGGCGTTCTCGGACTCTTCCTGCAGATCGTCATCAACGGCAGCAATATAGCACTGTCGATCTGGCTCGGCCTGCATCTCGGCTGGGGCGTGGACGGCGTCGCCTGGGGGACGGCCTGCGCCGAGGTTATCGGCGCGGTCATCGGGTTGATCCTCGTCTTCCGGCAGTTCTCGGTCAGGGGCGCCGCGCGGCCGGGACTGCGCGAAATCTTCGATCGCGGCCGGCTGACGGCGCTTTTCCAGCTCAACGCCGATATCCTGATCCGCTCGCTGGTCCTGAACGGCGCCTTCGCCATCTCGACGCGGGTCGGCTCCAGCTTCGGCGCAGTGACGCTTGCCGCGAACGCCGTGCTGATGAACATCTTCATGCTGTGCTCATTTTTCCTGGACGGACTGGCAGGTGCGGCGGAGCAACTGGCCGGCCGGGCGATCGGCGCCCGTTACCGCCCGGCCTTCGACCGGGCCCTGAGGCTGACGGCGTTCTGGTCGTTTGCCATGGCCGGCGCGCTGGCGCTGTTCTTCCTCGGCACGGGAGCACAGATGATCGACCTGCTCACCACCTCGGACGCGGTGAGGGCCGAGGCGCTCTCGCATCTCGGCTGGGCGGCGCTTACGGGGATCACCGGCGCCCTCGCCTTCCAGCTCGACGGCGTCTTCATCGGCGCAACCTGGTCGAAGGCGATGCGCAACATGATGCTGGCCTCGCTCGCCGGCTTCTGCGTGGCGCTTTCGGCTTTCGTGCCGCTCTTCGGAAATCACGGCCTGTGGCTGTCGCTCAACCTCTTCCTCGCCATGCGCGGTCTCTTCCTGCTGGCCATGCTGCCGGCGAAAATCCGTCAGAGCTTCTGATCAGATCTGCCGGGCCGCCCAATGGTCGAGGCGTGTATCGCGCAGCTGGCGGACCGACGATACCTGCTCGCGGTCGAGAAGCTGCGACAGGCCGCGGACGATCGCGCCCGGCAGGCCCGGCCCCTCATAGACCATGCAGGAATAGAGCTGCACGAGATCGGCGCCGGCGCGGATCTTCTCCAGCGCATCCTTGGCGCTGCCGACGCCGCCTACGCCGATGATCGGCAGGTTCGGGCCGACACGACGGCGCATGCGCGCGAGCACTGCGGTCGAGCGGGAAAACAGCGGCGCTCCGGACAGGCCGCCGGTTTCCTGCGCCTGCCTGCGATCCCTCAGCCCGTCACGCGACAGGGTGGTGTTGGAGACGATGAGGCCGTCGAGATCATGAGCGAGCACCTCGGCGGCGATATCATCCATGCCTTCTTCGGTAAGATCAGGCGCGATCTTGAGAAAGACGGGCACCTTGCGGCCGGATTTTCCGGCCTCCTCGTCGCGGGCGGCAAGGACGGCGGACAGCAATGCGGCGAGGCTTTCGCGCGCCTGCAGGTCCCGCAGCCCGGGCGTGTTGGGCGAGGAGATGTTGGCGGTGAAATAGCTCGCGACGGAATGGAACAGGCGGATGCCGCGAACGTAGTCGGCGATGCGATCCTCGCTGTCCTTGTTGGCGCCGATATTGACGCCGACCACACCGGAAGCGCCCCGACGGGCCTGCAGCCGCCGCAAAGCCGCGTCATGGCCCTCGTTGTTGAAACCAAGGCGATTGATGACGCCGCGGTCATCGACAAGCCGGAAGATCCGGGGCTTTTCATTGCCGGCCTGAGGTTTCGGCGTGAGGGTTCCGACTTCGGTAAAACCGAAGCCGAGCTTCAAGACCGCATCGGGCACTTCCGCGTTCTTGTCGTAACCGGCGGCCAGGCCGAGCGGATTTTCGAAACGGATGCCGGCGACGGTCTGGACAAGTCGCGGATCGGCGGACGGCCGGCAGGCCGGCAGGACGCCGGCCTTCAGCGCCGCGATGGACATGCCATGCGCCGTTTCCGGATCGAAGGCGAAGAGGCTGCGGGACGCGAGCGCGGACAGGTGGCCGATCATGGCATTTTTCCCGGAAAGGCATGCATGCCATCGACACCGATGAGGAGCGGCATCTCCCACAGGACGGCCGAGAGCGGCAGTGCGCCATAGAGATGCGGGAAGAGATCGCCGCCACGCGACGCTTCGAACTTCAGCGCATCGCCGAGTGCCAGGGCGTTGACCGCGACGAGGACGAGGCCGGTCAGGCCGGCGAAATGCAGCCGCGCGGTATCACGGGCCTGACTGCCGGTGGAGAGATGGATATAGCCGTCGCGTTGGTCGATCCCGGCGCCGTCGAAGACGCCCTTTCCCTTGGCTTCGCGCCACACCGTTTCCGGCACGATCTTGTAAACGGTATCCGTCATCACACATTCCCAATAAGCGGGCTCAACAGATGGAGCTCATGACCGGGCCGGAGGAAAGGCCCGATGTCAGAATTTCCGATCCGTTTGCCGCAAAGGCGGGCGGATGTCCATCACTATCGAGGAGGCGAGACAATGCGCAGTCTGGCGATCCTGGCGTCGGCGATCTTCCTGGTCGGCAGCGGCGCCGAGGCACAACAGAGGTTCCAGCTCGAGCGTACGGAGCGCGGCATCGTCCGGCTGGATACGGAGACCGGTGCGCTGACGCTCTGCCGCGAGGATGGCGAGGGGCTGACCTGCCGCATGGCGCCGGACGAACGGGCGGCCTACGAGAATGAACTCGACCTCCTGGAGCGGCGGGTCGCGGCGCTCGAGGAGCGTATCGGCAAGGCTCCGCCGGCCAGCGGTACCGGCCTGCCGAGCGAGGCGGAGGTCGACCGATCGCTCTCGATCATGGAACGGTTCATGCGCAGTTTCATGGGCATCGTGCGGGAATTCACCGGCGAGAACAAACCGCAGCCGGACAGGACATGAAAAGCCTTCCTCGCCCGGGAGCCGAAATGCCGCACCCGACGCCGGATCGGACGCGGGCGAAGAGCGGTCCTGGGGACAACCCAAGGCGGTGCAAAGACATGCACTTGTCTCTCGCGTGGGAGAGGTTTACAAATCCGTAAGGCCGCGAGGGCCGGCACAACTATGCCTTTGGGAGGAGGCGTGGGAATGCAGACACTCACAATCATCATCGCAGACGACCATCCATTGTTCCGCGGCGCGCTCGTCCAGGCCTTGCAGGCGATGGCCGAAGATGTCGTGATCATCGAATGCGGAGAGTTTTCCGCAGCGCTGAAGGCGGCGGAAGACAATCCCGACGCCGATCTCATGCTGCTCGACCTCGCGATGCCCGGCGTCAGCGGCTTTTCAGGGCTGATGACACTGCGCGCGCAGTTCGCCGCCCTGCCGACCATCATCGTTTCGGCAACCGACGACTGCGCCACCGTGCGCCGCTCGCTGGAACTGGGCGCCTCCGGCTTCATTCCGAAATCCTCCGGCCTCGACGAGATCCGCAGCGGCGTGAAGGCCGTTCTGGACGGCGGCATCTGCGCGCCAAAGGGCGATCCGGGCCAGGGCGAGGACGATCCGGGCCTGACCGAAATCCTCGAGCGGCTGAAGACGCTGACGCCGCAGCAGAACCGGGTGCTGACCATGCTGGCGGAGGGGCTGCTCAACAAGCAGATCGCCTATGAACTGAACGTCTCGGAAGCGACCATCAAGGCGCATGTTTCGGCGATCCTGCTGAAACTCAATGTCGACAGCCGCACCCAGGCGGTGATCAAGCTCGGCAAGATCAACATGGCCATGGTCGCCTGACCCGGCAAAAGAGGATTTTATTCCTTTCCGCCCTTTACGCGGGAACATCGCTCCGCTAAAATGCGGGTCGTCCGGTGAGTTCCTGCCGGCGCAAACGGCGCTTGCCGGGCGCCTCTTTTCCGATTGAAGGCATCGCTTCGTCCCTCTCCGGTGGCGCGGCGGCCGGGGCTTGGGCGACGATGCTGTCACATGAGACCATATGGAAGGCGATCGATACGCTTGCCGAGCGCCATCAGCTGACGCCCTCCGGCCTGGCGCGACGGGCGGGGCTCGATCCGACATCCTTCAACCGGTCGAAACGGCTCGGGCCCGACGGGCGGCTGCGCTGGCCGTCGACGGAATCGATCGCCAAGGTGCTCGCCGCCACCGGCTCCACCATCGACCAGTTCATGAGCTATCTCCCGGCCAGCAGCCGCAACCAGATCCCCGACGGGAGCTTTCCGCCGCAGGCCGGCACAATACCGCTGCTGGGCTTTGCCCAGGCGGGTGCCGGCGGTTTTTTCGACGATGGCGGGTTTCCGGCCGGCCAGGGATGGGACGTGGTGGAGTTTCCCGTCGATCCGTCGCGCAAGACGGGCGTCTATGCTCTGGAGGTCCAGGGTGAATCGATGATGCCGCTCTATCGCGACGGCGACGTGCTGATCGTGGAGCCCGGCGCCCAGGTGCGCCGCGGCGACCGGGTGGTGCTGAAGACGCGCGAAGGCGAGGTGATGGCCAAGGTCCTCGCGCGGCAGAGCCCGCGGACGGTGGAGGTCATGTCGCTCAATCCCGAGCATCCGAACCGCGTCTTCGATCTGATCGACGTGGAATGGATGGCGCGCATCATCTGGGCGAGCCAGTAGTCGTCCCGGGAGGCGGCGGCGCGTTCCAGGTGACCGGACCATGCCGGCCGCGACCGGCGAGCGCATCCGGGGACGGAATAGCTAGGACCAAATTCCCACACGCGGCAATCCCTCCCTTGGCATTGCCCGTAACCGCCGCCGTCCGGCCTCGCCCGCCGCGCTTCCGGGGGCGGATCGGGCGCGAATGCCGGCAGGTCCGAGCTCAGTAGAGGCCGTTCGGGAAATAACGCAGATAGAGATCCTGCAGCCGGCCGTTACGCGACAGGGTCGCGAGCGCCTGGTCGAAGGCGGAGGCGACGAGCGGATCCGTTTTGCGGACGACGATCGACAGGCCCTCGCCGAGGAATTTCTCCGACAGATACGGGCCGTCGAAAAGCCCGCAGCATTTGCCCGCAGCCTCGCTCGATATCCAGAACGGCAGCCTGAGACCATCGGCGAAGACCGCATCCACATCCGCCGCCTTCAACGCAGCCGTCATCTCCCAGTCGTTGTCGAAGGGGACGGCAGTCACTTTCGGAAAATAGGCCTTCAGCATCGCCTCGTGGGCGGTATCCTTCACCACGCCTACCCGCCGCCCGGCCAGGGCCGCAGCGGTCTCACCCGGGATCTTCGCCGAGAGATTTCGGGCAAACCGGGCCGGGATGCCGATATAGGGTCTTGAGAACAGGAAACGTTCGCGGCGCTCCGGAGAGACGGCGATGCCGGCCATGATCGCCTCGCCGCCATTGCCCTCGAGCGTCTTTTCGAGCTCGTCGAAGGGCAGCGCCTGGATCTGGCATTTCGCCTCCAACTTCAGTTCGGCACAGATCTCGCGGGCGAGATCGACGTTGAAACCGGCGAGCCGACCGGTCTGATCGGCAAAATTGAAGGGCGGAAAATCGACCGTCGTCAGGATGCGGACGCGCACGACCGCCGACAGATCGGGCCGGGCCAGCCGCTCACGGGCATCGAACATCAGCGGCAGATGGCCGGCGGCATCCTCCGCAGCGCTTTCGTCCGCAGACGCGACAAGGGCCGCAACCATCAGGAAGGCCGTCAGAAGACCGCGCGCCCCCCTGCAAACTGGGGATGTAATCATCCTTTGCCTCGTTATTATCGGTTGCGGGACAAGGCTGGGGCGTCCCTCTCCGGGACGGTGTAACAGAACGATGCGTATCGGGGAATATCCGCCGCAGCGTGCGGAGGGTCATGGGTATCTTTCTTCGGCGTCCGGCGCCCCTCCCGACGATGGCGGAGGCGGCACCGACGCCGTTCCCGGCGACGAACTCGGAGCACTGAGCGCTCTCGGCTTCTCCCGGCCGTTTCTCGCGGCCATGCATGAACGGGCGAGAAGCAACGGCACATCGATCGAAGCCGAGCTGCTGCGGTCCGGCGACGTCAGGGAAGAGGCCTATTACGGCGCAATGGCCAGGCTGCTTCGCCTTCCCTTCCTTGCCGAGATCGAGCCCGGCACCGTGCAGGACGGGTCGCTGCTCGATACCCAGCTGCTGCGGCCGACCATGCTGCGCATCGCCCATCGCAGCCGCTCGCCGCAGACGGCGATCGTACCCGAGGCGGGACGGCTTGCCGATCTCGCCGCAGCACTCGCCACCCTGCCGCTGCTCGGCCGAGATCTCACAGTCACCACGCCTACGGCGGTGCGAAAGGCCGTCTGGGCCGCCGGCGCCGCGCGCCGCGCCCGCGAGACGAGCAACGGGCTGTTCGAGAGCCAGCCGTCCCTTTCGGCACGGGTGGTGCTGTCGGGGGAGCAGGGATTTGCCGCCGGCGCCCTGGTCGCGACGCTCGTCGCCGCCATCCTCATCATGCCGACGCCGACTTTGCTTTTGCTGCACGTGACGCTGTCGCTCGTCTATCTCGCATCGCTCGTGATCCGCCTGACGGCGCTTGCCCTGAAGATGCGCCGGCCGGCGATCGCCGAAACTCCGGCCGCGCCTCCCGGCGCGCTGCCGCGCTATACCGTGATGGTGGCGCTCTACCGCGAGGCGGCCGTCGTCCGGCAGCTCGTCACGAGCCTCGAGCGGCTCGACTGGCCGCTTAGCCTCATCGACATCAAGCTGGTCTGCGAGGCGGATGACGAGGAGACGATCGCCGCACTGGAAGCAATGCGCCTCGCGCCGCAATTCGAAATCGTCAGGGTGCCGCCGATCGGACCGCGTACCAAGCCGAAGGCGCTGACTTACGCCCTGGCCTCCGCACGGGGCGAGTTGCTGGCGATATACGATGCGGAGGACAGGCCGCATCCCCGCCAGCTGCGAGAGGCCTATGGCCGGTTTTGCGGCGGCCCGCCGGAGCTTGCCTGCCTCCAGGCGCCGCTGATCATCGCCAATGCCCGCGATTCCTGGATCAGCGCCCTGTTCTCGCTGGAATATTCCGCGCTGTTCCGCGGCGTCCTGCCGATGCTCGGCGAAAGACGAATGCCGCTGCCGCTCGGCGGAACATCCAACCATTTCAAGACATCGGTACTGCGCCTTGCCGGGGGCTGGGACCCGTTCAACGTTACCGAGGACGCCGACATGGGGCTTCGCCTCTATCGGCTCGGCTACCGGTCCGACGTGCTCACTCGCCAGACGCTCGAGGATGCGCCGCTGGAAGTGTCCGTCTGGATGGCGCAGCGCGCCCGCTGGTTCAAGGGCTGGCTGCAGACCTGGCTGGTGCTGATGCGCGACCCGGCCCGCCTGATGCGGCAGATGGGCATTCTGCCCTTCGTGACCTTTCAGCTGATGGTGGGTGGCATGCTGCTGTCGGCGCTGCTCCATCCGCTGATCTTCGTCTTTCTGTGGCTGGGCGCCTCGGCCATGCTGGAGGCACCGAAAGACGGACTGCCCTTCGGCGTCGTCTCGCTCTTCGTCATGGATTTCGTCAACATCGTCGGCAGCTACCTGATTTTCATCGGACTGGGGGTCGGCTCGATGATCGACCACGAAAAACGGCTGCTCGGCTGGCGCTGGATTTTCGTGCCCTTCTACTGGCTGATGATCTCGGCGGCGAGCTGGCGCGCCGTGATCGAACTCAAGACAAGGCCCTTCCACTGGAACAAGACGCCTCATCGGCCGAGCAGGGCTCGGACCAACCCGGCCGAAGCGGAAGAGATGCTTGCAACAGAAATGTGACGCCGCCCCTTCCCTAACGGCGGATCCACTCTATCTGCCTGCTTTCAATAGCTTTTCGAGGAGCAAGCGCCTATGTCGATCCTGATCAGCCTTCTGATCACATTCCTGGTCATCGTCCTGGTACTCTATCTGATTGCACGGTTGCCGATCGACGGCCGCGCCAAGCAGATCGCCCAGGTCATCGTCATCATCATCGGCATCATCTCGCTGCTCCGTTACCTCGCCGTCTTCTGACGGCCCGCCAGCCGCAAGGGCAGGATAAACAGCCGCGTTTGCCCGCGACGGGCGAGCGCGGCTATTCGTCGAACGGTGCATCCTGGACGAGATCAACGACGGAGGGGGCGGAATAGCCCTCGACGAAACGGTGTCCATAATCGGCGATGAAGCTTCCGTAAGTCGTCTCGGCGGCATTCCGGGCGATGTGGCAGAAACACCGCGCCATCTTCTCCTTCATTCCCAGCCGCGGATAGGCAGCGACGATCTCCCTGATCTCTGCGGCCGGAATGATGTTGTACTGGAAGCCTACTACATCCAGGCAGATCCCGGCGGTGCACAGCGCCACCTCGGCCTCCTTGAACAGGCCGATCGATGGCGTCGCATTGAGCGCGACGCCATCCCAGATAAGCTGGGCGCGGCGCTGGTCCAGCCCGGCATCGAGGGCGTAGTTCCTCGCAAGATCGGCGGCTTCGACCTCGAACCGCCGCGGTCCCTTGAAATCCTCGTTCAAGGTCATGTCGTGAAGAAGCGTGCCGAGCGCCAGCACTTCACCGTCATGGGCCGTGCCCTGTATCTGCGCAAGGCGGACCGCAAACAGCCAGGAACGCATGACGTGGTTGAACAGGTAGGGCTCGTAGATCTCCCGCGCGTAATCGACCGCGCGGCGGACCAGCGCGCTGTCGGGAACCTTCACGCCAGCAATGGTCTGATATTCGATCATGGACTTTCCTCGGGTTCCGGACGGAGCTTGTTGCGACGGCCCTGTCCCGCAACCCGCCGACGATGAGCCGAAAGCGCTCGCATCCCAAGGCCGCGTGCCGCGCGATCTCCAGCTAGGTCAGCCGGGTCCGGCCAGATCACCGCCCGGATGATGCGGCGGCCGCCCGCCGGGCACAAGTATACGTAAGTCTGCCCCAGGGGCGCCACCTGGACGCGATCTCCCCTGCCGCAGGCGGCAGTGCGCACTCACCCGGCCGCATGGCGCTGTTCGCCATCGTCCAGATCCGGTGAACACTGCATCTTCCGCACATGCCCTTCCGCAGGCGCGAGCGAGACCACACCTCCATTCCATCGAACAGACACGATCGATGGCGCCGGCAATCGCGAGCGCCCGATATCGGCAAAGGAGACCGAAATGATGTGGCTGGATGTCGCCGTCCTGACCGGGATACTGGCAATGGCGGCGTTTGCAGGAACGGAAATCCTGCTGGCTCAGAGGCACGCGCCACGTCTGGTGGCAAAACGCGCGGGCAGAGCGCCTGCCAGACGGACGACGGCACGCGGCCGCCACGACCGGGCGAAGGGTCCATAACGTTCCCTGTTCAGATGCAGGATGACCGACGCAATTCCACGAGAGCGGGAATGGCCGGCCAGAAGCGGCATGCCCAGGCGTGCGTGAAGCGGCCGGATCAAAAGCGCACAGCACGGGCGGCGAGTGTTCGGTCATTCGGCCGAATACCGGTGATCATGCCGCACAGGCCGCAGACGTTAGTGCATTTTGCAGGAATCTACGTATGCTGATTGAACTTCTGTTCAAAGGCATTCGATGAAAAAGACCTCTTTGAAGCTCACCCGCAATCCCAACCTGAGCGAGGTGGCTACCGCCAGACTTACGCAGGAAATTATCGGTGGTCGTTTCAAGCCTGGAGAAAGGCTTCTCGAAATCGATTTGGCGAACTCGCTCGGTGTGAGCCGCGCCACATTGCGCGAGGCGTTTAAAACTCTTGCCGGAGAGGGCCTTCTGGAAATCCGGCAAGGGCGCGGAAGCTATGTCGCGAAACCATCTGCGGAAGACATGATGCAGATGGTGTGCCTGCGAGCGCTTCTCGAGGGAGCCGCAGCGAGAAGCCTGGCGACAGAACAGAACCAGGCTGCCTTCGACGATCTGGAAGGTCTCGTCGAAGAAGCCGAAGCCAACTTCCGTATCGGCAACAGCCGGAAATTTCACCTGAAGATATGGGAATATCATCTGCGATTGATGGAAGCCGGGCGGAACAGATTCTGCCTCCAGTCGTGGCTTTCGATATCCAATCTCTTCAGGGTCTATATCTCGGTTCTCGATAGCGGCAAGATCCGGCCGACCTGGGTGATCAGCAATCTCAAGGGCTTTTTGGAAGCCATGAAACACCGCTCGCCGAGCGAGGCCGAGGAGATTGTCCGAAGCCAGATCATATTGATGACGTTCGAGTTTCTGGCGCGGCCGATCACACGCGAAGCCATAGGTTACGTCACCTATATCGTCGACGAAGACGGCACCGTAGCGCGGCTTTCGCCTGAGGAAGCAGCGCACAAATTTCAATCAGCCGCGTGATGCAATCGCCAAAATATTATGCAAATAACTGGTTTTAAAAGATAATTTCGATTGTCGACAAAATTTTTCTTGACGACTGTCGACAAAATAGAGAGCTTATTAGCCAAGCCGTGTGCAACGCACCAAGGCGATCTGACGCACCGTAAACGGTGATCCAAAACATTGAAAATACGACCGCTGCGGAACTTTACCGTCTCCGCTTGCGGCGGAGCCTTGTCTTCAATCGGTAGGGGTCGGACCAATGTTGCTCGACATACGTGGTGTCACCACGACGTTTCCATCTGCATCCGGAACCGTTCGCGCGGTGAACGACGTGAGTTTCAAGATCGATCGCGGCGAAGTCGTCGCCGTGGTGGGAGAATCCGGATCCGGCAAGAGCGTGACCGCGCTCAGCGTGACCCGGCTGGTCCCGCAGCCACCGGCAGTCATCGAAAAGGGATCGGCGTTTCTGGACGATGTCGATATCCTGGCGCTTCCGCTGCCGAAGCTGCGCAAGATCCTCGGCCGCCGCATCGCGATGCTGTTCCAGAACGCTTATGCCGCGCTCCATCCGCTGCAGCGTATCGGCGACCAGCTGGTCGATACCATCAGGCTGCATCGCAACGTTTCTCGCTACGACGCCGAAAAGATCGGCAAGTCGATCCTCAGCGACATCGGGTTTTCCAACCCGCAGGAAATCATGTCGCGCTTTTCCTACGAGACCAGCGCAGGCGATGCGCAGCGCGCCATGCTGGCCCTGGCGCTGGCCGGCGAGCCTGACCTGCTGATCGCAGACGAGCCGACGAGCCTGCTCGACGCCATCGCGCAGGACGAAATCCTTACCCAGATCAAGCAGATCCAGGCCCGAACGGGTATGGCCGTCTGGCTGATCACCCACGATTTCGGCGTGGTCTCCCGCCTCGCGGACCGCGTGGTGGTGATGTATGCCGGTCGCGTCGTGGAAACCGGCCCGGTCGGCACGCTCCTGCATGGTCCGCGCCACCCTTATTCCCAGGGCCTGATCGCCTCGGTCCCGACCGGCGAGAAAGGTCCGTTGCGGCAGATCCCCGGTGAGATTCCGGATCTCACCGCACTGCCCTCGGGCTGTTCGTTCCGCCCGCGCTGTTCGCACGCGACAAGCATCTGCCGCGAGCAGGTGCCCGATCCCTTCATGCTCGACCAGAACCAGAGCGCACGCTGCTGGCTCTACGGGAGGGCCTGAGCCATGGATAAGAGACAGCCCCTCATCGAAATGCAGAAGATCGGCTTTCGGGTCAAATCGAAGGACATCCTCAGCGACATCGACCTGAAGATCTATCCAGGCGAGACATTCGGCCTCGTCGGCCCATCGGGCTCCGGCAAGTCGACCATCGGCCGCATCATCCTCAACCTGATTTCGCCGACCTCCGGCGCGCTTTTGTATGACGGCAAGCCGCTGAACGACAAGGTCGATCGGGCGCAGGTGCAGATGATCTTCCAGAATCCGCTGGCGGCCTTCAATCCGCGCCGGCAGATTGGCGAGAGCCTCGAGCTTCCGATGCAGAATTTCGGCATCGGCACGCCGGCGGAACGCAGCGAGCGCATTGCCGAGGTACTGACACAGGTCGGCCTCGATCCGCGTTTTGCCATGCGCTACCCCCACGAGCTTTCCGGTGGCCAGTGTCAGCGCGCGGGGATTGCCCGCGCCCTCGTCTCGCGCCCGCGCTTCATCTTCCTAGACGAGCCGCTTTCGGCACTCGACGTCTCGGTTCAGGCGCAGGTGGCCAATCTCCTGAAGGAACTGCAGGCGAGCCTTGGCCTCACCTACCTGTTCGTCGCCAACAACCTGCTCATGGGCCGATACATGAGCGACCGCGTGGCCGTGCTCGACGGCGGCCGCGTCATCGAATCCGGGGATGTCGATACGGTTTTCGAGACCCCCAGAGAAGACTTCACCCGGCGCCTCATCGATGCCTCGCTCTCCGCGCGGCACCAGATCGCCGTTCCCGCACAATGATCACAAGGAGAGCCGATTTCATGAAAGCCAAGTCGTTATTTCGAAATCTTGCCGTCGCCGGCGCGTTGCTGTTTACAACAGCGGCCTACCCTGCTCTCGCCCAGCAGCCGGTTGCAGGCGGCACGCTTGTGGTCGGCGCCGAGACCGAGCTCGGAACCCGCGATCCCGCCGTCAGCGAGTCCGGCGCGGCTGCCCGCGTCAACCAGCTCGTCTTCGAGGGCCTCGTCGCCCGTGATTACATGGTCGACACCAAGGGCGCCCCGCCGCCGATCGTTCCGGTTCTCGCCAAGAGCTGGGACGTCAGCCCGGACGGCCTGACCTACACCTTCCATCTGCGCGAAGGCGTGAAGTTCCACGACGGAACACCGTTCAACGCCGACGCCGTCGTGTTCAACGTGCGCCGCGTCTTCGATTCAAAGTTCGAGTTCTACAATCCGCGCGGCGCCGGCATTCCGCAGTTCCGCTATCTCTACCTGAAGGACGTCAAGGCGGCCGACGACATGACCGTCGTCTTCACCCTGTCGCAGCCGAACTCCTTCTTCATCGACCAGTTGGCCGAAGGTGCATCGCCCGGCCTGCCGACAATCGCCAGCCCGACCTCGATCCAAAAATACGGAAACGACGAGGTCGTCAACCATCCGGCCGGCACCGGCGCGTTCACGGTCAGCGAACAGGTGAAGGGCGAATATGTCACGCTCACCAAGAACCCGGACTACTGGAACAAGCCCTATCCCTATCTCGACACGCTGATCTTCCGCCAGATTCCGGATGCAACGACCCGTGTAAACGCCCTTCAGGCCGGCGAGGTCGATCTCATCATCTCTGTCCCGCCGGACGACGTCGAGCCGCTGGAGGAATCGGGCTTCAACGTCGCCATGGGGCCGCTGCCGCACATCTGGTACCTCTACTTCAACACCAAGACCGGCCCGTTCGCCAATCAGAAGGTCCGTCAGGCCGTCTCCATGGCGATCGACAAGGAAGGCATGGCGAGAGAACTGCTGCGCGGCACCGCCGCACCGGTGTTCTCGATGGTCAGCAAGTCGTCCCCGGCCTACGATCCGAACTGGAAGGAGCCCTATCCCTACGATCCGGAAAAGGCCAAGGCGCTGCTCGCCGAAGCCGGCTTCCCGGACGGCTTCAAGACGGTCTACGAGGAGTCCACTTCCGGCTCCGGCCAGATGATGCCGGTGCAGATGGCGGAATGGATCCAGCGCGACCTGCGCAAGATCGGCGTCGAGGTCACATTGCAGACCTACGAGTGGAACACCTATCTCGGCCGCTGGCTGAAAGGCCTGGAAGACACGTCCGGCATCAACCAGCAGTCCTGGGGCTCCAACTCGGACTTCTGGCTGCAGGTCCCGCTGCAGAGCGAGTCCTGGGGCAATTCCGGCCACGTCAACGATCCTGAGGTCGATGAGACCCTGACGAAGATGATCGGCGCGACCGACCAGAACCTGCGCATCTCATCCGCCCGCAAACTTGCAGAAATCGACATGGAGAAGGCCTACCACCTGCCGGTCGTCGGCGACATGGGCGCCTACGCCATGTCCTCCAAGGTCAAGGGTTTCATCCGCTCGGCCGACTGGATCGAGGCTTACTCCAACATCTGGATCTCCGAAGACGAGTGATCACCGCAGAGGGGATGGATCAGTCCCCTCATGCCCTCGCTCCGGACGACGGCGGCCATTCGCCGTCGTCCGCAAAGACCGCCGCAGACGATACGGCGACACCTGCAACAACGGCGAGACTGAACATGCTGCGATTTATCCTGAACCGGCTGACGCTGGTCCCGCTTATCCTCTTCGGAATGTCCGTTCTGGTCTTCTTCCTGATGCGCCTCATTCCGGGCGATGCCGCGATGGTTCTGCTCGGACCCTATGCGACCCCGGAAGGGCTGGCGGAATTGCGCAAGGCGCTCGGCCTCGACCTGCCGGCGATCCAGCAATATCTGATCTGGCTGGGCAACGTCGCCTCGGGCGACTTCGGCCGGTCGATCTCCTTCAGCATGCCGGTCACGGACGTGCTTCTGCCCCGCGCGCTCAACAGCCTCATTCTGACGGCAGCCGCCTTCCTGATCGCTGCGGTCCTCGGCGTCGGGCTCGGCGTGATGGCGGCCGTCAAGCAGAACAGCCTGTTCGACAAGATTTCCGTCACGACCTGTCTCGTGCTGGCCAATGCCCCGCCCTTCTGGCTCGGCTTCCTGCTTGCGATCTACTTCGCCCTGCAGCTCAAGTGGCTGCCGTCGTCCGGCATGTACGTCGTCGGCCGGCCCGCCGGTCCGCTGGTTGTGATGACCCATCTCATCCTGCCGGCGGTAACCGCGGCCCTCATTCCGCTTGCCGTCATCGTCCGCCTTACCCGCGCCTCGATGATCGACATCCTCAAGCAGCAATATGTCACGGCAGCCCGGGCCCGCGGCTTCTCTGAATGGCGCGTCATCACCGAACACGGCCTGCGCAACGCGCTGCCCGGCATCGTCAACATCTGCGGACTGCAGCTCGGCTATCTCTTCGGTACGGCGCTGTTCAGCGAGGTGGTGTTCAACTGGCCGGGCATCGGACAGCTGATGTACAACTCCATCATTTCCCGCGACGTGCCGGTCATCCAGGCCGTGGTGCTCTGCGTCGGCGTGGTGTTCGTTATCGTCAACTTCATCTCCGATGTCACCCAGGCAGCCCTCGATCCGCGGGTGCGCCAATGAGCATCGCAGCCGTCGCGACCCACGAAATCACCGAAACATCCAAGGAGGCGAACATGCAGAGCATTGCGACCAGTGCAGACTTTGCCGAAAGCGAAGATCGCTCGGCATCGACCAGGACCACCCATGAATCGCAGATGACGCTCGCCTGCCGCACTTTCATGCGCGATCGCGTCGCAACCGTCAGCCTTGCGGTCATCGTCATCGTATCCGCGGTAACGATCTTCGCGCCGTGGATAGCGCCTTACGATCCCTACAGCGCCGGCGACAAGGTACAGCGCTTCCTGCCGCTGTTTTCGGACGGCCATTTCCTCGGCACCGACGGGCAGGGGCGCGACATCCTGAGCCGCCTGATCTGGGGCGGGCGCGTCAGCCTTCCGGTCGGTATCGTGCCCCCGGTCGTGACCGCCATCGTGGCGCTCGCACTCGGCATCACCGCCGGTTATTTCGGCGGCCGCATCGCCGCCATCATCATGCGCCCGCTGGACGTGCTGTTCGCGTTTCCGATGGTGCTGCTTGCCGTGGCGGTCTCGGCGGTTCTCGGTCCCGGCCTGATGAACGTGATGCTCTCGATGGCGATCGTCATGATCCCCTACTTCACCCGCGTGGTTTACGTCGAAGTCGTCTCGGTACGCAGCCGCGACTATATCGAGGCTGCGCGCGTGGCCGGAAGCTCGACACTGCAGATCCTGATGCGCGAAGTGCTGCCGAACGTTCTGGCACCGGTCCTCATCTATGCGACGACCGCCATCGGCTCGATGATCGTCTTCGCCTCGGGACTGAGCTTCCTCGGTCTCGGCGTCCAGCCGCCGATCTCCGATTGGGGCATCATGTCCTCGGATGGTCTGAAGGTCCTGGCCCGCAGCCCCCATGTCGCGACTATCCCCGGCGTCATCGTCGTGCTTGTCGCCCTTTCGTTCAATTTCGTCGGCGACGGCATTCGCGACGCAATGGATCCGCGCCAGCGCACCATCATGAAGCGCTGATTTCTTCTCTCTCGTTCCATCAAGCAAACTTTAAGCAGGAGAATACTATGCCAATCGGCCCAGAGTATCCGAGCAAGGATACGCTTATCGGGATCGCCGCCGACTACGGGATCGCCCTGACGGACGCGGACGCGGAAGCCTATCGAGACGCCATGAAGCCGGCGATCCGCTCGCTTCGTTCGCTGGAAACCATTCCCGAGCCGAAACTGCCGGTCAAATACAAGCGAGACGCCGGATACAAGCCTGCGACGGAAGACAATCCGCTGAACGCGTGGCTGTGGCGCTGCGACATCGAAGGCGCCGCAGACGGCATCCTGGCCGGCGAGAAAATCGGCCTGAAGGACGTCGTTTCGGTCGCCGGCATGCCGCTTACCAACGGCACCCGCATACTGGAAGGCTTCATTCCCGATATCGACGCGACCATCGTCACCCGCATTCTCGATGCCGGCGGCCGCATCGTCGGCAAGACCAATACGGAAGACTTCTCCTTTTCCGGCGCCGGGCATACCTGCAGCCACGGCCCGATCTGCAACCCGTTCAAGCCTACCCACAACACAGGCGCCTCGTCGGGCGGCAGCGGGGCCGCGATCGGCGCAGGCGACGTCGACATGGCGATCGGCGGCGACCAGGGCGGCTCGATCCGCATTCCCGCAGCATGGTCCGGCTGCTACGGCCTGAAGCCAACTTACGGCCTCGTACCCTATACCGGTTGCGGCATGATCGAGATGACCATGGATCATCTCGGCCCCATGGCAAGCTCCACCAAGGGCATCGCCAAGCTCCTGACCGCGATCGCAGGCACCGATCCGCTCGATCCGCGTCAGGCCGGCGTGATCCCGACGGACTTCAAGTTCGACTACATGGAAGCGCTCGAGCGGGGCGTAAAAGGCCTGAAGATCGGCATCGTGCGCGAGGGCTTCGGCCTTGCCGAGACGCCGGAAGGCGTACCGGCCTCCGATCCGCGCGTCGATGCCAGCGTCAAGGCCGCGGCGAAGAAGTTCGAAAGCCTCGGCGCGACCGTCGACGAGATCTCTGTCCCCGCCCATATCATGGGCATGGACGTCTATGTCGCGATCATGATGGAAGGCGCCACCGACTTCATGATCCGTGGCTACGGCGCCGGAACCAACTGGCAGGGCTACTACAACACCACGCTTCACGCGGCGATCGCACGGGGAATGAAAGCCCATCCGGGCGACGTGCCGGCACAGGTCATCTCGGTCATGCTGACCGGCGAATACCTCCGCCGCAACTACTACAGCCGATATTACCACAAGGGCCAGAACCTGCGCCGTCTCGTCCGCGAAGGCTATGACAAGGCGTTGGCCGAATACGACATAATCGTCATGCCGACGACGCCGATAGTGGCAACGGAACGGGTCGATCGCGACGCCACCATCCCGGAGACGCTGGGTTCGGCTTTCAGCATGCTGCGCAACACCTGCGTGGCCGACGTCACCGGCCATCCCTCCATGAGCGTTCCCTGCGGCATGATCGATGGTCTGCCGGTCGGCATGATGCTGACGGGCAAGCATCTGGCGGACAATACGCTGATCTCGGCCTCGGCGGCGTTCGAAGCGCTCGGCGACTGGAAGACGATGTAGAACTGCCGGCAGCCCGGGTACTTTCCCGGGCTGCTTTCCCGGCACGCTCGGCCAAACTGGCCGCCGCCCACCCCTTATCGACACATTTTGGCCCGGCGCCGGCGCGCGGGGAGCAGACGGTCGTTGCCTTACGGCAACAGAGGAATTCTCTGCAGATGCATGGCGAAATATCACGAGCCCATAAAGGGCGCTGGGCTGTCCTCGCATCCGTGAGCCTGATGTTCAGCATGACGATCCTGAGCGTGTCGATCGTCAACGTCGCCATGTCCGACATTCGGGGAAGCCTCGATGCTGGTTTATCGGAACTGCAATGGGTGACCACCGCTTACCTGATGGCATTCGCAAGCTGCCTTCTCGCCAGCGGCATCATTTCCGATCGGCTGGGGCCACGTCTCGTCTTCGTCACGGGCGCGACGATCTTCATCGCTTCATCGCTCGCCTGCGCATTGGCGACAAACGTCCTGTGGTTGGTCTCGGCGCGAGTCGCACAGGGCCTGGGCGCGGCGCTTTCGGTGGCGACCTCGCTGACCCTCATCAAGCAGAGCTTCCCCGAACCGACACGACAGGCCAAGGCCATCAGCGTCTGGGTCGGCTGGTCGAGCTTCTCTCTTGCTGCCGGTGTCTATCTCGGCGGCCGCCTGGTTTCCTCCTTCGGCTGGCCGAGCATCTTCATCATCAATCTCCCGGCCGGCGCCGCCGCACTTTTGCTATGCCTGGCGGTGCGGCCGGACCACGACCCGATACCGCTCCGGCGACGCCTGAAATCCACGCTCTTCGGCATGGAAGCCCTGGACCTGCCTGGTCTCGCGCTCTCCATCGTCATTCTCGGCAGCCTGACCATGGCCAGCATCAACTTCGGGCAGAACGGATTCTGGTCCTCGAATGTCCTTGGCCCGCTGCTTTCCTTCCCGCTTGCGGTTGCCGCCTTCATAATGGTGGAACGCCGCAGCAGGTTTCCGCTCGTACCTCTCGGAATACTCCGCGACGACGACCTGTGGAGAGGCTGCGCAAACGGCATCATCGTCAGCTTCGCCTATTACGGACTGCTTTTCTTTCTCGGTGCCTATTTCCAGTTCCACCTGCATTACGACCCGGCAGCCACGGGCGCCGCCTTCCTGCCGCTCACGGCCGCGACCGTGATCGGAAACTTCGTCGGCGGCGCGCTCACCGTCCGTTCCGGGCCGAAGCCGACAATGCTGTTCGGATCGGCCATGGCAGCGGCAGCCTCGCTTTGCGCCATCGCGGTGCCGCTTGGCGGAGACTGGAACCTGGCCTTCAACCTGCTTCTGCTGCTGATCAGCCTCGGCGTCTCGACCTCCGTGCCCGCCATCACCTTCATCACGGTGCGCGGCGCGAGCTTCAACCGCACGGGGATGTTTTCCGGCATGCTCAACGCATCGCGCCAGATCGGCGGCGTTCTCGGGATCGGCGTGTTCGGCTCAATCGCCAACATGCATCACGACAGGCTGGAAAGCGCCATGCCCGCCGTCATGATCGTCTCGGCACTCGCCTTCCTGGCCAACGTCATCATCAGCGCCGGGATACCATCCCAACCCCTGCAGAGCCCGAAACCCTGATATTTCCAACAAGGAGCAGACGATGAACACGCCTGAGTTCCATATCACACCGGCAGGCATTGGTGCCTATGCCGAAATGTTCGAGATCAACATAGAGGGCATGGATCCGGAAGAGCTGACCGCACATATCCGCGCCGGAATGGAAGGCCTCGCCTATCTGCGCAATCTCGACGTCGCAGGCGTCGAACCCTTCGCCACCTTCCCCATCGACCGGGTGCAGAAATGAGCGAGATGTCCGAAAGCGAACTGGCCTTCCTGCCCCTGTCCGAAGTCGCGGCAATGATCGCGGCCGGTAAGGTCACCTCCCGCACGGTGACCGAGCTGATGCTTTCGCGCATCGAGAAATACGATCCAAGGCTCAATGCCTACATCACCGTGATGAAGGATTCGGCCCTTGCCGAAGCCGACGCCATGGATCTCCTTCGCGGCCAGGGCACGATCCTCGGCCCGCTGCATGGCGTACCGATCGCCATCAAGGACAATATGGAAACGGGAGGTGTCGTCACCACGGCCGCCTCGCGGCTCTACAGGGATCACATTCCTTCAAGGGACGCTACCGTTGTCGAACGCCTCCGCCGCTCGGGAGCCGTTATTCTCGGCAAGCTCAACATGTACGAGCTGGCCTTCGGCGGCGTGCATCCCGACTACGGTGAAAGCCGCAACCCGTGGAACGAGGAACGGGCCTGCGGCGCCTCCAGCAGCGGCCCGGCTGCTGCCGTCGCAGCCGGCATCGCCTATGGCGCGCTCGGCTCCGACACAGGCGGATCGATCCGCCTGCCGGCCGCCGCCTGTGGCATCGTCGGTTTGAAGGCCACCTACGGCGCCATCAGCCGCGCCGGCGTACTCCCCGCGGGCTACAGCCTCGACCACGTCGGCCCGATGACACGTACGGTCAGGGACACCGCCCTGATGCTGCAGGCGATGGCCGGCCCCGACCCGCGCGATCCAGCCTCCAGCCAGCGCCCGGCACCGGACTATCTCGCCGGCATCGACCTCGGTATCGAGGGCCTGCGCATCGGCGTTCCGAAGAAGCAGCCGAACGAGTTCATCGACGCGGAGATGCTGGCCGCATGCGAAAACGCCTATGCCTTGCTCGAAAAGGCCGGCGCCCGACTGATCGAGGTGGAAGTCCCCGATCATCTGATGTCACGTACCCTGATGTGGGTCATCGCAGGCGCGGAGCTGGCCGAATCCCAACGCGACCTGCTGCGCAGCCGGCCGGAAGACTATTCGCAACGCGTTCGCAGCCATATCACGCTCGGTGCCTTCATCCCCGCGACGGAATATGTGCATGCTCAACGCGTGCGCCAGAAGATCGCCGAGGCCTATGCCGCCGTCATGCAGAAGGTCGACCTCATCGCCATGCCGGTCGTGCCGTTCCCGGCATGGGAAATCGGGGCGGAAGAAGTATCCTTCGGTGGGCAGAGAGAGGATCTGATGCCTGGTCTCACACGCTATTGCCCGCCCTTCAACATGACCGGCCAACCGGCTATCGCTCTTCCAGCCGGCTTCGACGCACAAGGCCTGCCCCTTTCCTTCCAGATCGGCGGAAGGCTTCATGAGGATGCGCTGGTGCTGCGCGCGGCTCAAGCCTACGAAAAGCTTGCGCCCGTGTTCACGGCGCCCCCAAAATACAGCGCGTAAGGCTTCGTGACAGAAAGGCAGATGCCGGGAACCACAACATTCCCGGCAATACTCCACCAGCGGCCGCCATATAGAAAGGCGAACCACCGGCGGGAAGCCGGCGGAAAACTGTCGAGCAAAAAGGAGTTCTGGAGCGGGTGAAGGGAATCGAACCCTCGTATTCAGCTTGGGAAGCTGCTGCTCTACCATTGAGCTACACCCGCGATGGACAGCAGGTTTCCAACAACCGGCCGGTCCTGTCAAGGCCGGCACTCGTGCCGGGACGACGAGCCGGATCGGGGATGGGCGGCGGGTAACGCCGGGCTCGCCTCGGGAGGAGGCGGAGAGCGTTCCGGCTCAGGCGCGGAAATGCTTGGAGAGCTTCAGGCCCTGGGCCTGATAGTTGGAGCCGACACCGGCACCGTAGAGGCCTTGAGGTGCTTCCATCATGTGTTCGTAGACGAGACGTCCGACGATCTGGCCATCCTCGAGGATGAAGGGAACCTCGTGGCTGCGAACTTCCAGGACGGCGCGGCTGCCCCTGCCGCCCGCCGCCTCGTGACCGAAGCCCGGATCGAAAAAGCCGGCATAGTGGACGCGGAATTCGCCGACCAGGGGATCGAAGGGGGTCATCTCGGCCGCATAGAGCGGCGGCACATGCACCGCCTCGCGCGAGACGAGGATGTAGAACTCGTCCGGATCGAGGATAAGCTCGTGGCGCCCGCGGCTGTAGAGCGGTTCCCAGAAGTCGAAGAGATCGTGCTGGGCCTTCTTGTCCACGTCGACGACGGCGGTGTGATGCTTGCCGCGATAGCCGATCAGGCCTTCGGCATCGCCGCTGAGATCGATCGACAGCGCGATGCCGCCGCCCGAGACATTCGGCGTCGCGGCGGCAACGAGCGTTTCCGTCTCGTGCAACCGCAGCAGTTCGGGTTCGCCCAGAAGCGCATTGCCGATGCGGAAGCGGATCTGCGACAGGCGCGATCCCTGGCGGACGACGATCGGGAAGGTGCGCGGCGAGATTTCGAGATAGAGCGGACCGGAATAACCGGCCGGGATCTTGTCGAATTCCTGCGCATAGTCGGTGATGACGCGGGTGAAGATATCGAGCCGGCCGGTCGAGCTCTTCGGGTTGGCCGAGGCGGACATGCCGGCCGGCAGCTCGAGGCGTTCCATCAGCGGCACGATATAGACGCAGCCGGTTTCCAGGACGGCGCCCTCGGACAGATCGACGACATGCAGTTTCAGGCGGTCGAGCTTGTCGGCGACACGGCTCTGCGGGCCGGGCATGAAGCTGGCGCGCACGCGGAAGGCCTTGGCGCCGAGACGCAGATCGAGGCTCGCCGGCTGGATCTGGTCGGCATCCAGCGGACGCTCGGAGACCAGCCGGCCATTGTCGAAGAGCGCCGCGAGCGCGCGGTCCGCCAGAATTCCCGTTTCGCGAGCCATGATGTCTCTCTCTTATCTGCCGGCGACAAAACCAAATGCCGGCCATTGACGCAAGCATGGGCGAAGCGTAAGGCAGCTTTATCCCGTGGTGATTTGGCCGGTCGGCTTGCAGCCACGTTAAACAAGTGGCTAAAAAGACCGGGTTGAAAACCGGTCTGCAATCGCGACCGGTTTTTTTGTATCACGAAGGTGGTCCGTAGATGAGCAAGATCCCGAACAAGAATTGGCGCCCGGCAACGACGCTCGTGCATGGCGGCACGCTGCGCTCGCAATATGGAGAGATGTCGGAAGCGATCTATCTCACCCAGGGCTTTGCCTATGACAGTTCGGAAGCCGCCGAAGCGCGCTTCAAGGGCGAGACCGACGGCTATATCTATGCACGCTACGGCAGCCCGACCAACGACATGTTCGAAAAGCGCATGTGCGCGCTGGAAGGCGCGGAGGAAGCCCGCGCCACCGCCTCCGGCATGGCCGCCGTTTCGGCCGCGCTGCTCTGCCAGCTGAAGGCCGGCGACCATATCGTCGCCGCCCGCGCCCTGTTCGGCTCGTGCCGCTGGGTGGTCGAGACGCTCGCTCCGCGCTACGGCATCGAATGCACGCTGATCGACGGCCGCGATCTCGCCAACTGGGAAAAGGCGATCCAGAAGAATACCAAGGTCTTCTTCCTCGAAAGCCCGACCAACCCGACGCTCGAAATCGTCGATATCGCCGGCGTCGCCCGGCTCGCCAACCAGATCGGCGCCAAGGTCGTGGTCGACAACGTCTTCGCCACGCCACTCTTCCAGAAGCCGCTGGAGCTCGGCGCCCATATCGTCGTCTATTCCGCCACCAAACATATCGACGGCCAGGGCCGCAGCCTCGCAGGCGTCATCCTTTCCGACAGGGAGTGGGTGACGGAACACCTGCAGGACTACTATCGTCACACCGGCCCGGCCATGTCGCCCTTTACGGCCTGGACGCTGATCAAGGGCCTGGAGACGCTGCCGCTGCGCGTCAGGCAGCAGACGGAGAACGCGGCGAAGATCGCCGATTTCCTCGCCGACCAGAGCCAGGTGGCCAAAGTCATCTATCCGGGCCGCAAGGACCATCCGCAGGCCGACATCATCGCCCGGCAGATGACCGGCGGCTCGACGCTCGTCTGCTTCGAGCTCAAGGGCGGCAAGGAAGCAGCCTTCAAGCTGCAGAACGCACTGGAAGTGGTGACGATCTCCAACAATCTCGGCGATACCCGCAGCCTGATCACCCATCCCGGCACGACGACGCACAAGAACCTCACCGACGATGCGCGGACCGAACTCGGAATCTCGCCCGGCACCGTGCGGTTCTCGGCCGGCATCGAGGACGCCCAGGATCTGATGGACGATTTCGCCAGGGCGCTCGCGGCAATCTGACGCCGGTCTCCGGCATGGTGAATCCGGCGTGAACGGATTCACCATATCAGTTATCCCTGATTACAGGAATAACTCGCTGAAAGGCCCGCAAACCGCGAGCTTTCTTGACGTTACGCATCACCTGTACGATATCCGAGCATGCAGCCCTGCGGCCTGCCGAAAACGACCCGTCGATTTTCGGCAGGCAGGCAGGGCAGGTTCCAGGTTCTGCAGCGCCGCCTTGCGGACGCTGCAGCGTTGAGGTGTCCATGTATCGCGCCCGGACAAGAGACATAGAAGTCGCTGTCGAGCCCTACTATCTGGAGGAGCAATCCAGTCCGGAGGACAGCCGCTATGTCTGGGGTTATCATATCGTCATCGAGAACCACTCCTCCCATACGGTGAGGCTGGTGCATCGCTACTGGCACATCACCGACGAAAACGGCGTGGTCGACGAGGTCGACGGGCTTGGCGTCGTCGGCGAGCAGCCGCGGCTGAAGCCCGGCGAAAGCTACGAATATTCCTCCGGCTGCCCGCTGGACACGCCATCGGGCATGATGTTCGGCCATTACGAGATGCAGACCGACGAGGGAGAGACGTTCAAGGTCGACATCCCGGCCTTCTCGCTCGATACGCCCGGGATCGTGCGGACCCTCAACTGAATTTGCGCCCTGACGGAAACGTGATGTGCAGGAGCCATCGGCGCCGCATGCGCAAGTACCAATGAAAACAGAACCATAGCCGCCGGCCGCGCGGCCTTTGGCTGCGAGGCCGCCCGGCATCGAACCGACCGCAAGCTTCCAGCATGGTTCGCATCCTACCCCGTCGGGACCGGGACTGCTCCCGGCTTCACGGTGAACAGCGGGGTACCGATGCGGATTGACGGAGAAACGGCGGACCTGACGGGATATTCGCTGAACGAGGCGATGCGCTTTCATGCAAGCGGAGATCTGGCACGAGCCGAAGAGCGCTATGTGCAGGTGCTTTCGAAGGAGTACCGCACGGCGGACATCCTGCCGCTGCTTGCCGGCGTCGTGGCCAAGCGCGGCGACCTGGAGGCCGCGCTCTATTATTGGGACAAGCTGCTCGCGCTCGATGCAAGACACCTGACCGCCTATCTGGAAAAGGCGAGGATCCTGCGCGATCTCGGACGCCATGGCGATGCCATCGCCTGTTACGAGATCGCCCGCAGCCTTGCGCCGGAAAAACCGCTCATCCGAAACAACCTCGCCGTAACGCTTGCCGACTACGGGCGCAAGGACGAGGCGCTGCAGGAATTCGGCCACGTCCTTCGCCTTCAGCCGGGCAATATCAACGCCTATCACCAGATGCGGCGGCTGACGGCCTCGATCGTTCCCTTCTGGCATATTCCGATGCTGAACGACGGGCCGAGGAACGATGCCTTCGAGGCGGCGATCCGTCGGGCGCTCGAAATCCGCGGCAAGGATGCGCAGATCCTCGACATCGGCTCCGGCAGCGGCCTTCTGTCGATGATGGCGGCACGGGCCGGCGCCGAAAACGTCGTGACCTGCGAGAGCGTGCCGCTGATTGCGCGCACCGCGGCGGCGATCATCGCCGACAACGGATATTCCGAAAAGATTAGGGTGGTGGCGAAGCCTTCGACGGAGCTTGCGGTCGCGAAGGACATCAGCGCGAAGGCCGACATCCTGGTGTCCGAAATCCTGTCGAGCGATCTTCTAGCGGAGCATGTGCTCGGCACGTTCGAGGATGCCCGCGCGCGCCTGCTCGAGGAGGACGCGATCGTCATCCCGAAGAGAGCGGCCGCCATGGGCTGCCTCGTCGCAAGCGAGACGTTGAAGGCCTATAGCAGCGTCAGCCATGTTTCCGGCTTCGATGTCTCGCGCTTCAACGCGCTCTCGCACATCGCCCTGCCGATCCATGGAACGATGACCGAATGGACGCGGCTCTCCGACGATTTCGAGATCACATCCGTCGACCTGACGCAGAAGAGCCACGACGCGCAGTTGCGGCAGATCCAGGTGACGGCAACGGCCGGCGGAACGGTCATCGGCGTGGTGCAGTGGATGCATGTCGATCTCATCGACGACATCCATTTCAGCAATCACCCGGACGACTATCACGACGGCGGGTGGCTGCAGATCCTGCATCCGTTCCCCGAACCGATCCACGTCAGCGAGGGAGAGGCGGTCAGCCTGATCACCGGCCACGACAGGGCGAGCCTGATCGTACTGCCGAAACCGAAAAAAGCAGCCGCTGCACCGCCGCCGCGCCCGGCGATGTGACCAAAACGAAAACGGCGGGATCATCTCCCGCCGTCCGTAATCTCACTGCGCCTCAGGCGGCGACAAATTCCGACACTTCGTATCGGTAGGTGGTCGAGCAGAATTCGCAGGTGACGGCAATATGTCCGTCCTCTTGGCTGTCCTCGATCTCCTGCGCCGTGAAGCCGTCCAGCACGCTCTTGATCTTGTCGCGTGAGCAGCTGCACCGGTCGAAGACCGTCTGCGGCTCATAGACCCGTACCCCCCGCTCGTGGAAAAGCCGGTAGAGCAGACGTTCTATGGCCACCTGCGGATCGGTCAGCTCGTCGGTATCGATCGTCTCGACCATCGTGCGGGCTTCATCCCAGGCATCGTCCGTCAGATCGGTCTCGCGCTCGTCGCCGTCGCCCCCGTGGAGATCGGGATGACGCATCCGTTCCGGCGCCTGCGGCAGGAACTGCGCGACGAGGCCGCCGGCGCGCCAGTTGTGGCGCGGCTTGCCATCCTCGCCGCGATCGAAGAGCTCGGCGACCCCCAGACGCACCCGTGTGGGGATCTGTTCCGACTGGCGGAAATAGACGCCGGCGATTTCTTCCAGCGACGAACCGTCGAGAGGAACGATGCCCTGGTAAGGCTGCATGCCACGGCCCTGATCGATGGTGAAGGCAAGGACGCCATGGCCGAGAAGCTCCGGCGGCGAAACCTTCTTTTCGCGGATCGCCTCGGCCAGCGCCTCCTCGTCGTATCGGGCATAGGCGCGCAGGGCATCCGGCGTAGAAAAATCCGCCACGAGAAGATCGACCGGGCCATCACCCTTGGTCTGCACGGTAAACTTGCCTTCGAACTTGAGGGACGTGCCCAGCAGCGCCGTCAGCACGATCGCCTCGGCGAGCAGCCGGGCGACCGGCGCCGGATAGTCATGGCGTCCGAGGATGGAATTCAGGAGCGGGCCGAGCTGCACCGCCCTGCCCCGGACATCGAGCCCCTCGACCTGGAAGGGCACGACCCGGTCGTCTCCGGCCAGATGAAGATCGTTCAGTTCCACAGTCGCTTCTGCCATATCTCACTCCTTCATGCCGATATTGCGGGCAGTGCCCCGACCTTTACACAAACGGCATCGGAAGCGGAACCGCTGACCGCAGGAAAGACGTCGGCAATGTCTGTTGAAGCGCTGCCCGGGACCCTTGCCCGAGCGCGGCGCGATCGAAAGCCGACAGATGGTGGCATCCGCCGCCTGTTTCAAGATCGGCGCGTGCCCTCAGACGGCGCCGAAGCACCATGCGAGGATCGACTTCTGGGCATGGAGGCGGTTTTCCGCCTCATCGAAGACGACGGACTGCGGGCCATCGATGACCTCGTTCGTCACTTCCTCGCCGCGATGCGCGGGCAGGCAGTGCATGAAGAGCGCATCCTGATGGGCGCGCTGCATCAGCGCCTCGTTGACCTGATAGGGCTGGAAGATGTTGTGGCCGCGCGCCTTGTGCTCCTGGTTCATCGACACCCAGGTATCGGTGACCACGAGGTCGGCACCGGCGACCGCACGATCGGCATCGTGGCAGAGCATGATCTCGCCGCCGTTGTCGCGCGCCCAGTTGAGGATCTTGTCGTCCGGCTCCGATCCCATCGGCACCGCCATGTTCATCCGGTAGCCGAAGCGGGCAGCGCCTTCGACCAGCGAATGGAGAACGTTGTTGCCGTCGCCGGTCCAGGCGAAGGTCTTGCCGGCGACCGCGCCGCGATGCTCCTCGAAGGTCATGAGGTCGGCCATGATCTGGCAGGGATGGGTAAGGTCGGTCAGCGCGTTGATGACCGGCACGGTGGCATGCTCGGCCATTTCCAGCAGGCGGGCGTGGTCGGTCGTGCGGATCATGATGGCATCGACGTAACGCGACAGGACCTTCGCGGTGTCACCGATCGTTTCGGCGCGGCCGAGCTGCATTTCCGTGCCGGAGAGGAACAGCGTCTCGCCGCCGAGCTGGCGCATGCCGACATCGAAGGACACGCGCGTGCGGGTGGAAGGCTTCTCGAAGATCATCGCCAGCATCTTGCCCGCCAGCGGCTTGTCGGCAGTGCCGGCCTTTGTGGCCTGCTTGCGGGTCTTCGCATCGTCGAGGATGACGCGCAGATCCGCCGAGGACACGGCGGAGAGATCGAGAAAGTGCTTCGGAGATGCCATTTTATGTTCCCTATCGCGAGGGAACCGTCAATGGCGCCCCCTTGCCTGCCCCTCAGGCCGATTTCTTCATTTCGACGGCGGCGAGCTTTTCGGCCGCTCTTTCAATTCGGGCGAGACCTTCGCGGGCCTCTTCGGCCGTGATGGTCAGCGGCGGAAGAAGACGGACGACGTTGTCGCCGGCCGGGACCGCCAGCATCTGTTCGCCGCGCATGCCCGCGACCAGATCCGCAGCCGGAACCTTGGCCTTGATGCCGAGCAGCAGCCCTTCGCCACGGATATCCTCGATGACACCCGGGAAACGATCCTTGAGGCCGGCAAGGCCCTGGCGGAAGACGAGCGCCACGTCGCGGACGTTTTCCAGGAAGCCATCTGCAAGGATGACGTCCATGACCGCATTTCCGACCGCCATCGCCAGCGGATTGCCGCCATAGGTGGTGCCATGCACGCCGGCCGTCATGCCCGATGCCGCCTCGGCCGTAGCAAGGCAGGCGCCGAGCGGGAAGCCGCCGCCGATCCCCTTGGCAAGGGCCATGATATCCGGCGCGACGCCAGTCCATTCATAGGCATAGAGCTTGCCGGTACGCCCGACACCGGTCTGCACTTCGTCGAAAATGAGCAGCAGTCCGTTGTCGTCGCATATCTTGCGCAGCGCCTGCACGAACTCTTTCTGCACGGGGCGGATGCCGCCCTCGCCCTGGATCGGTTCGATGAGGATCGCTGCCGTCTTCTCGGTGACGGCAGCCTTCAGGGCATCGAGATCACCGAAGGGAACCTGATCGAAGCCCTCGACCTTGGGACCGAAGCCCTCAAGGTATTTCGCCTGGCCGCCGGCCGCGATCGTCGCCAGCGTACGGCCGTGGAAGGCGCCTTCGAAAGTGACAATGTGGAAACGTTCGGGATGCCCCTTGGAATACTGGTAGCGACGCGCCGTCTTGATGGCGCATTCCAGCGCCTCGGCACCGGAATTGGTGAAGAACACCTTGTCCGCGAAGGAACTTTCGGCGAGCCGACGCGACAGCTTTTCCTGGCCCGGAACCTCGTACAGGTTCGACGTATGCCAGACCTTGCCGGCCTGATCGGTCAGCGCCTCGACCAGGTGCGGATGCGCATGTCCGAGCGAGTTGACGGCGATGCCGGCCGCGAAATCGAGATATCGCTCGCCGCTCTCCGTCACGAGCCAGACGCCCTCACCGCGCTCGAAGCGCAGCGGAGCCCGGGCGAAAGTGTCGAAAAGCGCAGATTCAGCCATGGCGACATCACTCCTGACAGGGACGATGGAAGGACATTCCAGAAAATCAAAATGCCGCCCTCGGGGCGGCGCTCGCACTATCGGCACTCCGGCCGAAAATGTCAACAAAGCTGAGGAATTGCAGGGGCGCGAGCGTTAGCCGGCTCCACCAAAAGCTGTGACAAAAATGACTCTCACAGGAAGCAAGTTGGGGAAAACCCGGAAATCGATTCCCGCTGATTCGCAGGACTCTTGCCACGGAGTCTGCCGCACTCTAGGTTAATGATCAATTACTAGACTGCATGCGGCGGAACTAGTCACCGAAAGCATAGATATAGTATTTGTTGCGGAATTTCTTTCCGCGGCAACGGTGATCGATTCTGCATGCCGGCAACGTTCAAAGGCGGAGAACGGGCATGAATTGGACTGACGAACGCGTTGAAAAACTCAAGAGGCTCTGGTCGGAAGGCCTGAGCGCCAGCCAGATCGCGGCACAACTTGGTGGCGTAAGCCGCAACGCCGTCATCGGCAAGGTCCATCGCCTCAGCCTGCCCGGACGAGCGAAGGCGGGCGGCACCGTGGCGGCAAACCGCACCGCCAAGCGCGCGACCTCGGCACCCCGCGCCCCGAATTTCGCTTCCCGCATCACCACCCGCACGGTCACCCGTCCGGTCGGCGCGACCGTGCTGAAGGAAGAGATCGAGATCGACGCCGCGCAGGAAGTGGTCTATGTGCCGGCATCCAACGTCGTCGTGCCGATCTCCCGCAAGCTCGCGCTGACGGAACTGACGGAACGCACCTGCAAGTGGCCGGTCGGCGATCCGCTGACGGACGACTTCCATTTCTGCGGCTGCGAATCCCCGGACAGCTCGCCCTACTGCAACTACCATGCGAAGCTGGCCTACCAGCCGGTCCACGATCGCCGCAGGTCCGCCGCGCGGGCGTAACGGCACTCCGACCGGAAGATCTCGAAGCGGGCCGCGGCCCGCTTTTCTTTTGCGGCTGTGTCTCCCTGCCCGCATGGCAAGGCAGCCGTGCCCGAAGATGCCTTGTCCTTTGCCGCGCGAAGGCCTATCTGACGGAAGCGAGGACGACCTCCCCCGTATTGGGCACAAACGCCGGGACGACCCGGCTAACCCAAGGGGTTGATCATGCGCACAACGCGCGACCGCATCCGCCATGCCCTCAGTTTCGAGATTATCGGGCTGTCGCTCTTCACGCCTCTCGCCGCCTTCGTCTTCGGCCTGCCGGTCGAGCATATCGGCGTAGTCGGCATCGTCTCGGCGACGCTCGCGACCGGCTGGAACTATCTCTACAATCTCGCCTTCGACCACCTGATGCAGAAATTCCGCGGCAGCACCCAGAAGACGCTGGTGCTGCGGGCGGCACACGCCGTGCTGTTCGAGCTCGGGCTGCTGATCGTGCTCCTGCCGTTCATCGCCTGGTATCTCGGCGTCAGCCTCATTGAGGCGCTGGTGATGGATATCGCCTTCGCGCTGTTCTACCTGGTCTATGCCTTCGTCTTCAACTGGGTCTACGACCGCGTGTTCCCGCTGCCGGAATGGCAGGAAAAGGCGGAAGCCCGATAAGAGACAGCCCGAAAACACGGATGTTTTCGGGCTGCGAAGCTCTCGGATGGCGATCGGCCGTCGGCTGCGGCGAAACCCGCCGCAGCATGCCGTAGATCAGGATTCCATCGAATATCCCGCGCCGCGGACGGTGCGGATGACATCCTGCATGTTGGAGAAGTTCAACGCCTTGCGCAAACGGCCGACATGCACGTCGACAGTCCGCTCGTCGACATAGATGTCGTGCCCCCAGACACCATCCAGCAGCTGCGAGCGAGAGAACACGCGGCCGGGAGAGGTCATCAGGAATTCCAGAAGACGGAACTCCGTCGGCCCAAGCCGGACTTCGCGGCTCTTGCGGTGAACGCGATGGGTTTCCCGGTCGAGTTCGATATCCCCGCAGCGCAGGACGCTGGAGAGAACCTCCGGACGGGCACGGCGCAGCATCGCCTTGACGCGGGCCATCAGCTCCGGTGTCGAGAACGGCTTGACGACATAATCGTCGGCGCCGGTCGCAAGACCGCGAACCCGCTCGCTTTCCTCGCCGCGGGCCGTCAGCATGATGATCGGCAATCTTTCGGTTTCCGCCCGCATGCGCAGGCGCCGGCACAATTCGATGCCCGACACGCCCGGCAACATCCAGTCCAGGATCAGGAGATCAGGCGCACGTTCCTGCAGCCTGATTTCCGCCTCGTCGCCCCGGAGAATGGTTTCGACCTCATAGCCCTCGGCCTCGAGATTATAGCGGAGGAGGACGCTGAGCGCCTCCTCGTCTTCCACCACAGAAATTCTTGGCTGCATCCTGATCCTGCTCCGTCACACATCAACTCAGTCGGCGATGGCGCCGACCGTGTTCGACGTGTCGTCTTTCGGGCGTTCGCCTTCCGGCTGGGCACCCGTCGTCATGTAGTAGATGGTTTCCGCAACGTTGGTCGCATGGTCGCCGATGCGCTCGATGTTCTTGGCGCAGAAGAGAAGATGCGTGCAGGTGGTGATGTTGCGCGGGTCTTCCATCATGTAGGTGAGCAGCTCGCGGAACAGCGACGTGTACATCGCGTCGATTTCCTCGTCGCGGGCGCGGATCGCTTCGGCCTTCTCGGCAGAGCGGCTGGCGTAGACGTCGAGGACTTCCTTCAGCTGCACCAGGGCGAGATCGGAAAGATGCTCGATGCCGCGGGCGAGCTTGCGCGGAACGCCGGTACCCTGGACCGCGATGACGCGCTTGGCGGTATTCTTGCCGAGGTCGCCGACACGCTCCAGATCCGACGCGATCCTCAGCGAGCCGACGATTTCGCGCAGGTCGGAGGCGACCGGCTGACGCCTGGCGATGGTGACGATCGCCTTGTCACCGATTTCGCGCTCGGCATGGTCCAGGATGACGTCGTCGGAAATGACCTTCTGGGCGAGGGCCGAGTCCGAGTTGACGAGTGCGCGGACGGCGTCCCCACACATCTGTTCCGCAAGGCCGCCCATTTCGGAGATGCGGCGGCGGAGGTATTTCAGTTCTTCGTCGTAGGCCGACAGGATATGCGTAGATACCATTTTCTTGTCCTCAAGATCCGTTGCGGGCAGCAGGCAAAGGCCGATCAGCCGAAGCGGCCCATGATGTAATCCTGGGTGCGCTGGTCATCCGGATTGGTGAACATCTTGTCGGTGTCGTTTTCCTCGACGAGCTGGCCGAGGTGGAACATGGCCGTACGCTGGGAAACACGCGCCGCCTGCTGCATCGAGTGCGTCACGATGACGATCGTGTAGTTGGCGCGCAGTTCGTGGATGAGTTCCTCGACCTTGGCAGTCGCGATCGGATCGAGCGCCGAGCA
>JBQGDG010000064.1:0-11013 GCA_052038935.1 Neorhizobium sp. | reverse complement strand
GCCACATACCAGCCGAACAGCGGAATCCACATCAGTTCCCGCTTGAGGATGTAGACCGGATCGCGCTGATAGGGCAGCAGCGCGAACGTGTCCCAGGCCGACTGGTGCTTGGGCGCGAAGATGCAGCCGCCCTCGGGGATGTTCTCCATGCCCTCGATCTCGAACGTGGCACCGACGATCTTGTCCATCAGCCAGTTGTTGGAAGCGGCCCAGGCCTTCGGAACAGCGAAGGCCGCCTTGCGCGGCATCAGGAAATAGATCGGCGAGAGCAGGATCATACGGCCGAAGAGATTGATGTAGAACGCTGTATTGAACAGGACCGAGCGCAGCAGCAGCATGGTGGCTTCCTTGTGGACAGGCCGTTGCTACACGAGATTGCCGGCCGACAAAAGAGCCAAGCGGGGGAGCTCAGGGGTTCGCGGCGGGTGCTTGCGAGGGAGTATCCTCCTCGGTCCTCAGGCCGCTCCAGCGGGCGACGCCCAGCCAGTCGCGGAGCGATGCGAGGACGACCTTGCCATATTCGGAGAGCATCGTCCTCAACGTATCCGGCTCGGTGAACCAGGCTCGCCTGGCGAGATCGGCATTGATCACCGGATAGGGAATGAACTCGGTGACGGGATCGGCGCGGCGCAGTTCGTGCAGGCTGCGCAGCATGTGGTAGTTGTTGGTGACGACCAGCACCGAGCGATAATTGTGATCGTGGATCCAGCGGGCGATCTCGTTGGCGTTGCCGATCGTATCGATCGCGTCATAGCCTATATCGACGCAGCACTTGAACAGGTCGGCGGAAGCCTGGGTCGCCTTGCGGATCTGGTTCGGCGTGGTCGAGGGATGGGCGCCGGAAATCAGCAGCCGCTGGCCGGCGCCGTCGCGCAGCAGGCCGAGCGCCTGCTCGATCCTCAGGTAACCGCCGGTCAGGACGACGATCGCGTCCGCCTTGACGCCGTCTGGCGTGCGCAGCGACGTGACGGAATCGGCGAACCAGAGGAAACCGCCGCCGAGAATGGCGATGCCGAGAAAGGCCAGCATGATGACGCGTCGCGCAAGGCGGCGCAGCCAGCTGTGGCGAGACAATAATCCGATCCCCTTCCGCCCGGGTGGCCGGTCCTCGGGCGTCCAGCGGTTGGTCTTGCCGAATTTCATGGTCCGTCAATAGTCGCAGATTGAGGCAATGCCTAGTCCCATTCAGTACAGGCAATGTGAGGGGTTGTCACGATGGCGGCAGGCCATCGGATCGTGAGGGGTCCGCCCTTACCAGGTCGATCTCGTCGATCGTGCGCATCACGGTGAAGCGGGCGGTCAGTGTCGTCAGCGCGGCGATCACCAGCATGGTCGCAAAAATCCCGACATAACCGCTGAAACCGATGGTGAAGGAGCCGAACAGCGCCATCGCCTGCTCGCTTTCCGGCGTGGCGCGCGAGTTCGACTGCCACAGGTTGGCGGTGGCGAAGAGAAAGGCCGCCAGCGCCCCGCCGATCGCCGATCCCTTCAGGCTGATCTTGAGGAAATGCTTCTGGAACTCGCGGGCGACGAAGGTCCGTTCGGCGCCGACGAAGTGGAGGACCTCGACGATATGCCGATTGCCCGAAAGTGCGCCGCGGGTGGCGAAGATGACGGTCAGGATCATCGCCGTGAAGACGAGGACGAGGACGCCGGTCCCGATCCAGACCGTGGTGCGCGCCATGGAGACGAGACGGTCGACCCAGGTCCGGTGGTCGTCGAGAAACGCCTGCGGTACCTCCGTCTTCAGGAGTTCGCGCATCGCGGCGAAATCGGGCGGATTGCTTTCGTCGATGGTGACGATGACGAGACGCGGCACGGGAAGGTCGTCGAGCTGCAGATCGGCGCCGAGCCAGGGTTCCAGAAGCCGCGCCGTGGCGTTGTCGTCCATGATGGTGCCCGAGCGGGTGCCGACGAAGGTCAGGGCGATATCCCTCGCCTTGGCAAGTGCCGCATCCATGTCGAGACCGTCGTCCGGCTTGATCTGGATGGTGATCTCGCGGGAGATCTGACTCTGCCAGCCGGCCGCGGTGGTGCGCACCATGCTGACGGCGCCGAGGGTGAGACAGGCCAGGAACGCCATGATGGCGATCACCACCATCAGCGCATTGCCCTGGATGTTGGAGGGCGGCAGGATGGGGGCCGTGGGACGGACGCGCATTTCGGTCCGCCGTGCCTGGGCACCGCGGGCTTCGCCTCCGGCCATTGGTCCTTGCGGCGGCTCAGGCCTTTTCACCCGGCTAACCTCATTCATAGATATCCAGCCGCCCTTCGGTCAGGATCATGCGTCGGGCGTCGATCTGATCCATCAGCGCCAGATCGTGTGTCGCGATGACGACGGCGGTGCCCAGCCTGTTCAGCTCCATGAAGAGGCTGAGCAGACGACGCGCCATCGGCGGATCGACATTGCCAGTCGGCTCGTCGGCAAGCAATATCTCGGGCCGGTCCATTAGGGCGCGGGCAATCGCCGCGCGCTGTTTTTCGCCGCCCGAGAGCACCGGAGGCAGCACGTTGATGCGCTCGCCGAGGCCCACCCATTTCAACAGCTCGATCACGTCATTGCGATAGGACGCCTCGTCCTTGCCCCTGACGCGCAACGGCAGCGCGACGTTCTCGTAGGTCGTCAGGTGGTCGAGAAGGCGGAAATCCTGGAAGACGATGCCGACGCGCCGCCGCAGCATGGGGAATTCGGCGCGGGGGATCTGGGACAGGTCGCGGCCGAACATGCGGATGATGCCGCGGGTCGGATGAAGCGACATGAAGAGAAGCCGGAGCAGCGTCGTCTTGCCGGCGCCCGATGGGCCGGTCAGGAACTGGAAGGATCTTTTCGGGATGTCGAAGGTCATGTCCCGGAGGATTTCCGGACCCATGCCATACCGCAGACCGACATTTTCGAAATGGATCACCGGAAATCATGTCCTGACTATATGAGCACCCGACCGCTATCTCTTAACGCTGCCGGTAAACGCAAGGTAAACCGAAGAACCAAAAAGGCCAGTTTCAGGCGGAATTTGCGATACGTTAACCATTCCAATTTACGACTGGGGGGAATTTGTTTCAATGCCCGGCCGGACCGACCACGGGACGGCGGGCGGGGAGGGTTCCATGAGCACCTTCAACGGACGCCGCAGGACGGGCGCCGGCATGACGATCGACATCTTGCCGCCCGAGGCGGCTCGCTCGAAAGTGATCCGTTTCCGCAGGCCCGGCGATGTCGTCGACGCCCATTTCGTCCCGGTCGGCGATATTGCCCGCCGGAGCGAAGCGACCCGCTCCCATGACGAGACCCGGTTCGCCGCCAGGGCGGGTTCCGTCGGGCGGAGCGGCATCCTCGCGCGGCTGGCGGAGGCGATCGAACGGAAACTGCTGCGCCTTTCTCCCGATTCCTTCCTTGCGCTCGTGGCTGCGGCTTGCGTCGCCGTCTTCACCCTGTTCGGCGGCCTTTCGCTGATCTCCGACAACGGGCAGGCGGAGGATGCCGGCCCGGCGCTCGACATCACCCACGTGACGATGACGCCCCAGGATGCCAACGGCATGCGCGTCCTCCTGATCAACGGCATCGTCGAGAACCGCACGCAGGATCTTCTGGCGATGCCGGCGATCCGCGCCGATCTGGTCTCGGGCGAGGTCGTCCTTGCCAGCACGCTGATCTCCACCGCAGCCTCCCGGATCGGCGGGCGGGAGAGCTACGGCTTTTCGGCGCGCGTACCGCATCCGGGCGGCAAGCTGCCCGATCTGCGGCTTTCCCTTATGGAGCGCGGCGCCTGAGCCGACGCGATAAAACCGCCGGACACTTTAGCGGGACATGCTTTAGCGCCTTCGCTTTTGCCTGCGGCTATGCTATCGCCGCACATCAACGGACACGCAGGAGAGCCATATGCCCGTCGTGCGCGGCAAACAGATCGATCCGCTTTTCACCGCAGAACAGATCGGGGAGCGCAATCGCGCCATTGCGGCGGAGATAGCCGCCGGCCCGACGAAGGACCTCCTCGTCATCGCCGTCCTCAAGGGATCGTTCATCTTCGCGGCCGATCTTCTGCGCGCCCTGCACGAGACGGGGCTGGCGCCGGAAGTGGAATTCATCACCCTGTCGAGCTACGGCACGGGCACCGTTTCCCAGGGCGTGCGCATCGTCAAGGATATCGACAGCGACGTGCATGGCCGCGACGTCCTGCTGATCGACGACATTCTGGAATCCGGCCGCACGCTCAAGTTCGCCAAGGAACTCCTCTACGAGCGCGGCGCCCGCAACGTGTCGCTTGCCGTTCTCCTCGACAAGAAGGTGAAGCGCAAGGAAGACCTGGAAGCCGATTATGTCGGTTTCGAATGCCCCGACTATTTCGTCGTCGGATACGGCATGGACGTCGCCTATGCCTTCCGCGAACTGCCGTTCGTCGGCGTGGTGACCGGGGACGCGTGAGGCGGGCGGTCGCAGACCGTTAACCATTACGCCCATGCGCAGCCCGGCCGTTTACTCCTCGAAAAGGAAAGTCTGGTCATTTGCTCCCGATATGAAACACGCAGGGAGCGATGATCGCTATGGCCAGGATCCTGATTACCGAGGACGAGGAATCTCTTCGTCGCTTCGTCGCAAGGGCGCTTCGCCTGGATGGCCACGAGACCCACGAGGCCGGTGACGGCGCCGAAGGGCTCGAAAAGCTTGCCGAAGGTCCCTTCGACCTGCTTCTTTCCGATATCCGCATGCCGGTCATGGACGGGATTGAGCTCGCCCATGCGACCTCCGCCCGCTTTCCGGGCGTAAAGATCCTGCTGATGACGGGTTATGCCGAACAGCGGGAACGTGCCGACGATCTCGCTTCGAAGATCATCGACGTGGTGCCGAAGCCCTTCGCCCTGCCCGATATCCGCAAGGCCGTCGCGATGGCGCTTGCGGGCGCTCCGTGCCGGGCAGCCTGAGTTTCCGAAGCGAAGCCGCCGCACGGCTGTCGTCTGAACTGCCATCGACCCGTGGCGAGATCGATCATGCAGGTAATATCGCCTCGCGAGGTCGTGCCCGGGATGGGCACCGTCGCCAATCCGGCAGCGCTCTACGACGGCGCGGACGTCTTCCCGTATTATGAGGTTTCTCCACGCGCGGGCGGCGGCAATGTGGTCCTCGGTGCGGACCGTTGCCGGCGGGAGGCGCTGCCGAAGATCCTGGCCAGCTGATATCGCCCTGCCGTCCGGCGTCCCGACGCCGGCGCGCGCAGATTTTTCTCCCGAGCATCGCCGCGCCTAGCGGATCTCCAGGAGACGTTCGAGATACTGGCGTTCCGCATCGCCCGACAGGGCACCGCCTAGTTTTTCGCGGATGGCGTCGAGGATTTCGCGTGCCCGCTGCACGTCGATCTCGTCGGGAACCTTGACCTGGTCGCCGAAATCCGGTCCGGAGGTCGCGCGCGGGCGGCCGAGAGGATCGCGACCGTTCTGGCCACCCTGATTGGCCATGCCTTCGCCCTCGCCGTTCTGCTGTCCCTGCTGGCCTTGCTGCATGGCCTGCATCATCTGCTGCATCATGTTCTGGGCGCCCTGGCGCAGGGCGTTCAGCGCGTTGCCCTGTCCTTCCACGGCCTGTTCGCCCTGGCCCTGACCGAGCGCTTTCCCGGCATTGCCCATCTCGCGTTCGGCCTGGCCGAAACCCTCGCCCGGCTGCATGCCGAGGTCCTTCAGGCCCTGCTGCAGTTCGCCGAGCTTCTTGCCGAGGCCTTCCTGCTGGGCGCGAAGGTTCTTGAGCGCTTCGCGCAGCTGTTCGGCGGTCATCTGGTCGGTATTCTGCTGACCGCCCTGACCTTGTTGGCCCTGCTGGCCACGCTGGCCTTGCTGCTGCTGGCCTTGCTGGCCCTGTTGCTGCTGACCCTGTTGTCCCTGCTGCGACTGCTGCTGCTCGCCTTCGCCCTGTTCGGGATCGCCGCGCTGCATGCGGTCGCGGAGCGCCTGGTCCAGCTTGAACGTCTGGTCCATCAGACGCTGCTGTTCCTGCATGATCTCGCCGAGCTTGTCGATCTGCTGGCGCATCTGGCTGTTCTGCTGCTGCTGTCCCTGTTGCCCACGCTGGGGCCGGGCGGCCTGCAGGTTGTTCATCATTCGCTGCAACTCGTTCAGCATCTGCTGGGCGGCATCGCGGTTTCCGGAGCGGGCCAGGTTCTCGATCTGGTCCATCATGTTCTGCAGGTCACGCTGGCGGATGACGTTCTGCGCCTGCATGTTCTGCTGGCCGCGCGGCGCATTCTGCATGCGCTGGGCGAGCTCGTTCATATATTGCTGCATCGCCTCGCGCAGCTCCTGCATCAGGCGGGCGACTTCCTCGTCATTGGCACCCTTCTCCAGCGCTTCCGACAGATTCCGCTGGGCGTCGCGCAGGCGGCGTTCGGCAAGCGACAGGTCGCCGTCCTCGATGCCGAGGGCGATTTCCCAGAGATAGTCCGCGGTTTCCTTCATCTGCTCGTCGTCGCGGGCGAGCTTCATGCGGTTGCGGGCGGACTGGATCAGCAGGAAATGGCTAAGATTGGGAATGGTTTCGTCCGGCCGGATGGTCAGCGCCTCGTTCAGCGCGATCGCCTTCGGCATCTGGCGCGTATCGAGCGCGAAGACCTGCCGCTGTTCGGCCACCGCCGCGGCGAGCGGCTCGGAGAAGCCGCGTCCGGGAAGGATCATCTCATGCGCCGGGCTGCGCCCCGTCTGGCCCATGCCGTCGGTCGCGACCAGCGTGATGCGCACGCGCTTGCCGGCGAGCGGATGCTCGATCAGGCTGCGGCTCGTCAGCCCCTTGATCTCCTGGCCCCGGTTCTGGCGGGGAAGATCGAGGCGGTATTCGGGCAGGGGATAGAGCGGGGTGGCCGCGGCGTCCTGGGGGGCCGCGGGCTCGATCAGCGCGTGAGCTTCGCGGATGCCGTAGTCGTCCTTGCCGCGGAAGCCGATTTCGAGCGCGCCGTTGACGGAGCGTTTCGGCTGCCCGTCGAAGGCGATTTCGGGGGCGCGATCGGGGATGACGTCAAATGCCCAGTTCTGGCCGTTGACCGACAGTTCGCCGCTGTCCGCCACCGCCATGGCATAGGTGCGGGGTGCGAGAGGCTGGTCTGCCCCCTGCGGAGCCTGCGCCGCGGGGCGGGGCGTCGGGGTTTCCGGCGTTTCGGCCGCGGCCTGCTGCTGTCCTTCCGCCGCCTTGCTCGCCGCGGCCTTCGCCTCTTCCGTCTGCAGCGTCAGCGTTTCGCCATTCTCCTTGCGGGTGAAGACGACGGCTTCTTCGCCTTCACCACCCGTCACGCGGACGGTGAGGGCGGAGCTTTGCGGAATGGATATGGGGCCGGTGGCGTTCTGCGCCTGCTGGCCGGTCAGGAAGATCGGTGCGCGGCCGGTATAGGAGGGCGGCGTCAGCCAGGCGTCGATCCGCAGATCGGGGTTTATGCTCGCGGCCGGGGGCGCGGGCTGGAAGGCGTCGCCGAGGCTGCCGCCGCTGTTGGAATAGGAGTAACCGAGCGCGATGGCGAACACGAGCGCCGGGACGGCGCGCAGGGCGAAGCGGTCGTGGCGGGCGATGTCGGGGCGCGGCAGGCCGGCATCGAGCGCGGCGATCCGTTCCGCCATGCGGATTTGGTGTTCCTTCCACAGCGCCCTGGAAAAGGGCGTCTCGAAAGCCAGCTCGTCTTCCTGGACACCTACGGGCTGATGCGGCAGGTTGTTGCGGTCCTCGAGCAGCCTGTCGGCATCACCGGCATCCGGCCAGCGGACCCGCACCAGCGGCAGGATGGCGTAGACGAAACCGAGCGCGAAAATGCAGAGGAGTATCCAGCGCAGCCAGTCCGGCGAAAGGCGAAAAATCCCGAACCACGAGGCGGAGAAAAACAGGGCGACGACGCCGAGAGGCGTTATCACCAGCGGCAGGGTCCGTTCGGCAAACAGGACGAAGCGCGCGAAGGAACGCTTCAACGCCACGCGTCGGGCGAGCGTGGGATGCGCTTCGAAGGCACCTTTGCGCGTAGAACTCATGCGGTCCGTCTCCGATCGTGGCGGCCCAAATCAAGATCTCAAGATAGCAATGTTTGTGGCGAAGACGAGGGCAGGCGCCGGCGAGCCCCCATATTTTAAGCAGCTTCCCGCAATTGTGAATATCGTGTCAGGCGCGAAACGGACCGTCAGGCAAGCCAGGAGGGCACGGAATCCAGCGCTATCAGCTCCTCGTAGCTGCCCCGCGGACGTACCACATGGAATTCGTCGCCCCTGACCAGAACTTCCGGCACGAGCAGGCGGGAATTGTAGGTTCCGGCCTGAACGGCGCCGTAGGCACCTGCCGAACCGACGGCGATGAGGTCGCCCGGCTTCGGCTCCGCCATCTCGCGGTCGAGCGCCAGATAGTCACCGGTCTCGCAGACCGTACCGACGAGGTCGCCCTTGATCCGCGGCGCATCGGCTGCCGGCACGATGACCGGGCGGATAGAGTGATAGGCCTCGTAGAGCGTCGGGCGGATCAGGTCGTTCATCGCGCCGTCGATGATGACGAAGGTCTTTTCGCCGCCGTCCTTCACGTAGATGACCTCGGTCACCAGGATGCCGGCATTGCCGACGATCAGGCGGCCGGGTTCGGTGACGATCTTGCAGTTCAGCGAGCGCAGCTGCTGCTTGACGATATGCGCATAGGCGTCCGGCAGCGGCGGCGGATTGTTGTCGTCCTTGTAGGGAATGCCGAGGCCGCCGCCGATATCGACGTGGTCGATCCGGTGGCCGTCCCCGCGCAGCGTGTCGACAAGTTCCCGCAACAGCCGGAAGGCGTCCTCGAAGGGCTGCAGTTCGACGATCTGGCTGCCGATATGCATGTCGATGCCGGTCACCTCGATGCCGGGCAGCGTTGCCGCATGGGCATAGACGTCACGGGCGCGCTCGTAGGAGATGCCGAACTTGTTCTCCTTCTTGCCCGTGGAGATCTTGGCATGGGTGCGGGCGTCGACATCCGGGTTGATGCGGAAGGAGACGTGGGCCTTCTTGCCGGCCTTGATGGCGCGCAGGTTCAGCACTTCCAGTTCCGGCTCGGATTCGACGTTGAAGCAGTAGATGCCGGCTTCAAGCGCGAGGTCCATCTCGGCGACCGTCTTGCCGACGCCGGAGAACATGATGCGGTTTGCGGGAATGCCGGCGGCGATCGCGCGGCGCAGCTCGCCGCCGGAGACGACGTCAACGCCGGCGCCGAGACGGCCGAGCGTCTTCAGCACGGCCTGGTTCGAATTCGCCTTCATCGCGTAGCAGACCATCGCGTCGACATCCGAGAAGGCCTCGGCGAATACCCTGTAGTGGCGTTCGAGCGTTGCGGTCGAATAGACGTAGAAGGGCGTGCCGACCGCCTTGGCGATGTCCGGAATGGCGACGTTCTCGGCGTGCAGCACGCCGTCGATATATTGGAAATGGTTCACGGCAAAGCTCGGAAAATTGGGGCCTGGAAACTAGAGAAGCGGATCGAGCACGAACGGGCGCTCGGCGACCGGATCTTTTTTCTCGACGCCGAGCGTGCTGCTCTTGCGGATGTTCTGCTGTTCCACCGGCGTGCTCGGACGGTCGAGATCGCCCTTGCGGCCGCAGCCGACAACGACGACGCCGGCAAGGCTCAGCGCAAAGGTGATGCGGGCAATTCTGACCAGCGACTTCGACATTCTCTTCCTTCTCCGGCACCCGCATCGACCCGGAGATCGGACCGATTTTCGGGAACTGCGATGCGCAGATTCTAAATTGGTACAGCTTCATCCGCGCGTCGTACATGACGCAAGGCGCTGTATGGGCGGAACTTTCATAGCGAAGTTCCGCCCGCTTGTGCAGTCATTATTGCGGCATCTCGATCACCGCATCCGAGGCGACCGAAGTTTGTTGCCGTCAGTTCCGGCCGCGCCAGTAGGCGATCTGTTTTCTCACCTCCGACGGAGCTGTGCCGCCGAAGCTCTGGCGGCTGGCGACCGAGGCGTCGACGGTCAGCACGTCGAACACCTTGTCGGTGATCGCCGCGTTGATTTCCTTCAGATCCTCCAGCGAAAGCTCGGAAAGGTCGCAGCCCCTGGATTCGGCGAGTGCGACGGCGCGGCCGGTCACGTGGTGGGCGTCGCGGAAGGGCAGGCCGGCCTCGCGCACGAGCCAGTCGGCCAGATCCGTCGCGGTCGAATAACCGGAGCCGGCTGCGGCGCGCATGCGGTCGGTGCGGATCGTCATGTCGCGCATCATGCCGGTCATGGCGGCAATCGCCAGTTCAAGGCTTTCGGCGGCGTCGAAGACCTGTTCCTTGTCTTCCTGCATGTCCTTCGAATAGGCGAGCGGGAGGCCCTTCATGACGGTCAGGAGCGCCACCAGCGATCCGTTGATGCGGCCGGTCTTGGCGCGCACCAGTTCGGCGGCATCCGGGTTCTTCTTCTGCGGCATGATCGAAGAACCGGTCGAAAACGCATCGGAAAGGCGGACGAAACCGAATTGCGGCGTCGACCAGATGACGATTTCTTCGGCGAGGCGGGAGAGGTGGACGGCGCAGATCGAGGCGACGGAGAGGAATTCCAGCGCGAAGTCGCGGTCCGAGACTGTGTCGATCGAGTTGCGCGTCGGCTCGCGGAAGCCGAGCGCCTTCGCCGTCATGTGGCGGTCGATCGGGAAGCCGGTGCCGGCGAGCGCCGCCGCGCCGATCGGGCTTTCGTCCAGATGGTCGATGGCGTGGCGCACGCGGGCGCGGTCGCGGCCGAACATTTCGACATAGGCCATGCAGTGATGGCCGAAGGTGACGGGCTGGGCGGTCTGCAGATGGGTGAAGCCCGGCATGACGGTCTCGGCATGCTCTTCGGCGCGGTCGAGGAAGGCTGCGATCAGGCCGGTCAGCATCGCTTCCGTCTTGGCGAGCTCCTCCTTGACCCAGAGGCGGAAATCGAGCGCCACCTGGTCGTTGCGCGAGCGGGCGGTGTGCAGGCGGCCGGCGGCCGGGCCGATCAGGGCGGCAAGCCGCGCCTCGATGTTCATGTGGATGTCTTCGAGCTGCCGCGAGAACTGGAACTGCCC
>JBQGDG010000063.1:0-5091 GCA_052038935.1 Neorhizobium sp. | reverse complement strand
CATCTGGACGAGGACTGGCGCGACCTGCACGTGACGCTGCGGGGCCTGCTCGGCTTTTCCGTCGGCCAGCGCAGCGGTTTCGAAGTGCATTTCCTTGGGCTGGTGGCGGGCCTCGACCTGTCGCGGCCGGGCATCAAGGTGCCCGCAGTCGGGCGGATCGGAATCTGAGCGGGGCAAGGCCTGAAATGCAAAACGCCCGCGACAGGGCGGGCGTTTCCCAAAGGTAGATTGCCTGTTTTCTGATCAGAGGCCGTTGGCAGTCCGGGCAAAATGGCGGATGTTCTTCGGGTCGATCCCGACATCTTCCAGTTCGCGCGGCGTCATGCGGCCCAGTTCGGCAACCGTCTGACGATACTTCCGCCAGTTGGTAAAAGTGCGTGCTACGTTCATGATGGTCCCCCTTTCCTGGGCTTTCGAAGCCGGCAGCCAGTGCCTGGCGCCTTCGTTGCTTCGATGACCTTCTTATACATCAGGGGCTGATATACCTGTAGCACGCGTTACTCAGCGCACCCATGCAACCGCTGCATAGATCGAAATGATCCTGATCAATGCGGAGGCACATGATGGGGTTATACCGACGCGATCACCCCAAAAGAAAAAGGGCCGCCGAGGCGACCCTTCCATGAAATTTGGTCCGGTTGAACGAACCCGGGCCGCCTCTCGACGGTCCGAAGGAAGATGTGGTTCAGGCCGAGGGTTGCCCCGTCAAGACCGCCACCTTTCCATTGCCCGTTACGCAGACCGAAATCTCATTAGACATTGGATCACCTTCCTTTCATTACGTTGACGATGATCAAAAGGTAGGTGGCGAAAGCGTTCGTTGCAAGGCAAGTTATGTAACGTGATGCGAATATATGTGCGTTGCAAAATATCCGGCTAACGCTTAGCATTCGCGAGCCTGACCAATTGATTCCGGCGCTTTTCCCCGAAAAACTATCGCAGCGACAGCACGATCTTGCCGATATGGCTGCTCGTCTCCATCAGCCGGTGGGCATCGGCGACCTGCTCGAAATCCATCACGGAATGGATGACGGGGGCGAGCCTGCCGGCCTCCAGCAGCGGCCAGACCTGAGCGGCGAGATCGTCGCGGATGGCGCGTTTTTCCTCCGCGGTGCGCGGCCGCATGGTCGATCCGGTAACGGTCAGTCGCTTGACCATGATCGGTGTCAGGTTGACCGCTTCGGCCTTGGCACCCCCGAGGAATGCGATGATCGACAGGCAGCCGTCCTTCGCCAGGACCGACAGGTTCTTCTCGAAATAGGCAGCGCCGATCATGTCGAGAACGACGTCTACGCCCTTGCCGCCGGTTTCCGCCTTGATGATCTCGGCAAAGTCCTCGTCCTTGTAGTTGATGGCCCGTTTCGCGCCGAGCCTTTCGCAGGCATCGCATTTTTCCTTCGAGCCCGCCGTGGTGTAGACGGTGGCGCCGAACGCGCTGGCGAGCTGGATCGCGGTCGTGCCGATGCCGCTCGAACCGCCGTGGATGAGGACGGTCTCGCCCTCCGTCAGCCCGGCCATCTGGAAAAGATTGGCCCAGACGGTGAAAAAGGTCTCCGGCAGCGCCGCCGCCCTGACCGCGTCATAACCCTTCGGCCAGGACAGCGCCTGCCCCGCCGGCACGACGCAATATTCCGCATATCCCCCGCCATTCGCGAGCGCGCAGACCTTGTCGCCCGGCCTGAATTCGGAAACGCCTTCGCCGAGCGAAACGACCTCCCCCGAAATTTCCAGGCCGAGCACCGGGCTGGCATCCTTCGGCGGCGGATAGGAGCCCTGGCGCTGCGCCACATCGGGCCGGTTGACGCCGGCCGCCTCCACCCTGACAAGGATCTCCCCCCGGCCGGGGGCCGGCAGCGGCCCGGTGGCCGGGGTCATAACCTCCGGGGCGCCGAAAGACGGCAGATCGATGAAACGCATTTCGGCGGGAAGCGACATGGGGATCTCCTGTCAGTGTCTGGCCACTGACTTAGGACAGTCCCATCGGGTTAGAAAGGCGGCGTTCGGCCGCTCCGTCACTTTGTCTCGCCGAAGGCCGAGAATACCAGTCCGCTTTCGCTTTCCTTGGCGCTTGCCTTGACAGAGGCGATCTCGACGCTGATGCGGCCGATATCGTCGAGCAGAAGCCCCTTGGGGAGCTCCAGGACGCCGATCGAACAGCGCAGCAGCGGAAAATCCCGCTCGCGGCCCGAACGGTCATGTCCGCGGATCTTGCCCGCAGCACGCTCCTCTTCGGAATAGAGCTCGATGACGTCGTCGTGGAAATCGCCAAGCAGGCGTTCGAGGATCTCGTCCAGCTCGTCGCGCCGCCAGTCGCAGACGCCGATGAAGAAGTCGTCGCCGCCGATATGTCCGAGAAAATGTTCCTCGGAGAAGAAATAGCGTTTCATCAGGGCTGCAAAGAGCGAGATCGCATGATCGCCCTTCTGGAAACCGTAATGGTCGTTGAAGGGTTTGAAATTATCGAAGTCGCAATAACAGAAGAAGCGGCTCTCCTCGTCATCACGCCCGGCCTGCTGCATGAAATCGCGCACCGCGCGGTTGCCCGGCAGGCTGGTCAGCGGGTTCTGGTCCTGGGCGATCTTCAGCTGCTTTTCGTTGACCACCTTGATCAGCGAGGCGGCCGAAACGACACCGGCATACCGCATGTTCTCCGTCAGGATGACGCAGGCGCTGTTCTCCATGTTGGCGAACAGGCTCATCAGCTCTTCCGCCTCGGCGTCGAGGCCGATGATCGGCGCACGCTCGACGAAATGGGCGATCGTCCGCTCGTAGACCTTGTTCTTGAGCAGGTCGCGGCCGAAGGGCTGATAGATGAACTCCTTCAGGTGATATTCGTTGATGACGCCGCGCGGCTCGCCATTGGCGTTCAGCACCGGGAAGAAGGCCTGGCGCGGATTGCGGCGGAAAAGCTCGAACACGCTGTCGATGCTCTCGTTCTCATAGACCGCCGGGAGGTTCTCGATCTGCTTGCGGATGAGGATCTCGTCGAGCGACTGGCTTGAACGGCGCGCTCGGCCGATATCGGCAAGATAGGAATAGGACGGCTGCAGCTCGCCGAGGAAGGTCGTCGGTCGGGCGATGAAATAACCCTGCACCAGATCGACGCCGTATTCGCGGCAGGCCAGGAATTCGGCCTCCGTCTCGATACCTTCGGCGATCACCCTGATGCCGAGCACATGGGCGATGTTGACGATGTTCTTGACGAGATGGCGCTTGCGCGGATTGGCATCGACATTGGCGACGAAATGGCGATCGATCTTGAGATAGTCGACCGGGTAGTCACAGAGAAGCTTCATCTCCCCGTGGCCGACGCCGAAGTCGTCTATCGCCAGCTTGAAGCCGGCCTTGCGCATCTCGGAAACGAGATCGGCAAATTCCGGCACGCTCGTATTGTCGAAACGTTCGGAAAATTCGAAACATACGGAAGACGGGGCTATGCCCGCCTGGCGCAGGTGCTGCACGACCTTGTCGAGGAAATGCCGACCGTCCTGGATCAGCCGGACATCGAGGTTGAGGAACAGGGTCTGGCTGGAAAATTCCGGCAGGCCGGAAAACTTTGCGAGCGCCCGGCCCGCCACCATCTGTTCGAGCGCAAGCAGCTGGCCGCCGTCCTGCGCCTGATCCAGCAATTCCAGCGGCGAGGAAAACCCCAGCCGCTGATGTCCCCTCAGCAGGGACTCGTAACCAAAAACGGAGCCGGTCGCGACTTCGACGATAGGCTGAAACGCATTCTCGAGAACAAGTTTCGCAAGCGAAATAAGCTGGTCGCTCGCATAACGACGAAAGACGCCCGGTTCCAGAACGGCCGCAGACGACATACCAATAACCCCATTGCCCAATGGCCAAAATTACGCCGGCAGGATCATCCCTATTCGTCAAGATTCCCTTTCCCGTTCGTGACAGTTTTGTGAAACTTTGGCGGTGGATAATTTCCTTTTTATTACAATTGATTAGAGGAGAATATCCGTTACGTTATCCAGCATCGAAACTGACATTTGATCGGAAAAAAATTGAGGCTCGGACGACGCGCCGGGAATGCTCCTGCGCTTTTGGGACAGCCCGGTTCGCATTCCCTGCTTGATCACGGAGCAGATCAAAAATAACTCACTTCTGCGCCATTGCTGCAACCAGAGAGTCGATCGCGATCATGCCCCGTCCCAACATTCTCATCATCATGGTCGACCAGCTGAACGGCACGCTTTTTCCGGACGGTCCCGCCGACTGGCTGCATGCACCGCATCTGAAGGCGCTTGCCGCCCGCTCCGCACGCTTTGCCAACAACTACACGTCGTCGCCGCTCTGCGCGCCGGCCCGCGCCTCCTTCATGGCCGGGCAGTTGCCGAGCCGCACCCGGGTCTACGACAATGCCGCCGAATATGTCTCGTCGATCCCGACCTATGCGCATCACCTGCGCCGGGCAGGTTATTACACCGCGCTTTCCGGCAAGATGCATTTCGTCGGGCCGGACCAGCTGCACGGGTTCGAGGAGCGGCTGACGACCGACATCTATCCCGCCGATTTCGGCTGGACGCCGGATTACCGCAAGCCCGGCGAACGGATCGACTGGTGGTATCACAACATGGGCTCGGTGACGGGCGCGGGCGTGGCCGAGATTTCCAACCAGATGGAATATGACGACGAGGTTGCCTTCCTCGCTAACCAGAAGCTCTACCATCTGTCGCGCGAAAACGACGACGAGGACCGCCGCCCCTGGGCGCTGACGGTATCCTTCACCCATCCGCACGACCCCTATGTGGCGCGCAGGAAGTTCTGGGATCTCTATGACGACTGCGAACACCTGATGCCGGACGTCGGCATGCTCGAAAACCAGGACCCACATTCGCAGCGCATCCTGAGCTCCTGCGACTACGCCGCATTCGCCATAACCGACGAGCATGTACGCCGGGCGCGGCAGGGATATTTCGCCAATATTTCCTATGTGGACGAAAAGGTCGGCGAACTGATCGACACGCTGACCCGCACACGGATGCTGGACAAGACGTTCATCCTGTTCTGCTCCGACCATGGCGACATGCTGGGCGAGCGCGGGCTGTGGTTCAAGATGAACTTCTTCGAGGGATCCGCCCGCGT
>JBQGDG010000062.1:0-30797 GCA_052038935.1 Neorhizobium sp. | reverse complement strand
TCCGATTCGCGCAAGGCTTCGTCGAACTGGGTGCGGAATTCTCCGGCCATCTTGCGGAAATTGGCGGTCATCTTGCCAAACGCCCGCAACATCGGCGGCAGATCCTTAGGACCTACGACGACGATAAGCACGACCGCAATGACGAGCAGTTCGGTCCAACCGATATCAAACATGCGACGAGGCTCCCGAAACCCCTACCCGGCCATCAGGACCGGGTGGTTTCCTTGACCTCTTCAGACTTGTGGTCGACAGTCTTGGCTGTGGTCGTTTCCTGTGCGTCGTCGTCGGACATGCCCTTCTTGAAGCTCTTGATGCCCTTTGCGACGTCGCCCATCAATTCCGGAATCTTGCCGCGCCCGAACAAGACGAGCACGATGACCAGAACGATCAGCCAATGCCACACACTGAAAGAACCCATTAGTCCAACTCCATTCGTAACTTTTATCGATGTAAGCTCTTTGTCCGGCTTTTTCAAACACCAAAATAGCACGGATGAGCTCTAATCACGCCGTCGTTAGATGAGGATGGCAAATGCGCGCAACGGTCGTAGCCCAAGGGAGGCGCAGTGACCTTCAATCGTCGGATGCGTCGCCGGGGCTCAGAAGTCCGAGTTCCTCGAGGTCGAGCTGCGTGATCGGATCCTCGTCCTCCGACAGGTCGTCGTCGGCACCGGGCATCGGGATATGGAAGCCGGGCGGGATGCGGCCGCTGAGCAGACCGGCACCCTTCAGCTCTTCAAGCCCCGGCAGATCGCGCAGTTCCTCGATGCCGAAGTGATCGAGGAAGTCGATGGTTGTCCCGAGCGTCACGGGACGGCCTGGCGAGCGCCTCCTGCCCCTGAAGCGAACCCATCCCGCCTCCATCAACACGTCGAGGGTGCCGCGCGAGGTCTGGACGCCGCGGATCTCCTCGATCTCCGCCCTCGTGACCGGCTGGTGATAGGCGATGATCGCCAGCACTTCGAGTGCTGCGCGCGACAGTTTCCGGACCTCGTTATCGTCCTTGCGGATGACGAAGGAAAGATCGGCGGCGGTGCGGAATGCCCAGCGGTCGGCGGTACGGATGAGGTTGACCCCCCGCCCCGCGTAGGCGGCGGAAAGACGTGCCATGAGCGAGCCGATATCGGTTCCGCGCGGCAAGCGGTCGGCCAGAAAACTTTCCGAAACCGGCTCTGCGGAGGCGAAGACCAGGGCTTCGGCGATACGCTCGGCCTCAGCCTCGGAAAACTGTTCGGCATTCCTCTCATCCGCGACCGGATCGGCTGCGCCTGCGGGATCGAGTTCTTCGGCCGCGGTCGTCATTCACCGCCTCCCTCAGGGATAGCCGAGGCGGACGGCAAGACCGCGGCCGACCGGCCGCCTGCGCGAAGATAGATCGGCTGGAAGGCGCCGTCCTGGCGGATTTCCAGCTTTCCTTCCCGCACCAGTTCGAGCGACGCGGCGAAGGCGCTTGCGGTCGCGGTCACCCGATCATCGGGCGGCAGATATGGCAGGAGATAGGTCTGCAGCGCCGTCCAGTCAGCGATCTCGCCCAGCATGCGCGTCAGAAGCTCGCGGGCGTCGACGAGCGACCACACCTTGCGCCTTTCGATCGTGACCTGCGTGATCGCAGTCCGCTGGCGCAGATTGGCGTAGGCGGACAGGAGATCGTAGAGGCTCGCGTCATAGGCCGATCGTATCCGGTGAGGGATATGCTCCGGCGCGCCGCGGGCGAAGACGTCACGGCCGAGGCGATTGCGGTTGACGAGGCGGCTCGCCGCCTCTCGCATCGCCTCAAGTCGGCGCAGGCGAAAGGCGAGCGTCGCGGCCATTTCCTCGCCGCTCGGTCCGTCGTCACCCTTGACCTGCTGGGGAATGAGCAGACGCGACTTGAGATAGGCGAGCCATGCGGCCATCACCAGATAGTCGGCCGCAAGCTCGATACGGACCCGGCGGGCATGTTCGACGAAATGGAGATATTGTTCCGCCAGCGCCAGAACGGAAATGCGCGAAAGATCGACCTTCTGGCTGCGGGCGAGGTGCAGGAGAAGGTCCAGCGGCCCTTCGAAGCCGGCGACGTCGATGACGAGCGCCGGCTCGTCGGCAGCACGTTCGGTCACGTCCTGCCAGAGCCTGTCCATCGGAATGGCGCCCTGCCCCGAATTCACCGCCACCTCCGATCCACCTCTCCGTTGCGTCAGGCAACCGCCATCAATTGTTGAAATTCAGACCGCAGCGCCTCTTCGTCGGCATTGTCGGGCGGCGAAAAACCATTCTCCACCGCCTTGGCACGCCGTAGCGCCTCGCCTGACAGGGCCGCGACCTCTTTGGTCACAGCTTTCATTTCGTCCATCAGACCGTTGCAATGCAAGACAATATCGCAGCCTCCCCCCATGATTCGCGCGGCGCGCTCGCCGATCGTACCCTTCAGGGCGTTCATCGAGGTATCGTCCGACATCAGGAGCCCGTCAAAGCCGATATGGCCGCGGATAACCTCGTGGATGACGACGGAGGAAATGGTCGCCGGATCGCGCTCGTCATAGGCGGTGAAGACGATATGGGCGCTCATCGCCATAAGCTCATCCCTCAGCGCCACGAAGGGAAGGAAATCGTGAGCCTCCAGTTCGGCACGAGAGGCAGAGACGACCGGCAGTTCGTGATGGGAGTCAGCCATGCCTCGGCCATGGCCCGGCATGTGTTTCATGACCGGCAGCATGCCGCCGGCCTTCAGTCCGTCCGACGCGGCCCTGCCCATGGCGGCGACCGTCTTAGGATCGAAGCCGTAAGCCCGGTCGCCGATGACATTGCTCGCACCCTCGACCGGCACGTCGAGAACCGGCAGGCAGTCGATGGTGACACCCAGCCGCAGGAGGTCGAAGGCATGGAGACGCGACATCAGCCAGGCTGCCCGCAGGCCCTTTTCACGATCCCGCCGGTAAAGTTCGCCAAGCGCGGCGGCAGAGGGATAACGCTCGATCATCGGCGGCCGAATGCGCTGGACACGGCCACCCTCCTGATCGATCAGGACCGGGGCGTCGGGCCTGCCGACCGCATCGCGCATCGCAGCCGTCAGATCCCTGATCTGAGGAAGTTCGACGCAGTTGCGGGTAAACAGGATGAAACCCCACGGCCGTTCGTCCCGGTAGAGCGCGATCTCGTCTTGTGTCAGCGTGGCGCCGCTGGCGCCGAGGATCATGGCCTTCGATTCACTCATGTCACGGTATCCGGGTTCTGGAGGGACAACGAAAAACGGGGCGCCGCGCGCCCCGTCTGTCTCGGCTCGAAATTTCGCTCAGCGCGCCACGAGGCAGCTGCCGCCGGCGGCACGATAACGTTCGCAGAGCGCGACCGCCTCGGTCTTGCTGCCGGCCGGAATGCGGACACGGTAGAACGTACCCTTGCCGGCGATCTCGGCCGCCTTGATATCGACACCGCGGCCACCGATTACGCTGCCGAACTTGCCCGACAGGTTCTGGTAGGACTTCTGCGCGTCCGCCTGGGACGGGAGCGACGCGATTTGTATCACGTAGCCGCCATCGCCGAGCGAAGCGACCTGGTTCGCGGGCGCGGCATTCTGGGCCGCAGGAGCAGCGGCGGTCGGACGTACATTGCCCTGGTCGCTGACGGCCGCAACGACGTTGACCGGCTGCTGAGCGGGACGCATGGCCGGAACCGGCGCCCTGACCGTCGCCGTCTGAGCCGGCTCGGCCAACTGTTCGATGGCTGCCGGAACCTGGGCTGCGGCCGGCATGGCGGAGGCAGCCGAAGCCATGTCGGCGGGTGCGGCAGTCTGCGAAACCGGAGCGGAGACCGGCACGACACCGGCACTTGCGGGTGACGAAACCGGCGCCTGACCGGCGGTCGGGAACGGCGCGGCAGACTGAGCCTGAGCGGACGGTACATCTGCCCGCGCCGGCGCAGCCGCGATCTTCTCGGCAGCCGCGGCAGGTGCCGGCTGTTCGATTTCCTGTTCAACGAGCTTCCCGTCGGCACGCACGATCATCGTCTTGACCTTGCGCGGCATGACGGCCACGGCCTGCTGTTCAGGGGCCTGAGGGGCCGCCTGCTGATCCTGCGGCAAAAGCCGCGGATCGTCGGTATCGCTGACGTCCGTCATCTGGACGTCGTTTTCACCTTCCAGCGGCAGGCTTTCCGGCATCAGCGTCTTCTGGACGACATCGACCGGTTCTTCGCTGCTTGAAATCAGCTGCTGCTGCTTCGGAGCGTCGGAGGCGCCGCCCGCGACACGGTCGTAAACGGCCTTGTCCTGGTTCGGCACGGTCTTGCCGCCCGGATTTTCCGGCGCAACCTTGACCGGATCGGTATCGGCGGCGATCACCACCGGCTCTCCATTGCCGGAAGCGCCAGAGGTCGAGCCACCGAGCCAGGCATAGGCGCCCGCGCCGAAGACGGCGATGACACCGACCGCGGCAAGCGGAGCTATCCAGCGGCCGATGGACGGGCGGCGCTGCGCGGCCTCGATATTCTGTTCGTATCCTTCCGTCGCGGCATAACGATCATCCGCCGCCAGCGGCGTTGCGAGACTGCGACGGAAATCCTCTTCCAGCGCACGCTCGAAATCGTCGAGATCGGCGTAGACGGACTGCTTTGCCGCGGCAGGAGCGGCCGCAGACGCCATAGCGACGGCGGCAGGCGCGACGGGCTCGTGCTGCGCCGAAGCGACCGGCTCGGGGGATTCGAGCAGCGACGCCAGTTCGGCATCGATATCGAGATCGAAATCGCTGCGGTAGAGCGGCGGCTCTTCCTTTTCCTCGACCGGGAGGGTCGGCACATCGAGTTCGGCAATCGCCTCGGGCTGCTCGTCGGCTTCGGCGATCAGGGCCGGATCGAACGCAACGTCGTCTTCCGGCTCCGCATTCGGGGCGACGGCCTCGAAACGGGGCTGAGCGGGCGCGGCGACGTAAGAGGGTGCAGCAACGGCCGCCGAAGCGACAACTGCGGCAGGAGGCGTGGCAAACGTGGGCGGCGCGACCGGGGCCATGGCAGGCGCAGCCTGCGGCCGGATCTCCTCACGAGCGGGAGCCGTGTCCTTGATATTGTCGGAGACGACCATGTCGGCGAGGTCGAGCTCGAGGTCGTCGAGCGCCAGTTCGAATTCGAGATCGGCGAAGGGGTCCGTCGCCTCGTCGGACGAGGGAGCCTGGCTCACCGGCGCCTGATAGGACGGCGCGGTCACAGGCGCCGGTTTCGCAGACATGCCGACAAGGGGAGCAGCCGCGACCGGTTCGGACGGGGAAAGCGGGGCCACGACCGATACAGGCGCCTGGTCCTCTCGAACAGGCTCAACCGGGGCGGCCTGAGCACGGGACGCGCTCGAATAACGATCGACATCGTAGAGCAGCTCGTCGAGTTCCGAGAACTCGTCGCGGCGTCCTGCGGCATCCGAAACCTGCGCCGGTTTTGCCGATACGGGTTCGACGGGTCCGGCAAGCGGAATGTCCATCGGGGCAACGAGCGGCTCCGACGGTGCAGAGACATTCCAACCCGCTGCAGGCTGCTCGACGCGCGGCGCTTCCGCGGAGATCTTAGGTTCTACCCGCTGCAGGCTGTCGACGCCTGCCGACGACTGGAAGTTGGCGAGCGGCATGCGGAAGCTCGGCGTGTAGCCGGGCTTGCGGCGGATTTCCGCGACGGGCGTCACCGCAGGCGCGGCGGAAATCGAGGTTTCGAGTTCAGCCGTCAGGTCGAACGTGTCGAACTCCGACGTGGCATCGGCAGCCGCAGCTTCGTGCGGAGCAACTTGCCTGTCGGTGAGATCGGCCGGAGCGACGGACACCTCAGGCTGCGGCAGGTCCGCGGCTACGTCGGCGACAACCTCTTCGACCACGACCGGATCGAAACCATCGTCGTAGGCCACATCAGACGGCTCGGCTTCGAAGGCCTCGACGGCATGACGCAGACCGGTGTCATCGGCCCATTGAGCCGAAACCGGAGCTGCGGTCGACCGGGAATCGGGAAAAGCGTGCGACAGGTCATCGTGATCGCCGGAGAAAGGCGGCTCGTCGAATACGGGTTCGAGCGGGGCGACCTGGCGCAAGGAAGAGACTTCCGGCTGCCGAGGCTCTGCAACACCCAGGTCATCGGCCGGATCGAGGCTCGGTGACGGCGCATCGTAACGCTCGAACTCGCGCAAAAGCTCGTCTTCGAGGTTGAACGCAGGCTCGCGCCGCTCCGCCCTCGCGGCTGGAGCGACCAGAGGATCGGGTTTTGCTGCGACTACCCGCTCCTCGTAACCGACGATACGTGCGAGTTCAGCCAACGGATCTCCATCGGCAAATATATCCGGTACATCATTCCGGCTACGCGCAAGGTTGTTATCCGCCATTACCTCGTCCACTCACCTACATTGCTACGCCTCTGCCAGAGCAATGTGGGCAAATGAGGGCGTTTTTAGCGCATTTCCTCCGGTGCCGCCGTACCCGTAATGGTGAGGCCAGACCTCAAAACGGAAGCTACAGCACGCACCAGCCCAAGTCTGGCAATGCTCAATTGTCGGTTTTTATCGTTAACAAAACGTAATTCAGGTTGTTCTTTACCTTTATTCCAGTGCGCATGGAAGGCGCTGGCCAGGTCGTACAGGTAAAATGCGATACGATGCGGCTCCTGCGAAAGCGCAGCGCTCTCGACGATTCGCGGGTATTCGGCAAGCTTGGCGACGAGCTGCAATTCGTTCGGATCGACGATCTCGGCAACAGTAGAAGCAAGATCGAGCGAATCGATTTCGACGTCCGGGAAAGCATCCTTTGCCTGACGAAAGACCGACATGCACCGGGCATGAGCATACTGAACGTAGAAGACCGGGTTGTCCTTCGACTGCTCGGTAACCTTGGCGAAGTCGAAGTCGAGCGGCTCGGAACTCTTCCGGTAGAGCATCATGAAGCGAACGGAATCGCGACCGACCTCGTCGACGACGTCGCGCAGGGTGACGAAGTTGCCGGCACGCTTGCCCATCTTCACCACCTCGCCATTGCGATAGAGCTTGACGAGTTGGCAGAGGAGAACGGTGAGCTTCGCCTTGCCGTCCGACACCGCACGCGCGACCGCCTCCAGGCGCTTCACGTAGCCGCCGTGATCTGCGCCGAGGATGTAGATCATCTCATCGAAATGACGGTCGTACTTGTCCTTGAAATACGCGACGTCGGCGGCGAAATAGGTGTAGCTGCCATCGGACTTGATGAGCGGACGGTCGATATCGTCACCGACCTCGGTCGAACGGAACAGAGTCTGCTCGCGATCCTCCCAATCCTCCGGAAGCTGGCCCTTCGGCGGCGGAAGCTTGCCTTTGTAGACATGGCCCTTGAAGGTCAGATCGTTGATCGCGGCCCGGATCGGCTGTGCGCCGTTGGCATGCAGCGTCCGCTCCGAAAAGAAGACGTCGTGGTGGACGTTGAGAGCCTCCAGATCCTCGCGGATCAAGGACATCATCGCGGTGATCGCACGATCCTTGACGATCGGCATCCACTCCTCTTCGGGCATGTTGTGGAGGCGCGGGCCGAATTCTTCCGCCAACTCCCGGCCCACCGGCACGAGATAGTCACCCGGATAGAGCCCCGCCGGAATCTCGCCTATGCTTTCGCCGAGCGCCTCCCGGTAGCGCAGGAAAACGGAACGGGCCAGCACATCGATCTGGCCGCCGGCATCGTTGATGTAATATTCCTTCGTCACATCGTAACCGGCAAAGGCCATCAGGTTGGCGAGCGCGTCACCGACCACGGCGCCGCGGCAATGACCGACATGCATCGGTCCGGTCGGATTGGCCGACACGTATTCGACATTGGCCCTGCTTCCGGCCCCGACGGTCGAGCGGCCGTAATCCGTGCCGGCGACGATCATCGATGCAAGCAGGCGCTGCCAGTAGGCCGTAGAGAGGCGGATATTGATGAAGCCGGGGCCTGCAACGGAAACCTCGCCGACGTCGGGATCTGCGCTGAGGGCGAACGAAATCTGTTCGGCGAGCGCCCGCGGGCTGGTGCCCAGCGGCTTTGCCAGGACCATCGCGGCATTGGTTGCCACATCGCCATGGCTCTGATCCCGCGGCGGTTCGACCGTCAATCGGCCGAAATCGACTTCGCTGCGCTTTTCCTTGATTATATCAATGGTTTCAAGCGCGTTCTTTATTCTTTGATCGAAGTCGGCGAACAGATTCATGTCATTCATCCGCGCTGCAGGCAGCGCGAGCCCTCGTAAAGCCGTTGATATTGGGGTGAGGCCCTAACGCAAATCGGGAGTCTGGTCAAACAACTCGCCATGCGCCTTGACCGCGTAGGTATCCGTCATCCCGGCAAGATAATCGGCCACGTGGCGTGCACGGGCGTTTTCCGCCAGGCCAGAAATGTGGTTCACCCAGAAATGACTGCGCATCAGCGTCGGGTCGTTCATGTACTTCCAGAAGAGGTCCGTCACGATCTGGGCCGCTCCGGCGCGAATACGCATGATCTCGGGATGGCGATAGATGCGCGAGAAAAGCAGCTTCTTGATCATGCGGTCGGTATCGGCCATCTCGGGAGAAAACGTCGCGATCACACGGCCGGCCTGCCGCACGTCCGCCGCACTTTCGGGCCGCAGCACGGAAAGGTTCGTCTGGGCCACGCCGATCACGTCCTCCACCATGTGGGTGATCTGGCGGCGTGTCACCTCATAGGCGAAGCGCGACGGATCCAGGCCGGGATAGCGATCCCTCACCTGCTTCATGAGCCCCGCGAGAAACGGCACTTCCTCGAGCATGTCGAAGGTCAGCAGCCCGGACCGCAGACCGTCGTCGATATCGTGGGTGTTGTAGGCGATGTCGTCGGAGATCGCCGCCACCTGGGCCTCCAGACTGGCGAAACTCGCCAGTTCCAGATCGTGGATCTCGCAATAGTCCCGGATCGGCTGCGGTACCGGCCCCTGCGTGCCCTCGCCTCGCGACGTCAGCAGCGGACCATTGTGCTTGACCAGCCCTTCCAGGCTTTCCCATGTGAGGTTCAGGCCATCGAATTCGGCGTAGCGGCGTTCCAGTTTCGTGACGATGCGCAGGGACTGGGCATTGTGATCGAAGCCGCCATACGGCTTCATAACCTCGTCGAGCGCATCCTCTCCGGTATGGCCGAACGGCGTGTGGCCGAAATCATGGACGAGCGCCACGCCTTCGGCGAGATCCTCGTCCAGCTTCAGCGCACGCGCCAGTGCCCGGGCGATCTGCGCGACCTCGATCGTGTGGGTCAGGCGGGTACGATAATGATCGCCGTCCGGACTGATGAAGACCTGGGTCTTGTGCTTGAGGCGACGGAAGGCGGTCGTATGGACGATGCGGTCACGGTCGCGCTGGAACTCGGAGCGCGTAAGACTGCTCTTTTCCGGAAACATCCTGCCACGGGAGGACCAGGGGTCCGATGCGTAGACCGCCCGCTCGCCACCGCCGAAACCGAGCGTTCCTGTATCGATCGTCATGCCTGCCCCCGACTGTCGCTTTCCAACCATGCGCCTCCGACGGACCGATCCGCCCGACACACAATTCTGCGGATACTTGGAGTGAAGGCGACGGAAATGTCCAGCATTTTCAAATTCTTTACGTTGTCGTCGACCGGCGGCCCCCACCTCCTGCGTTTTTGCCCCGACCTGAAAGCGCCCCTCCGTCCGGGCGGAGCAGCGGCATTGATCCCGCATGGCCATTGACGTGCCGTTCACGTCTTCATACCTATAGTGAAACCGTGCGTAAGGCCGGTGACAACCCTCTCCGGACAATACTGGCCGGAACTTCACCGGACCTTGACCCCGGCAGGAGATGAAAGACATGACCGATAACGTAACCCTGTCCGATGCGGCAGCCAAGCGGATCGAGGAGATCGTTGCCGCCGATGCCGGCAAACAGGCACTTCGCGTATCCGTGGAAGGCGGCGGCTGTTCCGGCTTTTCCTACAAGTTCGATCTGGCGGAAGCGGCAGAAGCCGATGATATCGTTATCGCCAACGGCAATGCGAAAGTGCTGATCGACAATCTTTCCATGGTCTACATGGCGGGATCTGAGATCGACTTCGTCGACAACCTGCTCGGCCAATCCTTTCAGATCAACAATCCGAATGCGGTCGCCGGCTGCGGCTGCGGTACCAGTTTTTCGATCTGATACCGCTTTCATCACGCGCGCTATCCGTTAAAAGGGACGGGTGGCAAGCGAAGTGGATGATGCATGAAGATCGCGACCTGGAACATCAACGGCGTCAAGGCACGTATCGACAACCTGCGTCAGTGGCTGACCGATTCGGCACCGGACATCGTATGCCTGCAGGAGATCAAATCCGTCGACGACGGTTTTCCCCGGCTGGAGATCGAATCGCTCGGTTACCACGTGGAAACCCACGGCCAGAAGGGCTTTAACGGGGTTGCGATCCTGTCGAAAAGCAAGCCGGACGAGGTCATGCGCGGCCTTCCGGGCGGCGAGGCGGCCGACGGCACGAAGGACGAGCAGTCCCGCTATATCGAGTGCGTGTTTTCGGTCGGCGGCGGCGTCATCCGCGTCGCATCGATCTACCTGCCGAACGGCAACCCGGCGGACGATCCGGTAAAATATCCCTACAAGCTCGCCTGGATGGAGCGGCTCCGCCGCCATGCCAGCGCATGCCTCGCGCTAGAGGAGCCGCTGATCCTTGCCGGCGACTACAATGTCATCCCGGAACCGCACGACTGTTTCGATCCGGCCGCATGGGCGACCGATGCGCTTTTCCTGCCGCGGACGCGGGAGGCCTTCAGACGGCTTGAAAACCTGGGGCTGATCGACGCGATGCGCGCCACGACGGATGCGACACGGCTCTATTCGTTCTGGGACTATCAGGCCGGCGCCTGGCAGAAGAACAACGGCATCCGCATAGATCACCTTCTGCTTTCGCCCGAAGCCGCAGACAGGCTCAAGGCGATGTCGATCGAAAAGCACGTGCGCGCATGGGAAAAACCGTCCGACCACGTTCCCGTCGTGGGCATCTTCGATTTCGCCGCCTGAATTACCGGCTGCGTCAAGCGCCTATTGGCCGCGTCACATGGTTGGCGCGTGTTCGAGCACGTTGATCATCCGCCCGAAAGGATCACGCAGAAAGAAACGGCGCACGCCCCATGGCTCCACTACGGGGCCGTAAACGATCTTGTGCCCCGCCGCCTCCACGCGGTCGAGAACCTCGTCGAAATTGTCGACCTCGATGGAGATATCGGCGAAGGGAGCATTCGACCCGGCTTCGATGGCGATGCTGATCTGCGGCGCCGATCGGGTCGGAGCCGCATAGGTGGCGATCCAGCCGTGATCCATCACGAGCTCCAGATCGAAGAGAGTGCCGTAGAAACCGCTCGCGGCATCGAGGCGGTCGGCTGCGATATTCGCAACGATACGACGCACCGTCATGGCCGCCTCCCCGACTTCAGTCGTCGTCGACGGTCAGCTGATGAGAAAGGGCGACCGCGCCGCGGCGGTCCTCTTCATTGGCGACAGAGAAGGCTTGTTCCTGAAGCTGTTCCATCCAGTTGCACTCCTTGGCGGAACACCGGTCGAGCGCCGCGGTCAGGAAAGCAAGCCCGCGGACGGTCTGGCCCTCCTGGAAGAGAATGTTGCCGAACACGGCCATCGCGCCGGGATGCCCGCTCTTGCGGGCCTGGTTCAGCCATTTCTTGGCCTGCTGGATATTGGCGCCGCCACCGTCGCCCGACAACATCATCTTGGCGAGCTGGAACTGGGCTTCTGCCACGCCGAAAGTCGAGGCGACTTGGAAATAGATCTGGCGGGCCTGGTAGAGGTCGGGCTTCACGGGGCTCCCGGGGATGCCGTGGCTGTAATAGCTCGCGAGCGACAGAAGCGCGTTGACGAAGAAGCCCGTATCTTCCGAACCGGGCTCGATCCCCTGCGCAGCGATCTCGTTATAGATCTTGAAGGCGGCGTAATCGTCCTTGGTGACACCGTCGCCATAGGCATACATGTTGGCCAGCGCCCAGCGCGAGCCGGTGTGGCCTTTTTCGGCGGCGTAGCGATAAGCCTCGACCGCATCTTCCTTCTGGCCGTTCTTGTAGGCCTTGAAGCCGAACTTGAAGAGATCGAAGGGGCCCGATTCCTTCGTCACGCCCGCCTTGATGTCAAAGCCAAAGGCAGACCCGGCGCACAGCGCCGCCAGCGACATTCCAAGAAGCAATACTCTCATGGATCCGGTGCTAGACTTCCACATGGTTCAGTTTCTTCCAACCCGCCGCACGTCCACGCGGCCTTGGCCAGCGGCGTGCTTTTTCGGTCTCACAGAAAGAAGATCCGGACCGAACGATCCGGACATCCCGCCTCCCAACAGGCGAGAGAAACTGTAGACGCCATTTTCGGCAAGACTAGGACCCCGCGACAAAGCTTCCGGACCACGGGAAAGAGGAAGCCATTTCCACTTTCCAGCGCCACCAAAGGCCCGTTTATCTTCAAAAAACCCGCCCATGATACTCCAACACGCACGTCCAGCCCCCGCAGGCCGCGCTTTTTACTTATCTATCGCTGCGCTTCGTTTGTGGCGGGAAATGGACAGAAATCCCTCTCCCCCGGCGCGTGGCGATCGTCACAAAAAAGTGTTGCGAAATCGTCACAAGATCGCGAGGGCCGAAAGCCGACGCGGCAAACAAAAGCCCGGTCGCGACCGGGCTTTTGTTATGTGGACATGAGTTGTCAGAAACGGACCTTGAGGGAAGTCGAGAGCGCCGCCACGAGATCGTCATCGAATTCGTAGCTTGCCTCGTCGCCGACCGGCACGCCATCGATGACCGTTGCGCCGGACGAACCGCCCGTCAGGACGCCGAGCACGCCGCCGAGGCGGATTTCGACATTCTCGGTCGGAGCGTAGGCGACACCGGCGCTGAACAGCCAGGTATCGGTCTGAGTGCCGAATTCCTGCGAGGTCCCGCGATCCCAGGTGACGCTGACGGCGCCGCTCCACTGATCGTTGAACTTGTGGCCGATACCGCCGGTGATCGTCCAGCCATCACGATAGCCGAGATCCAGAGAGGTGATCTCGACGCCGCTGTTGTAGAAGGAAATGCGCTGCAGCTGGCTCCAGTCGGTCCATTTGACCGAACCGAAGGCCAACCAGTCCTGGGCGATACCGGACTGTACCTTGAGTTCGAGGGCGTCGGGCATGTTCGCCGAACCCTCGACCGGGACGACCGTGCCGGCAAGCGGGTTGCCGATCGGCACCTGCGTGAGATCGACGGTTCCCGTCACATCATTGAGCTTGACCTGGCTGTAGTACATCAGGCTCGCACGGAAGGCGTATTCGGGAATTTCGTAGGCCATGCCGGCGCGCCAGCCCCAACCATCGCCTTCCAGATCGAGACGGCCGATGCCGTTGCCCGGGAGACCGCCCAGGGCAAGCGCTTCCGGCGCCACCAGCAAACGCTCCTTGAAGCCGTCCATATCGAGATAGCTCGCGCCACCGATGACGCGCAACTGGCCCGGACCGACATCGAAGCGGTAGGAACAGGTCAGGGCATAGTTGTCGCTGTTGACCTTGGTCTCGATATTGTCGTTTGCGCCTGCCCAGCGGGAACCGGGTTTGGTATGGGCGCCGTAGGGCTGAGAATAGTCGATCATGCAGTCGGCATAATCCGTCAGACCGACCTTGAAGCCGAGGCGCGGCGACCAGTAGTTCTCGCTGTCGTCGGCCGTGGTCTTGTAGCCGTATGTCGTACCGAGATTGCCGTCCGGACCGGTAATCGTGTCCTGAACATTCTTCAGCTTGCGCTGTGGCATGACGAAGGTGGCAGTCGCCTCTGCGGCAAATCGCGACGTATCGAACAGAAGATCGATGTTGTATCCACCTCTCTCGAGGCCGCCAGCCAGCGCCGGCGCCTGGAAGATCCCGATGGCCGCCACAGCCAGGATCCCGCGCGACATGATGTGTCCTACCATTTTATCTCCCACTCCCGGTAAATTACCGGCCCACTGTAGATGGTTCACCCTAAAGAACAACTTTCGGCTGTCGGAGCGATTGCAGTGCACAATCGTTCGAAATTTACGTAAGCCCATCAACAAAAGGGACAGAATCGGCCGACACCGGATGAAATTACCTGCCACCCAGGAAGATCACATCAGGATATAGAAATTTATCTTTTAGGAGTAGGCGGATGTGGCAAATGCGCAACAGAACGGGTTTCTCGTTCTTTTTGCGCTTGCACAATGGGGGCGCCACGCGTGGCGGGCACGAAAAATGCCGCACCCGTTGCCGGATGCGGCATCTCGGAGTTTGATTCCGGCGGCGTATCAGCCCGCTTCGGATAGTCGCGTCAGAGCAGTCTTCAGGTTGGCCTGCTGGATCTCCAGTTCCGCGAAACGCTCTCGGTCCGCGGCAACGACCTCCGGATCGGCATTCGCCACGAACCTCTCGTTCGACAGCTTCTTGTTCAGCCGCTCCATCTCCTGCTCCACCTTGGCGACGGCCTTTTCGATTCGGGCCTTTTCCGCCGCGAAATCGATCAGGTTGCCGAGCGGCAGGCAGACGGTGGCCTCCCCGACGACGATCTGTGCCGCACCCTTCGGCGCCGTATCTGCCGGCTCTATGCTGTCGACACGCGCCAGGCGGCGTATCGCGGCCTCATGGCGGCGCATGCGGAACGCGGTCACCTCGTTGGCGCCGACGACGATCAGCGGCGCGGTCGCCGACGGCGGGACGTTCATCTCGGCACGGGCGGAACGCAGGCCGGACACGAGGTCGATCAGCCAGTTGATCTCGTCGGCGGCGCCGTCGTCGGCGAAGTCGGAAACCGGCCAATCGGCATGGGCGAGCAGCCCGTCGCGCTCGGCCGTGTGGGCCCACAGTTCTTCCGTCATGAACGGCATGAACGGATGGAGCAGCCTGTAGGCTTCCTCGAGAACATAGGCCATGCAGGCCTGGGCCTCCGCCTTTGCCTCCTCGTCCTCGCCCATGAAGATCGGCTTCAGGAGTTCGAGATACCAGTCGCAGACCTGATTCCAGACAAAACGATAAAGCGCTCCGGCCGCCTCGTTGAAGCGCTGGGTCTCGATCGCCGCCGTCACCTCCTTCGTCGTCCTCGACAGTTCGGTAAGTATCCAGCGGCTGACCGTCAGCTTGGCGTCTTCCGGATTGAAGGTCGCATCGCGCTTCACGCCGTTCATCTCGCCGAAGCGCGTGGCGTTCCAGAGCTTGGTGCCGAAATTGCGGTAACCGGCGATGCGGGCCGGGTCGAGCTTCACATCCCTGCCCTGTGCCGCCATGATGGCAAGCGTGAAGCGCAGCGCGTCGGCACCGTATTCGTCGATCAGGTCGAGCGGATCGATGACGTTGCCCTTGGACTTCGACATCTTGTTGCCGTTCTTGTCGCGAACCAGCGCATGAATGTAGATGGTGTGGAACGGCGCGACGCCGTTGCCTTCCTCATCCTTCATGAAATGCAGACCCATCTGCATCATCCGTACAACCCAGAACGGAATGATGTCGAAGCCCGTCACCAGGACGCTGGTCGGGTAGTAGCGGTCGAGTTCCGGTGTCCTGTCCGGCCAGCCGAGTGTCGAGAACGGCCAGAGCGCGGAGGAGAACCAGGTGTCGAGAACGTCCTCGTCGCGGGTCAGGATCTCGCCCGGCTGGAAGTTTTCGAGCTTTTCCTGAACCCAGGCCTTCCACGGACCTTCGTGGGCGAGATAATGCTGGACAGCGGCGTCCAGCGCAGTCTCCTCGCTCTTTTCGACGAAGCACTGACCATCTGGTCCGTACCAGGCCGGAATCTGGTGGCCCCACCAGAGCTGGCGCGAGATGCACCAGGGCTCGATGTTCTCCAGCCAGTTGAAATAGGTCTTTTCCCAGTTCTTCGGAACGAAATTTGTCCGGCCATCGCGTACGGCATCGAGCGCCGGACCTGCCAGCGCCTTGTTGTCGACGAACCACTGGTCGGTCAGCATCGGCTCGATGACGACACCGGAGCGGTCGCCGAAGGGCTGCATGATCTTCTTGTTCTCGACATAGGGAATATCGTTGCCTTCCCCATCCTTGATGGTGACCGCAAGTCCCTCGGCATTGATCGCCTCGATGATCTTCGCACGGGCGACCATTCGGTCGAGGCCGCGATATTCCTCCGGGACGAGATTGATCTCGTCGACATCGTTTTCGCTCGGCAGTTTGCCGGACCTTGTGATTGCGAGTGCCCTGGCGGCACAGTCCGCATAGGGCTCACCGTCGTCGCGCATCGCAGCCCTGGTATCCATCAGGCGATAGAGCGGAATATCGTTGCGTTTCGCGACCTGATAGTCGTTGAAGTCGTGCGCGCCGGTGATCTTGACCGCGCCGGAGCCGAAATCCGGCTCAGGATATTCGTCGGCGATGATCGGGATCAGGCGGCGATGCTCCTTCGGCCCGACCGGGATTTCGCAGAGCTTGCCGACGATCGGCGCGTAACGCTCGTCGGAAGGATGAACGGCGACCGCGCCGTCGCCCAGCATGGTTTCCGGACGGGTCGTCGCAATCGAAATGTAATTGCGCTCCTCGGACAGGACGATATTGCCGTCCGCATCCTTCTCGACATAGGTATAGGTTTCGCCGCCGGCCAGCGGGTACTTGAAATGCCACAGATGGCCGTCGACTTCCCGGGATTCGACCTCCATGTCCGAAATAGCCGTCTCGAACTTCGGATCCCAGTTGACCAGGCGCTTGCCGCGATAGATCAGCCCCTGCTTGTAGAGCGTGACAAAGACTTCGAGCACCGCCTTGGACAGGCCTTCGTCCATGGTGAAGCGCTCGCGCGACCAATCACAGGAGGCGCCGAGGCGCTTCAGCTGGTTGAAGATGAGACCGCCGGATTCGGCCTTCCCTTCCCAAACCTTGTCGACGAAGGCTTCGCGGCCCATGGCGCGGCGGCCGGGAAGCTGACGCTCCGCCAACTGGCGCTCGACGACCATCTGGGTGGCAATGCCCGCGTGGTCCATGCCCGGCTGCCACAACACGTCCTTGCCGCGCATCCGCTCGAAACGGACCATGATGTCCTGCAGCGTATTGTTGAGCGCGTGGCCCATATGCAGCGAACCGGTAACGTTCGGCGGCGGGATGACGATGGTGAAGCTTTCCTCGCCCGGCTTTGCGTTGGCGCCGGCGCGGAAGGCATCGGCATCGTCCCAGGCCTTGGCGATCTTCGGTTCGACGGCGGCGGAATCGTAGGTCTTTTCGAGCATTTCCTGACCCGTTTTTCTTGTCTGAAAGAGATTGTGGGTTGTTAAAGAGGTGGGGCGGCGGAAGTCAATAAAAAAGCCGCCCCGTCGCCGGAGCGGCCATTTCGAACGACGCCGGAAGGCGACGGACGGCGACTACCGACGCGGACCGCGGGCCACCCGCTCGATTTCCTCGCGCACGAGGCGTTCGACCAGCGTCGGCAGGTTGTCGTCGAGCCATTCCTGCAGCATCGGCCGGAGCATGTCCTGCGCCATATCCTCGACGGAGCGGCGCTCGAGGCCATCGAACACGTCGGCAAGTTCGCCGAAGGATTTCGCCACCTGCGCACCGGCGGCCTCCGAAAGAAGACTGCTCATGGCCTCCATGTGGACCGGCAGCCGCGGGGTCTCGGTTTCTGCCTGCCTTTCATCCATGGAAACGGATGAATAGTCCGGCACACCCGCGCGCGACGCCTCGGCCGGGCGTTCCAGCGCCGGACGCAGTTCCGGGACCGGCAGTTCCGGAACCGGCATGGGCTCGACGGCTGCGGGCTGCTCCACATCTGCCGAGGCCTGGAAGCTTTCCTGCGGCGAAACCAGCGGCATGACGGGCTCCCGAGCGGCAACCACGGGCTCGTGACGCTCAGCCACAGGTTCCTCCTCGCGGGGAACGGGACGCATGGATGCCAGTTCCTGGTGGCGCGCCGACGCGGCTCTTACCCGTGCGGCGACATCGGCAAGCGACAGCGAGCGTTCCGGTCCGGCGGCGGAAATCGCCGCGACCGGCTCGGGCATCGGCCGGCGCTCGGGCTGTACCGGCATCCCGGGATCATTTGCGGCAAGTTCGGGGGCAAATCCGGCATCGTCGCCGTCGATGCTCTCATCCTCATAGGCGTAGGCATCGGGCACCGCGCGCAGACCGGCAGCGTCCGTGACCGGATCGTTGCTCTCGATGATCCGGCGTATCGAAGCCAATATTTCCTCCATGGAGGGTTCACGCGCTACATTTGGCTGAGCCATTTCCGTCCTCGCAGTTGCCGAGTGCCGCCGACTCCACCACACAGAGTCGGAACGTCTTCAGTTTAGGGGCTCGGCACCCAGACACAATGACGGGCGGTCGGGCAAAAGACGCGATACACAGATTTTGCGCAGCTGTGAGTCCGCAACGCCACAGGCGGAATCAAAAAAGGGGCAATGCGCCCCCCTTTTCACGACAATCGGCAGACAAGCCTCAGAATACGAAGTCGCGTGCCTTGCGGAAGCCAGGCAACGGCTTCACCGACAGATTGAAGCGCGAGCTTTCCGATATCGCGCCCTGCTCGCGAAGCAGGAGCTTCGCCTCGGCGGCATTGCCGTATCCGACGACCGCGACGAGGCGTCCGCCTTCAGCCAGCTGGTCGAGCAGCGCCGCAGGTACTTCCTCTATCGCGCCGCTGACGAAGATCAGGCTGTAGGGCGCCTCGGAAGCATGTCCCTTCTCGAGTTCGCCGGAAACGAGCCTGACATTCGGACAGCCTGCGGCGGCGAGGTTCTGCTGCGCCTCCGCGGCCAAGGCAGCATCGCTTTCGAGCGAGACGACCTCGCCAGCGACCCGGGAAAGCAGGGCTGCCACGTAGCCGGTGCCGGTACCGATCTCGAGCACCAGATCGTCCTTGGTGATGGCAGCCATCTGCATCAGCTTCGCCAGGGGCGATGCTTCCATCAGGTAACGGCCCGGAGCAAGTTCGATATCGGTGTCGATATAAGCGAGCGGCCGGGACTTTTGCGGGACGAAATCCTCACGCGCGGTCGCGAGGAAAGCCTGAAGCACGGAATGCGACGTTACGTCCGTCGTCCGGATCTGGTTTTCCACCATCTTAATCCGGGCTGCCTCGAAATCTATCATTGTCTGCGCCTCAAATCCTGGCTGGTCATTTCGCCCGTATTACTGGCGAGCGTCGGCGGTTTCAAGACAGCGGCGATCAGTGACGAAAAAAACCATGGGCCGGATGTCCGGCACGGGATCAAGGGGAGAGGCCGAGAACACAAAGCCAGCCTGCCGAAATACGGCCCCTGCCCTATGGGTAAGCCGGGATGGCAGGCTTCTCAGGAATGGATGCGCGGAAGCTCGGCCAGCTTCTTGGCGACGAGATAATCCTGGCCGTAGGAGGCGCGCAGACTGCCCGTCACGTCCATCTGACCCTGACGAATCAGAGAGTTGGCATAGAGGCCGTCAGGATAGGTTCCCGTTCCTTCCGTTTCGGCGACAGACGGGCGAAGGGCGTTGACGAACTTGGTGAGCACGGGCCGTTCCTCCATTCACGGGCTTGAGTGTCCTAAAAAGTGCCCTGGGCACCCTTTGGTTCCAGCGTGGCGTCAAGAAGTTAAAAATTAACCATGGCATTCGGGCCGAGCTTGGACATCTCTGCGAATTTTTTGTGAAAGACGAATGAGGAGAAAAATCGGCGGAGAGGAGGTGAAGGTGCTTGCGCCGGAATTCGATTCGTTCTAAACGCCCGGCACACCCCGCAAGTTATTGCACGGATGGCCTCGTGGCGGAGTGGTGACGCAGAGGACTGCAAATCCTTGTACCCCGGTTCAATTCCGGGCGAGGCCTCCAAAACTTCCGATGAGATCGCGACATAAGACAGCCGGCACATGATGCGCCGGCAGCATCTCCCGTCGATCACGTGCCGCTCGGGATACACGGAAATGTGCTGGACGTGCCTCCCGGCAAAACCACCTCTCATGGATTGCAACGGGCCGCCTGCTCTGGCAGCTTGCGGTCACCAGGGAGGATGCGGATGTTCGCTGAAACTGACAAAGGTGCAAGACGCTCCGTCGGGCGTTACGAGTTCAAGATGGCTGGAGGGGTGCTGCGATGACCCCTAACCGTTTCAACGAGTGCCTGCGCGTCATCCGCTGGACGCCGCTCAACATCGCATCGGCCCTGCAATGCGAGCTTTCGTGGATCGAAGCGCTCGAAGCTGGCAACGAAGAGGTTCCGGAGGGACTTGCGTCGTGGCTGGAGGCGCTGGCGAAAGTGCATGAGGAACTGCCGCCTCCGAAGACCTATGCCGGCAGGAGAGGCAAGTTCTGAGCTTCCGCAGGTGCGGACGCCCGGAAGACCTGCGGCGCCCCCCAAAACTTGATTGTTGCAGTTGGCTTTAGAGTTGCGGTAAGCGATCTGCCGCAAGCCTCTACTGTCACCCACGCGCGCCGGCGACGCGCCTTCGATCGGATCATCCATGACCAATACCGCAGGGAAGAGACCGGACTTTCGCGCAACAGCGAAGCGGGGTGTCCCCTCGCCTCGGCCTGTCGGGCGTTTACGGCCGATCGCCGCGACGGTCGGGATCCTGTTTGCGATATTGTCGCTCACTCTGCCGGTCTGCGCACAGGAGCAACCGGTGCTACGTATCGCGCTCGCCACCAGCATCTCCAACCAGGCGGCGGAGATCGCCGCGGCGGAAGCCGAGGCCGAGGGGCTGAAGGTCGAGCTCATCGAATTCAGCGACTGGAACACGCCGAACATGGCGGTAGCCGACAAGGAGGTCGACGCCAACCTCTTCCAGCATATCCCGTTCCTCGAATTCTCCAATGCCAATACCGGAAACGATCTCGTCGCCATCGCGCCGGCCTTCGCCACACCGTTCGGCCTCTATTCGAAAAAGTACGGGACGCTCGACGCGCTTCCCGCCAATGCGCAGATCGCCTTTTCCGGCGACGCGGTCAACACAGCGCGCTCGCTGCTGCTGCTCGAAAAGGCCGGCCTGATCGAGCTGAAACCCGGCGTCGGCCATCGGGCGACACTCGAAGACGTCACCGTCTGGCGCAAGCCGCTGCGCATCGTGCAGCTCGACGGCCCGCAGATCGCCCGCGTGCTGGATGACGTCGATGCGGCGGCAACCTACCCGACATTCGCCAAGCTCGCCGGTCTCGACGCCTCTTCCGGTCTGATCTTCGAGAACGAACCGATCTACGCCTTCCAGTTCGTCACGCGCCCGGACATGCGCGAGGACGCGCGGCTGCGGCGGTTCGTCGACATCTATCGCGGTTCGGTCGCGGTGAAGGAGAAACTGCGGTCTCTCTACGGCGAGATGGTCTCGTTCCCCTGACGGGCCGGCAAAGCCATTTTGAACAGGATGCAGGACAATGCACGGTGAATACAAGGTTCAGGCCGGCAAGCTCGTGGTCGTCGATTTCGAGACCCTCGACGGCCGCCTCAGCGGGGTACAGGTTTCGGGAGACTTTTTCCTCGAACCGGCCGAAGCCCTGGAGGATATCTGCGCGGCACTGGAAGGCCTGCCGATATCGGCTTCGGTCGAAGAGATTACCGCAGCTCTGCGCGGCCGCCTGCGGATCGGCGCGGAACTGATCGGCTTCAGTCCGGAAGCCGTGGCGATCGCCGTACGCCGCGCACTCGGGGTCACCGGCACGTGGCGCGACTACGAATGGCAGATCATTGAAACGCCCGCCCTCACGCCCACCATGCATCTTGCACTCGACGAAATCCTGGCCAGGGAAGTCGCCGCCGGAAGGCGCGGTCCCTGCCTGCGCTTCTGGGAATGGGAACGCCCGGCCATCATCATCGGCGGCTTCCAGTCGCTGCGCAACGAGGTGGATCTGGACGCAGCGAAGCGTTTCGGCATCGAGACGGTGCGGCGGGTTACCGGTGGCGGGGCGATGTTCGTCGAGCCCGGCAGCGCCGTCACCTATTCGCTGTATGCACCGACCGATCTCGTCCGCGACATGAGCTTCGCCGATTCCTATGCATTCCTCGACGACTGGGTGCTGAAGGCACTGAACGCGCTCGGCATCGATGCGGTCTACAAGCCGCTCAACGACATATCGAGTTCAAAGGGCAAGATCGGCGGCGCGGCGCAGAAGCGCTTCTCGTCGGGCGCCGTGCTCCATCACGTCACCATGGCCTACGACATGGATGCCGAGAAAATGGTCCAGGTGCTGCGCATCGGCCGGGAGAAGCTGAGCGACAAGGGCACCGCAAGCGCTGTCAAGCGTGTCGATCCGCTGCGCAGCCAAACCGGTCTGGCGCGCGAGGAAATCATCCGTCGCATGAAGGAGACCTTCATATCGCTGAACGGGGGGACGGCCGGCAGCATTTCCGACGAGGAATATGCGGCGGCAGAAAAGCTGGCGAAGGAAAAATTCGCCACCGAAGACTGGCTCAGGCACATTCCCTGAGCCAGGTTGCGTCCGCTTCCAAATCGGTTCCACATCCCGGCATGTCCGGACCTCGTACCGGCGCCGTCGCGCCGGCAGCACCGGGCAGCCAGGGCAAACCTCGTCAGCGTGGTTTTTCCGCGCAGATGGCGTAGCGATGCTGCAGTCCGCGCGCCAGCGCCTTGAGAATGTTCCAGTTGGCCGCCTGCGCCTTATGGATGCGGCTAAGGTCGGTATCGACGACGACGTTTACAAAGCCCGTGCTCGCCAGCAGCGCGGCCACATCGCCGGCCCGTGCGCCTTTCGAAAAATGGACCTGACGCAGGATTTCCTCGTGCTTGCCGGCGAGTTCCGGCGGCGCATGCATCGGATCCGCTTTCAGCATCCCGCAACGCTCCAGAAACGCGGCCAGCCGTTTGACCATCCGCTCGCCCGGTCCGACATTGACGAAATCGCCATCGACGATGAGCAGCCTGCCGCCCGGCTTCAGCACGCGCATCCATTCCCGAAAGCATGAAGCCGGGTCGACGAGCGTCCAGACCAGATGGCGGGTGACGACCACGTCGTAGGCACCGTCCGGTTCCATCGTGTTTTCCGCATCCGCCATGCGGAAGGTGATGGCGCGCCCCCGCTGGCTGGCCTTGGCGCGTGCCCGTTCCAGCATCGCTTCGGACCAGTCGAGACCGGTGACGCGGAATCCCGCATCGTCCATCAGGTGGGAGACAACGGCGGTACCGCTCGCAAGATCGAGCGCGCTGCGGCCGTTACCCGCGCCGAGATGCCTCTCTATCAGGGCGCGCCAGGCGGCTCGTTCAGGCTCCGAAAATATCTCGTGTCCGGGCGACAGATCGAAGGTCGCCGCGCGGACCGACCAGTAGGTCTTGATCTCGTCGCGAAGATTGTAGTTCTTGCCGTATGTATCAGTCATTGCCGTCTTCACTTGCAGGGGCTGCGATCAGTCGAGAATTGCTCTAAAAGATAAAACTTGACGCTTCCAGTCATAAAAGAATAGAGCCCGCTCGGTTTCCACGGGAGAGAACATCCATGTTCCGCAATATCAAGGCCGCCGGCCTTTCGGTCACCCTTCTTTTCACAGTTGCATGGCCTGCATCGGCCGAAGAAGTGACGCTGAAGGACGTTACCGGCCGTGACGTCCAGATCGAGGTACCGGTCAAGAACGTCATTCTCGGCGAAGGCCGCCAGATTTACTTCCTCGCGGCGCTCGACAAGGAGAACCCCTTCCAGCACGTCGTCGGCTGGCGCGACGATCTGCCGAAGGCCGACCCGGAAACCTACCAGGCCTATCTCGCCAAATATCCCGAAATCGCCAAGCTCCCGACTTTCGGCGGCATGAAGGAAGGCACGTTCAACATCGAACAGGCCGTGGCGCTGAAACCGGACGTGATCCTGATGAATGTCGATGCCAAGACGGCGACCGAAGAGGCCGGCTACATCGAAAAGCTCGGCGCCGTCGGCATCCCGCTCGTCTATGTCGATTTCCGCGAGAAGCCGATGGAAAACACCGAGCCGAGCATGCGCCTGATGGGCAAGCTGATGGGCAAGGAACAGGTCGCCGAGGATTTCATCAAGTTCCGTGCCGATGCCATCAAGGTCGTCACCGACAAGCTCGCGGCCGAAAAACCGAAGGCACCGGTAGTCTTCGTCGAACGCGCCGGCGGTTATTCGGATGATTGCTGCATGTCCTTCGGCAACGAGAATTTCGGCAAGATGGTCGAGATCGCCGGCGGCACCAACCTCGCCAAGGGCATCATTCCCGGCACGTTCGGCACCGTCAATCCCGAGCAGATCATTGCGTCCAATCCCGACCAGATCATCGTCACCGGCGGCATGTGGGAAGCCTTCGTTCCCGGTGGCGCCTGGGTCGGCGTCGGTTACGGCGCAGACCTCAAGGAGGCCCGCAGCAAGCTCGAAGCACTGACCAAACGCCCGGCCTTTACCGGCGTCCAGGCGGTTGCCGACAAGCAGGTGCATGCCATCTGGCACCAGTTCTACAACAATCCGTACCAGTTCGTCGCGATCCAGGAGATCGCGAAGTGGCTGCATCCGGAACTCTTCAAGGATCTCGACCCGGAAGCGACCTTCAAAGAACTGCATGCACGCTTCCTGCCTCTGGAATACAAGCAGGGCTTCTTCGTCTCCCTGAAGGACGAATGAGCCGATGGCCAGCGTGGCAGTTCCATCCACCACTCCGACATCCGGTCCTGCCGGGCGGGAGCGCTATCGCGCTCTCGCCTTCCGGCGCATCGTCATTCTCGCACTGCTGACCCTGGCCCTAGCCATCAGCGTCGCGGCCGACATGGCGCTCGGGCCGGCCAACTACACCCTGTCGCAGGTATTGCAGGCGATCTTTTCTCCGGATACCGCCAGCAACCAGCTGCGCGTCGTGATCTGGGACATCCGCATGCCGATCGCCCTGATGGCGGTCACGGTAGGCGCGGCCCTCTCGGTCGCCGGCGCACAGATGCAGACGATCCTCGCCAACCCGCTCGCCAGCCCGTTTACTCTAGGCATTTCCGCCGCTGCCAGCTTCGGCGCAGCCCTGGCGCTCGTCGCCGGCGTCGCCATTTTCCCTGCCGCGGTGCATTATATGGTGCCGATCAACGCCTTCCTGATGGCGATGGCGGCTTCGCTGTTCATCTACTTCGCTTCGACCATGCGCGGCGTCAGTGTCGAGACCATCGTGCTGCTCGGTATCGCGCTGGTCTTCACCTTCAACGCGGCGCTCTCGCTGCTCGAATATCTGGCCTCCGAACAGGCGCTCGCCGCCGTCGTGTTCTGGACCATGGGCAGCCTGACCAAGGCGACCTGGGCGAAGGTCTACGTCACCGCTGCGGTTCTGGTGGTCACGGTTCCGCTGTTCATGCGTCAGGCCTGGGCGCTGACGGCGCTTCGGCTCGGCGACGACAAGGCCGCGAGCATGGGCGTCAACGTCCGCAGCCTGCGCCTGCAGACCATGCTGATCGTCAGCCTGCTCGCCGCCATCCCGGTTTCCTTCGTCGGCACGATCGGCTTCGTGGGCCTCGTCGGACCGCATATCGCCCGCATGGTCGTCGGCGAGGATCAGCGTTTCTTCCTGCCGGGCTCGGTGATCTGCGGCGCGTTGCTTCTTTCGGCCACCTCCGTGGTCAGCAAGGTGATCATTCCCGGTGCAATCCTGCCGATCGGCGTCATTACCGCGCTCGTCGGCGTGCCCTTCTTCTTCGCGCTCATCTTCGGAAACAGGAGACGCTCGTGGTAGCACTCGCACTTCAGGACGTCGGCGCCAATTACGGCCGCGTCACCGTGTTGTCGAAGATCGGCATCGACACGCTCGAAAGCGGCAGCATGACCGCCGTCATCGGGCCCAATGCCGCGGGCAAGTCGACGCTGTTCAAACGCATCGCCTCGCTCATCTCCGGCCCCGGCCTCGTACAGCTCTCCGACAGCGAGCGAGGCAGCCGCGCGATCTGCTATATGCCGCAGGATACGGGCGCCAATGCCGTTCTGACGGTCTACGAATCGGTATTGCTGTCGGCCAAGCAGGGTGGCGGCTGGCGGGTGCAGGATGACGAACTCGACGAGATCGACGAAATCCTGAAGGCGCTGCGCATCGAGGACCTGGCCTTTCGCGGGCTCGGGGAACTGTCGGGCGGTCAGCGCCAGCTGGTATCGCTGGCGCAGGCACTGGTGCGCAAACCCGACGTACTGCTTATGGACGAGCCGACCTCGGCGCTCGACCTGCATCGACAGATCGAGGTGCTGGCATTCGTCGGCAGCCTAGCCCGGCGGACGGGAATGGTCGTGCTGATCGCCCTGCACGACCTCAATCATGCCCTGCGATACTGCCACAATACCATCGTCATCGCCAACGGCACGATGGCGGTCAGCGGCCGCACGACCGAAGTCATCACGCCGGCGATGCTGCGCGACGTCTACAAGGTGGATGCGCGGATCGAAATCTGCTCGCGCGGCGAGAAATATCTGCTTGTCGACGGAGTGGCCTGAACTCGCGCCGGCCGGCAGAGCGGCCCCATCCTCGAACGAAAGGCCCGCATGCGAATGCGGGCCTTTCGTTTTGTGCTATGGACGGCTTCAGAGATCGCTGGCGGCGGTGAAAATCTGCGCCAGCTTCTCTATCCCGGCCTTGTCCTCTTCGTCGAAACGCCCTGGAATGGGGCTGTCGAGATCAATGACCCCGATGACCTTGTCGCCGTCGCGAACCGGGACGACGAGTTCCGAGCGCGATGCCGCATCGCAGGCGATGTGGCCGGGAAACGCGTGCACATCCTCGACGAGAATCGACGCATTGCGTTCGACGGACGTGCCGCAGACACCGCGCCCTACAGGGATACGCACGCAGGCCGGTTTGCCCTGGAACGGACCGAGGACCAGTTCCCTCTCGCCATCCAGCAGATAAAAGCCGGCCCAGTTCAGATCCGGCAGCGTGTGATAGATCAGCGCGGAAGTATTTGCGGCATTGGCGATCATGTTCCGTTCGCCATGCAGCAGGCCTTCAAGCTGCGCCGCCAGTTCTCGATAGAAGGCGACCTTGTCACCAGTCTCGATCACAGCCGTTTCAAACATGGATTATTCCTCTCCGGAAGACCCGGGATGGCTGGCGGGCGCAATGCCCGGCCCTGTACGGTAGACGGCGCGCCGGCACCGCGATGATTTTCCGGCCGCCGGCAGCACGATCCATCGGGCGACGGCGATCGTCAGGGCAGAAAATACCAGAGCAGCGTTGCTACCGCCATACCAACGACGAAGCCCTGCATCCGGTGTATCCGCGGCGCCCACTTCATGGCATCCTCATATCGATTGATGGTGAACTTCAGCTTGTCTAGCTGATCCTCCATCTGTTCCTCAATATGCCTGGGATTTGTCAATTGGCTCTCCACCTCGCTCTGGCTGCCCTATATAGACGCCTGCACCACTCGACACCACCACCTTTGCGGGCAGTATCGCAGAATTGATCACTTGCCAAATTGGCCGGAATCTCGGCGAAAGAAACGCGTGGCGAGCCCTGCTCCCTTCGACGAGCGCCAGCCCCGCTTATAGCCGGCACAAGCTTCGGGCGTGTTTCATCCAATATCCCGACTGCAGGTCCTCCTATCTACCGCTGGCTTTTTTTTTGCGAACGGAAGGAACCACTGGCGCCCTCGTTCGTTTTTTGCGCCGCGAATGAAGGTGTGGGTTATGACGGATACAGACATGGCGGTCCGGACCGAATGGAGTGAGCCGGTCCGCGTGCGGGTGGGATACGGTTTTCCGGAGACGATCAGAGGGCCGCAGGAGGCACTTGACTATCTGAACTGGCGCTGGCCCGTACGCGAAGGCGTCTACTATATGAAGGCGCTGAAGGAATGCGCCGACTTCCTTCGTCACCAGATCCCGCTCGACAAGGTGCGCGAAACCTTCGTGCTGGCCAGCATCGAGGCGAGAATGCTCGGCTGAGCAAACCGCAAAGCGACCCAAATCGTTACTTTAACCGAATATTCACAATCCCCGTTAAGCGATTCGTTAGGGCCACTCCCTTACTCATGCGCATGACGGCGATGTTGCCGTCTCGACCTTATCAGAAGGATCGCCATGACGGCGATAATCGGCATGAAGCTCAACACTTCCGACGCCTTCGCGGCGTTAGCGACCATTGTTTCGCTTTCCGGCATTCTCTACGTCGTTCACGTCGTCCTGGCACTCTTCTAAGCACCGGCGCGATCAGAACGTGAATTGCGGCCAATAGGTATCCGACCGAAAATCATCCGGTATCGTCGCAAGGCGCGCCAGCGCCTCGGCGACATAGGTGATCTGCATCGCCATGTAATGCAGTTCGCGAGGGATCGCGCATCCCGTCGCAAGGTTCCTGCTGCGCCAGCGGTCCCACCCAGCCTGACGAAGACGCCGATCGGCTTCGCGCCGCACATCCTCGACCGTCGGGACAGCCTGGCCGACACACGGGGCATCCCGTGCTTCGGCATCCTGCGCCCGTCCGCCTTCGATCACCACAAACCGCATGACCACCTCACGTCTTTCCCCGGCTAAGGATATTAAGCCAGCCCGGTTGGTTCGGCCATTCCCGGTTTCTTGCGGACGCGTTTTTGCATTTTAGCAAAGCGAGTGATAACATGTGCGTGTACCGGGCGGGGAGATGCCGGGTGCCGGCCATGTGGTAGGAGGAGACCGACATGCAGTTTCTGGAGTTCTTTGCGTCCATCAATCCCTTTGTCTTGGCCACGCTCGCGATCGTTGTCGCGTGCGGGCTTTACGATCACTGGCTGGAGACACACCACAAATAGGCCGTTCTGCCGGATGTCCCCGCGGGCCGATCAGGAATGACCGGCTACGGCTTTGCTTGATGCCGTGATACTGCTATCCAATGCCACCCTTTGGCGGCATGGAGCTAGATTTTGACCGGCAGTACGGATTTCCGGGACACCAGTGCGCCCCTCAGCGAAACGCTGCGGGAGCTTATCAGGGGCATTCATGGCCCGACAATTACCCTTCGCGCCTTGATGGAACGCATCGGCGAGCAGGGGCTGCTCCTCGTCTGCGCCGTCGCATCCCTCCCCTTTCTCATTCCCGTCTCCATTCCGGGCGTCAGTACCGTGTTCGGCGCCGCCATCATCCTGATCAGCGTGGCAATCAGCCTCAACCGACTTCCCTGGCTGCCGCGCAGGATTCTCGATCGCGAGCTCGATACGCAGAAGCTGCTTCCGGCGCTGGAAAAAGGCGCCAACGTCGTGTCGCGGCTCGACCGTTTCCTCAAGCCCCGGATGGAGGTGTTCACTTCGGGATCGACCGTCAACCGGCTGAACGGGCTGGCAATCACTCTTGCGGGCGTCCTGCTGATGTTCCCGCTGGGGCTCATTCCCTTCTCGAATACGCTTCCCGGCATCGCGATCCTGCTTCTATCGGCCGGAATGCTGCAGCGGGACGGGCTGATCGTGCTGGGCGGTCATCTCTTCAACGTCATCACCATCGTCTATTTCGCTGTCCTCGCCTATCTCGCGTTCAGCGCCGGCCAGGGCCTGGCTACTTTCTTCAGCTGATGAACAAAAGGTCCGTCGATGCCTGAACCGCATCGCCGGACCTTTTCTTGACTCATCGCGATTGCATCGGCTCCAGGAACAAGAGGGACGCAGAAGCCTCCTGCGTCCCTCTTTCTTTTCCGTAGTCCGGTCGCGGCGAAGCGGAAAATGACTTGCGACGCGTCACCCCGGCCCGGGCCTATTTCTTTTCCGGCGTCCATTCCGGCTGAAAAGGAACCGCAGGCCGGTATTTCTTGACCTGGATCTGGTCGTGCCGTGCCGGCACCGTCCTGAGCCGCGCGCGGCTTTCGTTCTCGCCTCTTTCGAGCGCATTGTAGTCGATATTCTCGCGGTAGTGCTTGTAGCGCATGAAGCTCGCGAAGATACGCTTGGTAATATCGTTCGCCTCAGTCATCTCGCTCGGCTTGGCGGCCTGCAAAAGATAGGTGACACGCTTGCCGGCATCACGCCGCGCCAGGACATGGAAACCGCACATGACGAACATCGCCTCCAGGCAGGAGGCGCTGGCTCTCCAGAAGAAATTCTCCTGCTGGATGGCCTCGGCGTCGGCCGGGTTGAAGAGCATGATCGGGCGGGGCTCGTCCTTCAGGAAATGCGTCTCGATGATCGCAAAACCGTTTTGCTTCGTCAGCTGGCGCGCGATCGTGATGGCGTAGAGCGGATCGAAGACGTGGTAGAGCACACCGGCCATGAGCACCACGTCGAACTGCCGGGCGGTCTTGGCGCTGATATTATAGAGATCGGTATCGGGCATGTAATCTACGTCGAGGCCGAGCATATCCCGCGCAAAAAGAAATGTCTTTCGCTCGCCGATATCGGTGGCCACGACCCGCGCGGCTCCAAGATCTTTCATCACGAAGGCGGCAATCCCGTCCATCGTACCGAGATCCAGGCATTCGGCTCCGGAGAGATCGAGATGGGTGATAAGATCGTAAAATCCGAAAAGCGTGTAATTTGGAGGGACGTTTTCGGTGAACCGGGCACGCGAAACGAAATCCAGCTTCGGCCGAAAATCGATGGAGTGAAACCACGGCGATTTTTTCGCCTCCTCAACAGTCAATACACTCAAAGCATGTCTCCCTAATCAAAAATGCAACCGGAGAGAAATCGAAGCCACCCGCCGTGTCAAGTGGACCTATCAGCCGTCACGGAAGCCGTCGTCACCCGAATTGGGGAGAGCGAAGGAACCGATCGTCCCGCAACAGGCCTCGGAGACGAATGCGTCCTTACCCGATCCGCCACGTTCCCGATGATCGTGATCATCCCGTCGACATTCAGAGCGCCGCCGCGTCAACATTACGGGTCGCCTCTCGAGAAGGTATCGTGAGTCTAAGGCAATCTCGGGCTCTGACGTAAATCTTCCGCAGAGTGATATCGTGCCGGATCTCACTCGTAGCCGATGCCGGGATTCCTGTGGCAAGGATCGGCATTTGGCAGGCCGGTTGGCATCGC
>JBQGDG010000061.1:0-3275 GCA_052038935.1 Neorhizobium sp. | reverse complement strand
CAGAAGGTCGAGATCACCGATGCCGGCGACAGCCAGTACATCGTCGGTGACAATGTCGACCGGATCGAGCTGGAAGACACCAATGACCAGCTGATCGAGGAAGGCAAGAAGCCAGCCTATGGCGAGCCGGTTCTGCTCGGTATCACCAAGGCATCGCTGCAGACTCCGTCCTTCATCTCTGCCGCATCCTTCCAGGAAACCACCAAGGTTCTCACGGAAGCTGCGATCGCCGGCAAGATGGACACGCTGCAGGGCCTCAAGGAAAACGTCATCGTCGGCCGTCTCATCCCGGCTGGTACCGGCGGCACCATGACGCAGATCCGCCGCATCGCCACCTCGCGCGACGACCTCATCCTCGAGGAGCGCAAGAAGGGCACGGGATCGGCATCCGCCACGCCGATGCTGCAGGATATGAACCCGGAGAACACGCCTGCCGAATAAGGCGGGCGAGGGGGCGAAAGCCCTGCCGGTCCAGTATCTATGATGATTGTCAACGCCCGGAGAAATCCGGGCGTTTTCGCATTCAGGCCCGCTAATCTATTGACCGAGAACAAGGCGCGATATTGGAGGGATTCTAAGCTTTCTCCGTTCGAAAACGAATGGAGGCCGAAATGAAAAGACTGCTCTCTTCTGTCGCCGCCTGTGTTCTGCTGATGACGGCGGCCTACGCTGCGGATCCCGATCCCGCCGAACTGAGGCAACAGGCGCAGGAACTGTTCAAGCCCCTGCCGTCCACGGTTCCGGCGGTAAAGGGCAATAAGATCACACCGGAGAAGATCGCGCTCGGCAAGGCGCTGTTCTTCGACCCGCGCATGTCCGCATCGGGGATATTCTCCTGCAATTCCTGCCATGGTCTCGGTAACGGTGGCGACGACAATATCGAAACGTCGATCGGCCACGGATGGCAGAAGGGACCGCGCAACGCCCCGACCGTCTTCAATGCGGTCTTCAACGTCGCCCAGTTCTGGGACGGCCGGGCCGAGGATCTGAAGGCCCAGGCTAAGGGGCCCGTCCAGGCGGGTGTCGAGATGGCCAATACCGGTGAACAGGTCGTCGCCACGCTCAAATCCATGCCGCAATATGTCGAATGGTTCGAGGCGGCCTTCCCCGGCGAAAGCGATCCGGTCACCTTCGACAACTTCGCCAAGGCGATAGAGGCCTTCGAGGCGACGCTGATCACCCCGGCGCCTTTCGATGCCTTCCTGAACGGCGATGACGAGGCCATGACCGTGGAGGCCAGGCAGGGGCTCCAGCTCTTCATGGATAAGGGCTGCGCATCGTGCCACAACGGCATCAATGTCGGCGGGGAGGGCTATTATCCCTTCGGCCTGATCGAAAAGCCCGGCGCCGACGTGCTGCCGGAAAACGACAAGGGGCGTTTCGCGGTCACCAACACCGCCGATGACTCCTACGTCTTCCGGGCAGGACCGCTGAGGAACATCGCGTTGACCGCGCCTTATTTCCATTCCGGCAAAGTATGGGATCTGAAACAGGCGGTCGCCATCATGGGGACTTCGCAGCTCGGCGAGGAACTGGCCGACAACGAGGTCGATCTGATCGTCGCCTTCCTCGACTCACTGACGGGCAAGGTGCCGGATGTGGTCTATCCGATCCTGCCGCCGGAAACGAGCACGACACCGCGTCCTTCGTCAAACATCGTGCCGGTCAAGTAAGCGCGGCCGCTGATGCGGGGGCAGGGGGGCGCGGCGGGATGACCGGCGCGGCCCGATCCGTTCAGTCGAAACGGATGATCGCGACTTCGCCTTCGAGCGCGCCCTGATAGGCGGAGGCATGCGGCTCTTCCGGTGGCTCTTCCTGCATGACGCCGATCTGGTCGAGATCCGCTTCGAGGAAGCCTTCCTCGGAAAGTGCGTTCAGTGCTTCGCGAACGGCGGTGTCGTCGTCCGGCGCCCTTAGCATGATATGCAGTTCGATGCCCTCGGCGCCCTTCGTCTCATATCCCTTGCCGATGATGATGAAGACCATCGGATCATCGTTGCTGTTGTCGTTGTCGGCGGGCGAAATCATATCGTTCTCCTGAGAAGCTCCATGAACTGGAAGACCGTCCGGGCCGGATGGTTCCCTCCCTTATCCCCTGAAAGGGTGATTCCCAAATATAAACTGCGAACCCTCTTCGACATCGTTGAAACGGGTGGGGGTTTTGGTCTAGAAGGCCGGAAGCGCCGGGCTTGCGGGCATTATTTTGCCGCCAGCCCTTGACGGGCAGGGGTGAAAACAGTAAACGCCCCGCATCGGAAGCGATGTGAGGCTTGCCCGTTTGGAATGACTCGTTCCAGACTTGGCCTCAAACAAGGTTCCAACGCACGCTGAAGACACGAATGCTGCACGCACGACGCATGAGGAATGCGTCCTCTGCTTTAGGTGGTCCATCCGGGAAAGACGGATCGGGCCACGTTTCGCGCATGAGGAAATGTGTGTGTCGTCGCCGGAAACGGCATCAGGATGGCCTCCGAAAGGGGGCTTGGAAGAAGATTTTGCAAGGGATGGGTATATGCCTACCGTAAACCAGCTGATCCGTAAGCCGCGTCAGGCACAGGTAAAGCGCAACAAGGTTCCTGCTCTGCAGGAAAACCCGCAGAAGCGCGGCGTTTGCACCCGCGTCTACACGACGACCCCGAAGAAGCCGAACTCGGCTCTGCGTAAGGTTGCCAAGATTCGCCTCACCAATGGCTTCGAAGTCATCGGCTATATCCCGGGTGAAGGTCACAACCTGCAGGAACACTCCGTCGTCATGATCCGTGGCGGCCGCGTGAAGGACTTGCCGGGTGTTCGTTACCACATCATCCGCGGCGTTCTCGATACCCAGGGTGTCAAAAACCGTAAGCAGCGCCGTTCGAAGTACGGTGCAAAGCGTCCGAAGTAGTTTCGGTCCGGGCATTTCTGCCCGGAAGGCTTGAGAATGAAATCCCCGGCGCTGCGCGAGGTTCTCCGCGTGGTAGAGCGCCTTAACGTTTAGAGACGAGAAAAGTATGTCCAGACGCCATAGTGCAGAAAAGCGCGAGATCAACCCGGATCCGAAGTTCGGCGATCTCATCGTTACCAAGTTCATGAACGCCATCATGCTTCACGGCAAGAAGTCCGTCGCTGAAAGCATCGTTTACGGTGCCTTTGATGTGGTGCAGGGCAAGGCCAAGGCCGATCCGCTCAGCATCTTCCATTCGGCGCTCGACAACGTTGCTCCGCATGTTGAAGTCCGTTCGCGTCGCGTTGGTGGTGCAACCTATCAGGTTCCGGTAGACGTGCGTCCCGAGCGT
>JBQGDG010000060.1:0-3907 GCA_052038935.1 Neorhizobium sp. | reverse complement strand
GCGGTCATCCGATCGGCAGTGCGCGCTGCACGATCGTCCTGAAATAGGCGATGCCGAACGGGATGGCCTCGTCGTTGAAATCGTAGCGAGCGTCATGGACGGCGGGGCCGGGTCCGTTCCCGATCAGCATGATGTTTCCCGGGCGAGCTTCCAGCATGAACGCAAAATCCTCGGAACCCATCAGCGGCTCCATGGCGGCGTCGACGTTTTCCTCTCCGACCAGCGATCTCGCCACGCCTACCGCAAAGTCGGTCTCTTTCGCGTGGTTGACCGTCGGCGGAAACATCCGCTTGTAGGTGACCGTCGCCCGGGCGCCATAGGCCTCGGCAACATGTCCGGCGATTTCCGTCAGCCGCCTTTCCACCAGATCGCGGGTGGCCGGATCGAATGTCCTGGTCGTGCCGCCCATTTCGGCCGATTGCGGAATGACGTTGCCCGCCTTGCCGCCGTTCATCCAGCCGACGGTGACGACGGCGCTCCGGCGGGGGTGGACATTGCGGGACACGATCGTCTGGAGCGCCAGGAGAATGTTGGCGCCGACGACGAGCGGGTCGACGCTCGCATGGGGCGATGCGCCATGTGCTCCCTTGCCCTCGATCCTTATGCGGAAACCATCGGCAGATGCCGCAAGCGGTCCACTCGCCGTCATGAAATGGCCGACCGGCAATCCGGGTTCCGTGTGCATGGCGTAGACTTCATCGATCCCGAAGCGATCCATCAGGCCGTCGTCGAGCATGGCTTTCCCGCCGCCGCCGCCTTCCTCGGCCGGCTGGAAGACGACGACTGCCGTGCCGTCGAACGCGCGGGTTCGAGCGAGATCGCGCGCGGCGCCCAGCAGCATCGCCGTGTGACCGTCATGTCCGCATGCGTGCATCACGCCCCTGGTGGTCGACGCCCATGACGCTCCGGTCTCCTCCTCGATCGGCAGCGCGTCCATATCGGCCCGCAAGCCGATGACCTTTCCGCTCGCCTGCTTCCGGCCGCGAATGACGCCCACGACCCCGGTCCTCCCGATGCCGGTCACCACTTCGTCGCAACCGAACTCGCTGAGCCTGGCGGCGACCAGGGCGGCCGTCCTGTGCACCTCGAACTGAAGCTCGGGATGAGCGTGAAAATCCCGCCGCCACTCGACGACATCGGCGTAATCGGCGTCTGGTCCGTCCATGGCTACCTCGATGCTCTCGTTGCCCCCGAGCCGGACCACGAGGATAGGAGATTTTCATCGGGGCACAACATCCGCCGCCGGGGCGGCCGGGGCTTCACCCCAGATCGGCAGCATTTGATCGCCGGAACGAAAACACCCGGCGCCTTGGACGCCGGGTGTTTTCTGGATCAAGCGTATGGAAGCGCCGGTTACTTGGTGGCGGCTTCGTAGCGTTCGAGGACGTAGTCCCAGTTGATCAGGCTGTCGACGAAGGCTTCGAGATACTTCGGACGGGCGTTGCGGTAGTCGATGTAATAGGAATGTTCCCAGACATCGACGCCGAGGATCGGTTCGGCACCGTGGACGAGCGGGTTTTCGCCGTTCGGGGTCTTGGAGATGACGAGCTTGCCGTCCTTGACGGAAAGCCAGGCCCAGCCGGAACCGAACTGCGTCGTGCCGGCGGCCACGAAATCAGCCTTGAACTTGTCGTAACCGCCGAGATCGGAGGCGATCGCGGTTTCGAGCTTGCCCGGCAGCTTGTTGCCGCCGCCGCCCTTCTTCATCCACTTCCAGAAATGGACGTGGTTGTAGTGCTGGGCAGCATTGTTGAAGAGGCCCTGGTTGGTGCCGAAGGACTTCTTGACGACTTCCTCGACCGACAGGTCCGCCATGCCGGCTTCGGCGGCGAGCTTGTTGCCGTTGTCGACATAGGCCTTGTGGTGCTTGTCGTGGTGATACTCCAGCGTTTCCTTCGACATGAAGGGCTGCAGAGCTTCGTAGTCATAGGGGAGTTCGGGAAGTTCGAAGGCCATTGGTCTACTCCTTTTCGGCAAACACCGGTGCGATACCGTGGGTAAGCATTGAGCGGGAACATAGGAGGGGACCCGGCACGTGGCAACGGGCAATCTGCCAAAAATGGGACACGAAGTGACAAGAACATGCTGGATTCGTCGCTTAGGACGAAAGCTCCATCCAGTGTTTCGAAGAGGTTCTCATGAAGCCGCAAACCGCACTCGCCATCCTCCTGCTGTCGCTCGCCTCCGTGCCCGCCCACGCATCTTCGGACGACGCCTGGGCCACATTCCAGAAGGACGTGTCGAAGGCCTGCATCACCGCGGCCAAGGGGCTGATCGAAAAGGGGCGAGCGGTCGTCGATCCCTATGGCAGCGAGCATTACGGGCTGGCCGTGGTCAGCGGCAAGGCGGTCGGCGCCAAGGCGCGGATCAGCACCATCTGCGTCTACGACAAGGCGAAGAAAATGGCGGAAATCGGCGGCGAGATCGGCGCCGACAAACTGGCGGTCAAGCCTTAACCGGCCGGCCGCGAGGCTGCACCGACAAAGCTGATCGTCAATCAGCTTCGCGCAGGCTTGGGTTTCTACCGTCGGTCATCGTTTCAATCTTCGATTTCGATTTTTGATTTTGACCGACGAGAAAACCGTGATCAGCAACGACATTTCCCCGATGCCGGCCGCAGGCGGCATGACCCTGCCACTCCCGACCGGCGGCGACGAGAGCGCGGCCCTGCCGGCAAGCCAGGCGCCCGCGGGACCGGATCCTTCCGCAGGCGACCCGTCCCGCGAGCCCGTGGCCGACGGCGAGCAGATGGACGCCATCGCGGATGCGCCGGCGGCAACGGCCGCTCCCCTTGCCGCGAGCTGCGGTTATTCCGCTACGGATCTCCGGCTGTTCCGGACCCTCACCGGCTATCACCTCGATACGCGCAGCGCCGTCCTGAGGGCGATCGACGACAAGGGACAGCGGGCCTCGATCATCGACCGGCTGTTTACGACGCTTGCCGAAGAGGCCTTCCGTTTCGCCGACCGTCAACGGCGGACGGGCATGCTGCCGGACGGGGATCTGACGCCCGCCGACCTCGCCTCGGCACTGGCACCCATCCGCCGCGCGGCGGCGGCAGTCGGCTCGCGGGGGCTTGGCGCATTCGAGCGTCTGGAGGCGGCGATCGCCCGGCTGGCAGACGCCCAGATCCGGCCGGACGCGGACGCTGCCGAGATCCTCGCTACGGCGTGACCGGCCGGGTCCGAGCACGCCGGCATCGGAACCTTTGCCCGGCGGCAAAGGTTGAGGGTCACCGCAGCCGCGCGTGGAGGATCGTATGTCGTTCGATTTCCTGAGTTCGGATTTCCTGGTTTTCGTCCTCATCGGTTTCCTTGCCCAGGTCGTCGACGGGGCGCTCGGCATGGCCTTCGGCGTGCTGACCACGACCAGCCTGCTCGCCTTCGGCGTTCCGCCGGCGGTCGCCAGCGCCATGACCCACGTCACCGAGTGCTTCACCACCGCCGCATCCGGCGCCTCGCATCTCTACCAGCGCAATGTCGACTGGCGGCTCGTCGCCCGCCTGGCGCCTCCCGGCATGATCGGCGGGGCGATCGGCGCCTATCTGCTCGCCAATATCGACGGCGAGGCGATCGAGCCCTTCGTCTCGGCCTATCTCGTGCTCATCGGCATCTACATCCTCTACAAGGCATTCAGGCCGAAATGGCCGCGCGACGTGCATGACTGGATCGTGCCCTATGTCGGCGGCGCCGGCGGCGTACTGGACGCGATGGGCGGCGGCGGATGGGGACCGATCGTCACCAGCTCGCTGCTCGGCCGCGGCCATGACCCGAAAAAGGTGATCGGCTCGACCAACCTCACCGAATTCGCCGTCACTACCGTCATCTCGCTGACCTTCATCCTGGCGCTCGGCTGGTCGGAACTGTCGGCGGCGATCGGCCTCATCCTCGGCGGCGTCCTGGCCGCT
>JBQGDG010000059.1:0-4643 GCA_052038935.1 Neorhizobium sp. | reverse complement strand
GGCGAGCGGCGATTCGTTGAGATTGCGGCGTACCGCCTGCCGCGTCCCGTCGAGCTCGACGGTGGCGGGCGCCAGATCGCGATGCTGCTCCGCGAAGGCCTCCTCGCCGGCCAGAAGCGCGCGGCGGACATAACCCGCGGCTTCGCCGGTGGCCGAAAGTCCGCGCGGCGAGCGGCGCACGAGACCGAGCGACACCGCCTGGCGGATCACCGCTTCCGGGTAGGTCCGACCTTCCGTGCCGACCTTGAAATGGCCATCGGCGCAGGCGGTTATCGGGGCGTCGCCCTTGAGGAGCCGACGGACGAGCCTGAGGAGCGTGCCGGCGAGCGGATCCGTGCTGCGAGAAGCGGGTTCAGTCATGGAAACTGCCTCCCGACGGCGCAAAGACCGCCGTCGCCATGCGCTCTATCGCCGAGATGAACTCGTCGAAGGCGAGATCGTCGCGCCGGTCCTCGACGACATGGCAGGCATGGCCGACCGTGGTACGGTCGCGCCCGAAGGCCGTGCCGATATCGCAGAACGGTATCTGCAGCGCCACGTGGCAGACATACATGGCGATCTGCCGGACGTGGCAGGCCATGCGCCGCCGATCGCGGCGGACGATGACGCGGTCACCGAGAAGCGAGAGCATCTCGGCGGTGATCTGGCCGACGACCCGGCAGACGGTACGCACCGGCAGGCTCGACGGATAGACCGGCGGAACAATCAACACGGTTGCCGGATCAGGGAGGTTCACGGGCATCCCGGCATTCACGGAACTCTCGAGTGGCATGACAACTCCTTCGCAATATAGGAATTATTTCATACACCTTTGAGCATGACTGAGAATGCGGGACACGCCAGAATTTTACGCTGCCATTGAAATCATTGTTCTATTTTTGTTCTAGCTTCGACGATATGGGATTTTTTTCCTCTTCGCTTCCCCGCCTTCTTCGCCGCCGACATGAAAAAGCCGGGCAGAAGCCCGGCTGTCTGGAAGGGCTGCAATGCCCTGTCGGGATCAACGATCCGCTGGTCTCGGGATGGTCAGTTACGGCTGCGCTTGCGGCGCTGGCCGAGACCCATCTCCTTGGCGAGGCGCGAACGGGCCTCGGCATAGGCCGGAGCCACCATCGGATAATCTGCAGGCAGGCCCCACTTCTCGCGGTATTCGTCGGGAGTCATGTTGTAGTGCGTCATCAGGTGACGCTTCAGCGACTTGAACTTCTGACCGTCCTCGAGGCAAATGAGATAATCATCCTCGATCGATTTCTTGATCGGAACCGGCGGCTTCGGTTTTTCCACGGCCGCGGCGATCGGGGCCGGCGACGAGGTGCCGCTCAGCGCCGTATGAACGTCTGCGATCAGGTTCGAAAGATCGCTGACGGGAACCACATGGTTGCTCACATAGGCAGCCACGATGTCTGCGGTCAATTCCACCAGCAGCTCGGGTCCCTTGCCCAGTGCCATCTCTGTCATTTCCAGTCTCCTGTTCTATGCGTCACGGTGCCGACCGCGACCTCCGCGGCGACTGTCCGTCATCGAGCTGTCGCGGCGGACCGGCAACGCCGCACTGTCCTAAGACGGAGACCTACCCCTAAGCCTCGTGCGGAAAAAATCCGGTACACCACCAGATGCCGCATCAAGCTTCGGCATTCCGCATGGTTTGCCCGATCTCATACAGGCCTAGAACCACTCCCTGAGAGCGATCTAAATGAGACGAACATGCGGTAAATGCCTAGTCTATATCAACATCAGCGCTCTACTTCTATTCAAGTAGCACTACAATTTAAAAAGTCCAATTGCGAAATCTAGTAATGCCGAGACGTTCATGATCATATATCGCAGCTTTCCCAAATCTACTGCTGAAAAAATATGCTTTTCACAATCAGCGCGCGCTTAATAAGTGGTGCGGGACAATGGCTATTCATCCCTCGGGGGCCCCATTTCGTCGCATACGGTCCGATTCGTCATGGGATAACCGGCTTTGAGGGCCGCAACTGCGAGTAGGTGGGCCGAGACGGGCGCCGTCAGCACGAAGAAGAAGAAACCGGCAAGGGCGCGCGCAAGGATCGAGACTTCGCCGGAATGCAGCCCGACCGCGAGCAGAAGCAGGCCGGACCCCACCGTTCCCGCCTTCGATGCCGCATGCATTCTGGAATAGACGTCGGGAAGCCGGTTGAGGCCGATCGCGGCGACCAGAGCGAAACCGGCGCCGGCGAGAACCAGGACCGAGGTGACGAGCGCGAGCACGAGTTCGATCATTGTCCCCTCTCCGGTTTCCGCGCGGACTTGCGCGCCGAGGATTTGGCGGAAGGGCGCTGCACCTCCCCGGCCGGCCCGGCTTGCGGAACATCCGCGGACGTTGCTCCCGGCGCCTTTTTCGTCTTGGCCGCCTCTCCCTTGCCGGGCTTCCTGGCGGCCGCCTTCTCCGTTTGCCGCGCCGCCTGTCTCTGCGAGCGTTTCGCCGCCTTTCCAGCCGGTTTTCCGGGCGCGGATCCGGCCTGCGGCGCGGGGACGCCCGTCGCAGTCCCGCCACCGGCGGCCAGGGGTCTGCCGGCGAGGATGAAGCGGGCGAAGGCGACGGTGGCGAGGAAGCCGACGAGGCCGAGCGAGATGGCGATGTCGATATAGAGCGTGAAGCCGGTGCGGATGGCGATCAGCGCGATGAAGCCGATGACGATGCCGACCAGCATGTCGAGCGCCACGACGCGGTCCGGCAGGGTCGGCCCCTGGACGACGCGCCAGACGGTGAGCAGGAAGGCGGCGGCGAGAACGGCCAGCGCAACCCACGTCGCGGCGGACAGGATGGTCGCGGCGGCGCTCATCGGAAGGCCTCCATGATCTTGCGTTCGAAGCCTTCGGCGATCTCGCGCTTGGTCGCCTCGACGTCGGAACAATCGATCGCGTGGACGTAGAGAAGCTTCCTGTCCTGCGACACGTCGACCGACATAGTGCCCGGCGTCAGCGTGATGAGATTGGCGAGAAGGGTGATCTCGAAATCCCGATCGACGGTAAGCGGAAAGGCGAAGATGCCGGGCTGCAGGTCCATCTTCGGGCGGGTGACAAGCAGCGCCACCTTCCAGGCGGACAAGGCGAGTTCCCTGAAGAACAGAAGCAGGAGCGACAGGACGCGGCCGAGCCTCTGCAGATATCCCCTGGCGTTCATCTCGTTGCGGACGATCCACAGGGCGACGGTGGACAGCACGAAGCCGAAGACGAGATTGTGGATCGAGGCGCTGCCGGTGATCACGGCCCAGACGAGGGCCAGCATGAGCGACAGGATGTAGGTGATCATGGCGCCGTTCCTCCCGGAAAGACCGAACCGATATAGGCCGCGGGATCGGCCAGTCCATCGGCCGCCTGCTGGCTGATGGCGACCAGCGGCTCGGGGAAGAGGCCGAAGGCGACCACGAGCGCGGCGAAGACGGCGATCGGCAAGGCGGTGCGGCGGTCGTCGGCGACCGTCCCGCCGATTTCGGCCGCAGGCCCCGGACGCCAGTAGGCGAGCAGGAAGATGCGGGCGAGCGCGATCGTCACGAGGAGGGCCGAAACGAGGATGGCCGCCGCGAGCCACCAGGCGCCGATATCGATCGAAGCCTTCAGGAGCGTCACCTTGGGCCACAGGCCGGACAGGGGCGGCAGGCCGGCCGCCGCCAGGAGCAGGATCAGCGATGCGGCGGCGAACCGGGGCGCGCGGCGCCATAGCCCGCCGAGCGTCGACAGCTGCCAGGAGCCGGTCAGCCGGGCGGCTTCGCCCGCGACGAGATAGAGCGCCGTCATCGTGACGATCGAATGCAACGCATAAAGGATGCTGCCGCTGACGGCGAAGGGCGTGCCTATGGCCACGCCCGCCAGCATGTTGCCGATGCCGACGATCACCACGTAGCCGATCATGCGACGGATATCGTTCTGGGCGAGCGCGCCGAGTGCGCCGACGACCATGGTGAGAACGGCGCAGACGCCGATCACCAGGCTGAGCGCCTCGCGCTCCACCGGCATGAGCATGATCGTCACCCGGATCAGCGCGTAGACGCCGACCTTGGTGAGCAGGCCGCCGAACAGGGCGGAAACGACGATCCTAGGCGTGTGGTAGGAGGCCGGCAGCCAGAAATTGACCGGGAAGGCGGCCGCCTTCATGCCGAAGGCGAGCAGGAAAAGCGCGGCGATCGTCACAAGCGGCGGAGCGTCGCCCGCCGTGCCGCGCAGGGCCGACGCCTTGCGGGCGATATCGGCCATGTTGAGCGTGCCGAAGACGGCATAGAGATAACCGACCGAGATCAGGAAAAGCGTCGTGGCGACGAGATTGAGGATGGCGTATTTCAGCGCGCCCTCGATCTGGCGCGGTTCCGAACCGAGGATCAGCAGGCCGAAGGACGAGATCAGCAGGACCTCGAACCAGACGTAGAGATTGAAGATGTCGCCGGTGAGGAAAGAGCCGGAAACGCCGGCCATCAGGAGCATCAGGAAAGGGAAGAACCCGTAACGGCGGCCGCTGCCGTCGATGTCCTGCAGCGAGAAGATCGCCGCCATCAGCGCCGCCACCGCGGCCACCAGCGCCATGACGGCACCGAAGAGATCGGCCGTGAAGGCGATGCCGAAGGGCGGCAGCCAGCGCCCCATCGTCATGGTGACCGGACCGTGGGCGAGAACCTGGGCAAGCA
>JBQGDG010000058.1:0-2057 GCA_052038935.1 Neorhizobium sp. | reverse complement strand
AAGGCCTTGTGGCGGCCGGTGCCTTTGGCGACCGTGTGCCAGTCGGGCCCCAGTTCGCCGCCGCCGCGGATATAAGCCTGCACGAGGGCGCCTCCCTGCTGGAACCAGAGGCCGTAGGCGCCGGAATATATGGGCGACAGAGGCAGTCCGAACCCGCCATAGGCATACATCAGGACCGGCAGCTCTCCCTTGGTCCAGTGCTTCGGCAGGACGATGTGATAGGGGACCCTGGTGCCGTCTTCGGAAATCGCCTCGAGAAGTTCCGACGTCATCCCCTCGGCATCGAAATAGGCCGGCGACGTTCCGGTCGGGACCAGTTCGTGTCCGGCGCCGTGGTCGGTGAGGTCGAGACGATAGCTGCTGGAAGGAAGCAGAAAGCCCTGGCCGACGACGGTGAGGACCTCTTCGCCGAGCGTCAGGTCACTGTCGAGCAGGCGGAAGCTGATCGTCTGCAGATCCGCCGGCAGCGGCAGTTCCTCGGGTTCGGGCTCCGGTTTCGTCAGGTCGACGAGGAAGAGTTTCGGCACCATGCGGTCGCTGACGATGAAGACCGCCCAGCTCTTCAGCAGCGTGAACTGGGAGACCGACTGGCCGTCCTTCGGGGAAAACAATACACGCGCATTCGACAGCGGCTCGGCATCGAAGGGTTTGAAATCCTGCAGGACGAGAGTGCCCACCGGATAACGTTCGGCGGTCTTGGCCCGCCAGATTGCATGGCTGTGGTTGAAATCGCTGTCGACCTCGACCGGCAGATCGAGTCGACGGATCGCACCGCCCGCGTCCCGGACATGGACGCTCGCCTTGCCGATCTCGTGGCCGATGGTGAAGAACTCTATCTTGCGCTCATCAGGCGCGCCGCCCCAGAACAGCGGATCGATGACGCTCGCCGCGCCGTAAATGTCGTCCTCGCCCGCCTCGAACAGGATCGGAGCGTCCTTCGGATCGACGCCGCGTCTCAATATGCGGCCGACGCGCGGCCAGCCCGAGCGGGTGGCGGAGAATGCGTCGATCGAGCCGAAATAGGCAATTTCCTCGCGGCTCAGCCAGGAGGCGTGCGCCCGCGCCGGCGGCGTGTCGAAACCGCCTTCGACGATCTTTTTTGCTTCCGCATCGAATTCCAGAAGGCGAAGCTGGTCGGAACCGCCATCGGAGAGGATCAGCAGGACGCGTGTCGGCTCGTAGGGACAGGTGATGGTTCCGGAATAGATCCAGCGCTTGCCTTCCTTGCGACAGAAATCGTCGACATCGAAAACAGTCTCCCAGGCGGCTTCCGGCCGTGGCTCCTGTTCGGCCGGCAGGCGGCGCCAGATGCCGAGCGGATTGTCCTTCGAACGGTGGAAATCGAAGAGCCACCTGCCGCGCCGTGCCGGTACGATCAGCCGGTCGTCGCGTTCGATCATCGCCTTCAGGGCGTCGCGGTCCTGTTCGAATTCCGGGGTCCGCAGTGCGTCGTCCGAAATCTCGTTGCGCTCGGTCACAAAGGCGATCGTGTTCGGGTCGTCGTCGGTTTCGAGAAACAGGTTCATCGCGGCCTCCTCGTTCGGTCGGGAAGCCTCTACCTAGGCGTGGAGGAGGAGAGAGACAACCATGAGCGTGATCACCGCATGGCTTTTCTGCGCTCTGCCATCATGTCCTGGAGCGAACCGAGAGCCTTTTGCGACCATTCGATCTTTTCCGACAGAGTCTGTTGCGGGGTGGCGATGACCGCGATGGCCACGGAAAGAACAGCCAGCACGACCGTCATGATCGCTATGCGTCTGTTGAAGCGTTTCTCGCGTTTGTCGTCGCGGTCCTGTTGCTTTTGCCTGGCCTCGGCCTCCCGCCTTATCTGGTCGGCGCGTGCAATCTTCGCGTCTCGCTCCTGCTCTTGCCCACCACTGGTGTTCTCGCCGGCCCGTTCAGACGGCCATGGCTTCTTCGTATTCGGAAGACAGCATCAGCCATTGCTCTTCTGCGGCAGAGAGCTTCGCTGCTGCCTCGCCGCGTTCCTTCGCCTTCTGAGCTGCCTTGGCCGGAGCCTTTTCATAGAGGGCGGGATCTGCGAGCTCCTTGTCGAG
>JBQGDG010000057.1:0-13105 GCA_052038935.1 Neorhizobium sp. | reverse complement strand
TCGAAAGCACCCTGGCGCCGCTCTTTGCCGGGCGTCCGCGCGACGTCACCGAGGAAAATCTCCAGGCCCGCGCCCGCGGCACCATCCTGATGGCGATCTCCAACAAGTTCGGCCTGATGGTGGTGACGACCGGCAACAAGTCGGAAATGTCGGTCGGCTATGCGACGCTCTACGGCGACATGAATGGCGGGTTCAACCCGATCAAGGACCTCTACAAGATGCAGGTCTACGCGCTGTCGGCCTGGCGCAACAGCCACGTCCCGCCGGGCGCGCTCGGTCCGTCCGGCGAGGTGATCCCGGCCAATATCCTCTCCAAGGCGCCCTCGGCCGAGCTTCGCCCGAACCAGACCGACCAGGATTCACTGCCGCCCTATCCGGCGCTCGATGACATTCTCGAATGCCTCGTCGAGATGGAAATGGGCACCGAAGAGATCGTTGCCCGCGGCCATGACGTAGCGACCGTCCATCGGATCGAGCATCTGCTTTACCTTGCCGAATACAAGCGGCGGCAGTCCGCGCCCGGCGTGAAGATCACCAAGAAGAATTTCGGCCGCGACCGCCGTTACCCGATCACCAACCGCTTCAGGGATCGGTAGGAGAGCGGCCATGGCGCTGCGCAGTTCCGTCGAGATCCACAATATCCGCACCCGCGAAAGCCGGGTCGTGTGGCAGACGGAAGCGTTGTTCGAAGCGCCGAACTGGTCGCCGGACGGTCGCTATCTGATGCTGAATTCGGCAGGTCTCCTCTACAGGCTGTCTCCTGAAGGCGACGGCGGGCCGCAACGTGTCGACACCGGCTTTGCGACCTTGTGCAACAACGACCACGGCATTTCGCCGGACGGCTCTCTGATCGCCGTTTCCGACAAGGTCGAGTTCGGCAAGTCGGCAATCTACGTGCTGTCGGCTGCCGGCGGAGAGCCGAGGCTGGTGACGAAAAATCTCCCGTCCTACTGGCACGGCTGGTCTCCGGACGGAAAATCGTTCGCCTATTGCGGCATCCGCGACCAAGTCTTCGATATCTACACGATCGACATCCAGGACGGTATCGGCGGCGAGGAAACGCGCCTGACCTTCGGCGAGGGCCGCAATGACGGGCCTGATTTCTCGTCGGACGGGAAATGGATCTATTTCAATTCGAGCCGAACCGGCCGGATGCAGATCTGGCGCGTGCCGTCTGCGGGCGGGGCTGCCGAACGCATCACCACCAGCCAATACGGAGACTGGTTTCCGCATCCGTCGCCGAGAGGTGACAAGGTCGTTTTCGTCTCCTACGACGGCGACGTCTTCGATCACCCGCGCGACCACAATGTGCGGGTGCGGCTGATGGACACGGATGGCGGCAATGTCGAGACCCTGTTCGAACTGTTTGGCGGGCAGGGCACGATGAACTCTCCCAACTGGTCGCCGTCCGGCGACGAATTCGCCTATATCCGCTATTTTCCGCTCTCCTGATCGCCGCTTGCGTCACGATCCCCCGCCGGGCATAACGGCGATCGTCAGGTGCCCGTCCATGGCGGGAGAATCGGGAAGCCGGTAAAAATCCGGCGCGTGCCCAGCGCTGTAAGGCGGACGGCCATCTCATCATGCCACTGGACTTTTGTCCGGGAAGGCGGTGACGGCCGGATGAAGCCGAGCCAGAAGACCGGCCTGATCAGATCGACCGATCCGCGCGGACGGCGGACAGGTTTCCAGCCCGGCTGATTCCGTCGTCGGACGGGGATTGGCCGGCTGCATTGTTGGGAGAGACGATGCGACCTGAAATTCGCTCCAGCGGCCTCGCGACGGCCGAGGCATTTCCGGACGAAGAGCGTGCGGCCGTCTATCGTGCCATCCATACGCGGCGCGATGTGCGCGACCAGTTCCTGCCCGACCCGATCCCCGACGAGGTTCTGAGGCGGCTGCTCGAGGCCGCCCATGCCGCGCCGTCGGTCGGCTTCATGCAGCCGTGGAACTTCACCCTCATCCGCAGCGAAAAAGTCAGGCATGCGGCCTGGGAAGCGTTCTGTCGGGCCAATGCCGAGGCCGAGGCGATGTTTCCGGACGAGCGCCGCGGCCTCTATGGCAGCCTGAAGCTGGAAGGCATCCGCAAGGCGCCGTTGTCGATCTGCGTCACCTGCGATCCTGATCGGGCTGGCCCCGTCGTGCTCGGGCGCACCCACAATCCGCGCATGGACAGCTACTCGACCGTCTGCGCCGTCCAGAACCTCTGGCTTGCCGCACGGGCGGAGGGGATAGGCGTCGGTTGGGTCAGCATTTTCCGCAACGGCGATATCCGCAGCATCCTCGGCATTCCCGACCGGATCGAGATCGTCGCCTGGCTCTGCCTCGGTTACGTCGACGAACTCTACAAGGAGCCGGAGCTCGCCTTGCGCGGATGGCGCCAACGCCTGTCGCTCGACGAACTCGTCTTCACCGAAGGCTGGGGGCAGCGCTAACCGCCGGGATATCATTGCTGCGGTTGCGGGCCGCTCAGTTTGGGATGGGCGAGATCGATGCTGCTTTCGGGCAGGAAACGCGGACCGACCATCCGCACCTTCCGGTCGGGGTCATAGGGACGGTCGGGCGGGAACTCGATCGCGTCCGTCTGCGACGGCACGGGCTGCCGCCTGGGATTGCCCAAGGTGGTGATGCTCGAACCCTGCTCGTCTTTCGGAGAGACCGGACGGGTATCGTCCTTCGGCAGCGCTATGCCCTGGATCTTCATGCGCTCCTTCGTCTCCAGTTCCAGCTGACGTCCGAGATCGGAAGGCGTGCAATTGTTTTCCCTGATCGCGGCCATTACCGCGATCCGTTCTTCCGAGGGCTGCATCTGCTTGCGGGCATCGTTTCGCTCTTCGGTAAGCGATGCCCTGTCGCTTTCCAGCCCGTCGAGCGCATCCTTCATCTCGCGGCATGCGGTATCGTCGGACTTGCCGAACGTGACGATGCTGCCGCCGCCGCACCCCTGCCTGCGCATCTCGATGCGCATGGTGCGGATATCGGCATTCTGTCGGCTGAGCTCCAGCGCGTAGCGGCGCATCTCGCCGTTATTGCCGATGATCTGGGGAGTATCGTTGAGCCGCCGGTAGAGATTTGCGCAGATCTCCACGTCGCGCGCCATCGCGGCCTGAGACAGGCTCAGGATCGCGATGGTCGTCAATGCCAGTCTATGCCCCGTCGAGAAAGTCATGCATCACCTGTCGCATCGCCGTGCGGCTGGGTTCAAGACTATCCTGGCCGGCCTGCGGGAAGCTTGCCTCCCGCCGCCATCACTTGGATTTGACCAGCGGCTCCGGCTGCGACGCTTCCACGACCGCCAGGGCGGCCATGTTGACGACGCCGCGCGACGTCACCGACGGCGAGAGGATATGGGCGGGCATGGCCGTGCCGAGCAGGATCGGGCCGACATGCAGCGCGTCCATCATCATCCGCACGAGACCGAGCGAGATATTCGCCGCATCCAGATTGGGGAAGATCAGCAGATTGGCTTCGCCATGCAGCGAGCTGTTCGGCATGGCGCGCTTGCGCAGCGCCTCGTTGAGGGCCGAGCCGCCCTGCATTTCGCCATCGACCTCGAGATCCGGCGCCTTTTCGCGGACGATCTCGAGTGCGTCGCGCATCTTGCGCGCGCTTTCGGAATTGCGCGAACCGAAATTCGAGTGGCAGATCAGCGCCGCCTTCGGTTCGATGCCGAAACGGCGCACCTCCTGTGCGGCCAGCACGGTGATTTCAGCGATTTCCTCGGCGGTCGGATTGTAGTTGACGAACGTGTCGGTGAAGAAGATCGCGCCGCGCTGCGAGATCAGCAGGCTGAGACCGGCGAAGGTGCAGGCGCCGGCACGCTTGCCGATAATCTGGTCGACATCGCGCAGATGGCGATCGTAGCGCCCTTCGACGCCGCAGATCAGAGCGTCGGCCTCGCCGCGTTTTACCGAAAGCGCCCCGATGACGGTGTTGTTGGTTCTGACGATCGTGCGCGCCGCCTCGGGATTGACGCCCTGACGCCCGACGAGCGAGACATAGTCGTCGACATATTGCCGGTAACGCGGATCGTCTTCCGGATTGACGACGGCGAAGTCCACATTCGGGCGAATGCGGATGCCGAAGCGATCCAGCCGCGCCTCGATGACGGAGGGGCGGCCGATCAGGATCGGCCGGGCGATGTTTTCCTCCAGGAGAACCTGGGCGGCGCGGAGCACACGCTCGTCCTCGCCTTCGGCAAAGATCACGCGGTTCTTTTCGGCCGTCTTGGCGGCGGTGAAGATCGGCTTCATCACGAAGCCGGAGCGCCAGACGAATCGGTTCAACTGGTCGAGATAGGCTTCGAAATCCTGGATCGGCCGGGAGGCGACGCCGGTTTCGGCCGCCGCCCTGGCGACGGCCGGTGCGATGCGCAGGATGAGCCGCGGATCGAAGGGCGAGGGGATGAGATAATCGGGACCGAAGACCGGAGTTTCGCCCGAATAGGCCTTGGCCGCGACGTCGGACACCTCTGCGCGCGCGAGTTCGGCGATGGCCTTGACCGCCGCCATCTTCATTTCCTCGTTGATCGTGCGGGCGCCGCAATCGAGCGCGCCGCGGAAGATATACGGGAAACAGAGAACGTTGTTGACCTGGTTGGGAAAGTCCGACCGGCCGGTGCAGATCATCGCGTCGGGACGGGCCTGTCGGGCGATTTCCGGCATGATTTCCGGGTTGGGATTGGCGAGCGCCATGATCAGCGGCTTCGGCGCCATGCGCGTCAGAAGCTCCGGCTTCAGCACGCCGGCGGCGGACAGGCCGAGGAACACGTCTGCATCGTCGATGGAGTCGGCGAGCACGCGCTTGTCGCTCTTCTGGGCGTAGACCGCCTTCCACTCGTCCATCAGTTCGGTGCGGCCTTCATAGACCAGACCCTCGATGTCGTGGACCCATATATTCTCCTTCTTCGCACCGAGCGAAACGAGAAGATGGAGGCAGGCGAGGGCAGCCGCGCCGGCCCCGGACGTGACGATCTTGACCTCGGTGATCGACTTGCCGGCCAGCTCCAGCCCGTTGAGGATAGCCGCCGCGACGATGATCGCCGTGCCGTGCTGGTCGTCGTGGAAGACCGGAATGTTCATCTTCTCGCGGAGCTGGCGCTCCACTTCGAAACATTCCGGCGCCTTGATGTCCTCGAGATTGATGCCGCCGAACGTCGGCTCCAGCGCCGAGACGGTGGAGACCATCGCGTCGATGCCGGCCGCGTCGATCTCGATGTCGAAGACGTCGATGCCGGCGAACTTCTTGAACAGGACGGCCTTGCCTTCCATGACCGGCTTGGATGCCAGAGGGCCGATATTGCCCAGCCCGAGCACCGCCGAGCCGTTGGAGACGACGGCGACGAGGTTGGCACGCGCGGTGAAGTCCGCTGCGGTATCGGGATTGTCGCGGATCGCGAGGCACGGGGCCGCGACCCCGGGAGAATAGGCGAGCGCCAGGTCGCGCTGGTTGCCGAGCGGCTTGGTCGCCTGGATTTCCAGCTTGCCGGGACGCGGATACCGGTGGAAAAACAGCGCCTGTTCGTCAAGATCGGCGCTCGTCGGCAGTGCCGATTTCTGGTTTTCGTGGGCGTCCATTCTCTCTCCTGCCATACCTAGTTCTCGTATCCATTCTGCGGCGGATGCGACCTCTCCTTACATCAATCGCTCCAGGGGAACAGCAGCTAATTTCGCCGCATGGCCGAAATCGGGACGCGGCCGGAACGTGCCCTGCAAGGGCTGCTGTCATCATCCTGAAACACGACTCTGGTTTTGAGACGACGGGGCAGGCTATGAAAGGACGGCTTCCGTGACAGGGACATTTGAGACTCGGAATTTCAGAACTCTGTTCATCTCCGACATCCATCTCGGTTCGAAGGCGGCACGGACAGACCTCCTGCTTGATTTCCTCAAGTATCATGAAGCGGACACGATGTATCTGGTCGGCGACATCGTCGACGGATGGCGCCTGAAGCGTAGCTGGTTCTGGCCGCAGGGCTGCAACGACGTGGTCCAGAAGCTCCTGCGCAAGGCTCGCAAGGGAACAAGGATCGTCTACATTCCCGGCAATCACGACGAGTTCCTGCGATCCTTCCCCGGCACGCATTTCGGCGGCATCGAAGTTGCGGAACGCGCGATGCACGAAATGGCCGACGGCAAGAAATACCTCATCCTGCACGGCGACGAATTCGATGTCGTGGTGCGCAATGCGCGGCTGCTCGCCTATCTCGGCGACTGGGCCTATGACGCGGCAATCGCCATCAACATCGTGCTCGCGGCGATCCGCAGGAAGCTCGGCATGCCCTACTGGTCGTTTTCCGCCTGGGCGAAGCTGCAGGTCAAGCATGCCGTGAACTTCATCGGCGAGTTCCAGAAGGTCGTGGCCGACGAGGCGCGGCGCAACAAGGTGGACGGCGTGATCTGCGGTCACATCCATCACGCCGTCATGACCGACATCGACGGCATCCACTACGTCAATACCGGCGACTGGGTGGAGAGCTGCACGGCGATTGCCGAAAATCACGACGGCTCGCTCGAACTGATCACCTGGCGCCAGATCATGGCGACGGCGGAACTTCACGCGCTGCCGAAACCCGCGGATATCAAGGGCATGCAGGCGGCCTGAGCGCAATCGCGCCGGACAGGCGTTCGGCGGTGCGGCCATGCGGCGGATGTGTTAGGGGTGTCTCCCCTTCAGCCATCCTCGTGATTCCGTGACCGACGCCTCCACCCCGTCCACCGCGCCTCCCCGGTTCCAGCTCCGCTGTTCGCTCGCCTATGCGGCACCGATATCGCTGAACGGGATCCTGTTGCCCTATCTGCCGATATGGCTGCACGGACTGAATTTCAGCCCGTCGGAGATCGGCATCATTCTCGCCGCCCAGGTCGTCTTCCGTTTTTCGATGGCGCCGCTGACCGGCCGGATATCCGGCGCCGTAGGCAACGACCGGGCGATCCTCATCTGGTCTGCCGCCCTCTCGCTGCTGTCTCTGCTGGCCCTGTTCTTCAGCCGGGATTTTCTGACCGTCCTGCTGATCGTCGGGCTGCAGGCCGCGCTGTTCGCTCCCTATGCGCCGATCGTCGAAACGATCGCGATCTCGGGCGTCAAGCGCTGGGGCTTTCAATACGGGCAGATGCGGGTCTGGGGTTCGATCGGCTTCGTCGTCACGACGCTCAGCGCGGGCGGACTGGCGTCTCTTGCCGGCCCGAATGCCATCCTGTCGGCTGCCGCGATCGTCCTCGTTTTTGCGATCGTGGCGGCTTTCACCTCGCCCCGCCTGGGATCTGTCGCCGAGGGTAGGCGCAGGTCGCCGGGGCGGCGGAAACGGCCCGTTCGCTTCGATGTTCATGTCCTGCTGATCGGTGCTTCGGTGATCCAGTCCAGCCATGGAATGTTCTACGGTTTCAGCACGATCCAATGGCAGGAGATGGGGTTTTCCAGCAGCGTCATCGCCGCACTCTGGAGCGTGGGCGTGGTGGCGGAAATCGTCGTCTTCTTTGCCGCAGGACGACTGGCGCGGCGCCTTTCGCCCTGGATGCTGCTGCGGATCGGCTGTATCGCCGCCATTGTCCGCTGGCTGCTGTTTCCGATCGGCTGGAACGTCTGGGGCTACGCGATATTGCAGGTCGGCCACGCCTTCAGTTTCGCGCTTACCCATCTCGGCCTGCAATACCGGCTCGCCGAGACGGTCGATGAGGAAGGGCAGGCCTCCGCGCAGGGCGCCTACATGTTCTACAACGGCGCCTTCCTGGCCCTGTCGACGCTGCTCTCCGGCGTCCTGTATCGGGCCGCCGGCCTCAACGGCTATCTGGCGATGGCGCTGCTGGCGCTTGCCGGCCTGCTCATCCTCTCCACGGCGGCACGCTATCAGCCCCAGAGATCGGCCGAGGGCGGATAGACCAGCGAGCCTTCGTATCGCAATCCGCCAGGGCGGTCTCGGGCAAGCAGCAGGGGGCCGTCGAGGTCGGCGTAGTCGGCATTCCCCGCAAGCAGCACGGCGGGCGCCATGGCAAGCGATGTGCCGACCATGCAGCCGACCATGACCCGGAAACCAAACCGCGCTGCCTCGCGCTTCATCGCGATCGCTTCCGTCAGGCCTCCGGTCTTGTCGAGCTTGATGTTGACGGCGTCGTAGCGGCTGCGCAAAGCCGCAAGGTCCAGGGTCGAGTGAACGCTTTCGTCGGCACAGACCGGCACCAGCCGCTCGATCCCTTCGAGCATGTCGTCTCGACCGGCCGGCAGGGGCTGTTCGATCAGGGCGACGCCGAGGTCGCGGGCGATCCTCAGGTGCCTTTCGAGGTTTTCCGGCGTCCAGCCTTCGTTGGCATCGACGATGATCCGTGCCTCGGGTGCCGCGGCGCGCACCGCGCGCATGCGACCTTCGTCGTCCGCGGTGCCGAGCTTGATCTTCAGCAGCGGACGGTCGCGATTGCGGGAGGCGTTCTCCGCCATCACCCCGGCATCGGCGAGCGAAAGCGTGAACGCGGTCACCAGCGGAGAGTTCGGGTCGGCTCCGATCGCCGCCGCGACCGGTCGGCCGGTCCGTTTCGCTTCGAGATCCCAGAGAGCGCAATCGACCGCGTTGCGGGCGGCGCCGGGCTTCATCGCCGATTGCAGCGCCTCGCGGGTCAATCCCCGTTCGATCTCCGGCGCGATCGAGCGGATATCCGTCAGGACCTGATCGAGCGTTTCGCCATACCGCCTGTAGGGCACGCATTCGCCGCGGCCCGTGACGCCGTCGTCCGATATCGTGCAGAGGACGACCTCAGCCTCCGTCTTCGACCCGCGCGAGATGGTGAAGCTGCCTGCGATGGGAAACGCCTGGATTGTTGCTTCAAGGTGACGGCTCATCGTTTTAAACGTCCTGTTGTGGCAAATCCCGCCGAGGCGGCTATATTGCGTTTTCCCGGAACGCAATCAATGCATTGCCGGCAGAGATCCATTCAAGCGAGCGCCCGCAAACCGTGAGTTCCAATCTGGCCAAAATCGAAACTCAGGACCGGAGCGGCGGTGGAGAACGGTATGTCCTTACGGGAGACTGGCGCAATCATTCCGTAGCGCCTGTCCTGAAGGACATGGACCGCCTCGAGAAATCGGGCGGCGGCGGCAGCGTCGAGATCGATCTTTCGGGTATCGACGATATCGATACCGCCGGCGCCTGGCTGATTCGCAAGCTGATGACCGCGAAGGGCGGGCAGGGCGGTGAACTGTCCGTCGTCGGCGGCGATGGAGCGATCGAGGAGCTGCTTGGCGTCCTGCCGGAGAAGACCCCGGCGCCTCCGGCACCCGGCCCCGACAGGCGTACCCTTTTCGAGAGGGTTTTCACCCCGCCCGGCAAGATCGTCAGCGAGATCGGCGGCGATATTTATGCAGCCATGCATATTCTCGGCTCCGCCGTACGCGGCGCACAGCTGAAATTCGGACGCGGAGCCGGCGTGTCACCGGCCTCGGTCGTCACTCATATCGACCGCATGGGCGTTCGGGCCGTGCCGATCATCGTCCTGATGTCGTTCCTCATCGGCGCCATCATCGCCCAGCAGGGCGCATTCCAGCTGCGTTATTTCGGCGCCGAGATCTTCGTCGTCGATCTCGTCGGCATCCTGCAGCTTCGCGAGATCGGCGTGCTGCTGACGGCGATCATGATCGCCGGCCGTTCCGGCAGCGCCATCACTGCCGAGATCGGATCGATGAAGATGCGCGAGGAAATCGACGCGCTAACTGTCATCGGCCTCAATCCGATCGGCGTCCTGATCTTTCCGCGTCTCGTGGCGCTGACGATCGCTCTGCCGCTGCTGACGATCATCTCCAATTTTGCCGCGCTCTACGGGGCGGCCGTCGTCGCCTGGGCCTATTCCGGCATCACTTTCGATACCTACCTGTCGCGGCTTCACGAAGCGATCGATCACACGTCGGTGGCATCGGGCATGATCAAGGCGCCGTTCATGGCGCTGGCGATCGGCATCGTCGCGGCCGTTGAAGGCATGAAGGTGGGCGGCAGCGCCGAATCGCTCGGTCAGCACGTCACCACATCCGTGGTCAAAGCCATCTTCGCCGTCATCCTGATGGACGCGCTTTTCGCGATCTTCTATTCCGCGATCGATTTCTGAGGGGATGGGATTGGCGGAAGAACACCACAAGACGCAGGCGCAGAAGAGGGACGATCGTCAGGTCGTGCTTTCCGTGCGCGACCTGACGGTCGGGTTCGGCGAGAAGCTCGTCCTCGACAAGCTCAATCTCGATATCTATCGCGGCGAGATCCTCGGTTTCGTCGGCGCGTCGGGAACGGGCAAGTCGGTGCTGATGCGCACGGTGCTGCGGCTTCTGCCGCACCGCTCCGGCACGATCGAGATCCTCGGCGCCAACTACGAGAAGGCTTCGGAAGAAGAACGGGTTGCGCTCGATACCCGCCTCGGCGTGCTTTTCCAGCACGGCGCGCTGTTTTCCGCCCTGACGGTGAAGGAGAACATCCAGCTGCCGATGCGGGAATATCTCGACCTTCCCCAGTCGCTGATGGACGAACTCGCCTATGTGAAGATCGAGATGGTGGGCCTGCCGCCCGATGCCGCGGACAAATATCCGTCCGAGCTTTCCGGCGGCATGATCAAGCGCGCGGCCCTCGCGCGCGCGCTTGCGCTCGATCCCGACCTCGTTTTCCTCGACGAGCCGACATCCGGCCTGGATCCGATCGGCGCCGCCGATTTCGACGCGCTGATCGCTAAGCTCCGCGACACGCTCGGCCTGACCGTCTACATGGTGACTCACGATCTCGACAGCCTGTTCTCTGTTTGTGATCGGATTGCCGTGCTCGGCGAGAAACGGGTCTTGGTGGAAGGTACGCTGCAGGATATGTTCGCCTTCGATGATCCGTGGGTTCAGTCCTATTTCCGCGGAAAGCGGGCGCGTTCCGTCGTGACCAATGAAAAACAGCCGCCGGTTGACGCAGGGAATTGAAGTAATCCATGGAAACCAAAGCAAATTACGCCCTTGTCGGTTTCTTCACACTGCTGGTGATCGCCGCCGCTTTCGGCTTCGTCTACTGGATGGCGCAATCCGGCCGTGGCGGTCCGACGGCGGAACTCGCGATTCGCATACCCGGTTCCGCCAACGGCCTGTCGGTCGGTTCGCCGGTCCGATTCAACGGAATCCCGGTCGGTTCCGTCCGTAACCTGACGATCGATCCCGACGATCCGCGCTATTCGATCGCCTTCACCGAGGTGAGAGCCGACGCGCCCGTCTACCAGTCCACCAAGGCCGTGCTCGAAGTGCAGGGCCTGACGGGCGCCGCCTATATCGAGCTGTCCGGCGGCGCCAAGGGCGAGGAAAACATTCTGCAGAAGGCCATGGAGGCGGGGCGCCCGGCGGTGCTCATCGCCGACCAGTCGAGCGTCACCAACCTGCTTGCCACGGCCGACAAGATCCTCGAACGGGCCGATCAGGCGATCGGAGACATTCAGGGCTTCGTTTCCGATGCGCGCGGACCGCTGACGCAGACGATCCGCAACGTCGAGACCTTTACTGCCGCCCTGAGCGCCAATTCCGACAGTATCGACAAGTTCCTCAACAGTCTCGCCACCCTTTCGTCGACCGTCGACCGGGTTTCCGGTACGCTCAATTCGACGCTCGAGGCAGCGGATCAGCTCGTGCGCGCCATCGACGCCGAGAAAGTCAACGCCGTGGTGTCTAACGCGGAACGGGTGACCCGGAACGTCGCCGACGCCTCTGCCGGGTTCGGCCCGCTGGTCGATCAGGTGAGAACCGCCGCGTCGAGTTTCGCCCAGGTCGGCGTGGATGCGCAGGGCGTCCTGAAACGCGCCGACAGTCTGCTCGGCGCCGTCGATCCGGGCCAGGTCGGAACCGCGATCCGCAATATTTCCGCGGCTTCGGAAGACGCGCGCCAGACGCTCGCCTCGGCGCGCAGCGTGGTGGACGACGTCGCCCACAGGAGCGACGACATCAACCGAGCCATCACCGACTTCACCGAGCTGTCGACCAAGCTCAACAACGCGTCCACCCAGGTGAACGATATTCTCGCCAAGGTCGACGGCATGGTCTCCAGCGACGAATCGCAGGGGCTGTTCGCGGAGGCACGACGCACGCTCGAATCGTTCCGCACGGTGGCCGACAACATCAATGCCCGGGTCGGCCCGATCGCCGACAACCTGCAGCGCTTCTCGGCGGGCGGGCTGAGGGACATCCAGACGCTGGTCAACGATACGCGGCGCACCGTCGACACGTTGAACCAGACCATCACCAATTTCGACGAAAATCCGCAGCGACTGATCTTTGGTGGCGAGACCGTCAAGGAATATGACGGGCGGACGCGGCGCTAGACAGGGGTAGGGGTTTATGAGCGTATCCAAGTTCGTGGGACTGCCGGCAGGCGGCCGCCCTTTGCTGCTGGTGGCGCCCGTCATCATGGCGCTTCTCTCCGGCTGCGGAAGCAAGGCGGACAGTGACACGTTCGATCTTTCCCTGACCCCGGCCGCCAGCGGTCCGTCGGCGCGCAACCGCCAGATCCTCGTGCCCGAGCCGACGGCGGTGAAGATGCTCGACAGCGAACAGGTGGTCGTGCGCGTTTCGCCGTCGGAAGTTCAGTACCTCGCAGCCTCCCGCTGGGGCGACCGGCTGCCGCGGCTCGTGCAGTCGAAACTCGTCGAGGCCTTCGAGAATTCCGGCCGTCTCGGTGGCGTCGGCAAACCCGGACAGGGACTTGCAATCGACTATCAGGTCGTCACCGACATTCGCACCTTCGAGGTGACGACGGCCGGCAGCCGCGTCGCCAATGTCGAGATATCCGCAAAGATCCTCAACGACCGCAACGGGACCGTCCGCGCCCAGAGCGTCTTCAGGGCGACGTCGCCGGTGTCCGGCAGCGAGAACAGCGATTTCATCGAGGCGCTCGACCGGGCGTTCGCCAAGGTCGGCGCCGAGATCGTCGACTGGTCTCTGAAGTCGATGTGATCGAGGTCGGTGGGCCGATAGGCTTCCGCAGGCCTACCGGACGGGATTACCGGACGACAGGCCGTCATGAAATGGAAGAACCATGCCGACCCGCCGCTGCGGGTCGAGGCCTTTTTCTGCTTCGGAAGTAAGGATCGCCTGCAGTCGCGGCGAGCATGTTTCCCCT
>JBQGDG010000056.1:0-44595 GCA_052038935.1 Neorhizobium sp. | reverse complement strand
CAGTCGGACGCTAAGGACGTGTATTTCCACCGCGAACTGGTCGCCTCGACCGATGAAGTCCTAAGGCATGCCGACCACGCGGCCGACATTTTCGACGTACGGCGCCGTACCGAGTTCGAAGGAACATTCCTGCACCCATGTGGTGCGCGTCCGGGCCGTATCCCGCATTCGCATTTCGCCTTCTACGAGGACATGCTGCAGGATGGGAAATACCGCCCTGCAGCCGAAATCCGCAGGATTGCGGAAGCTGCCGGCCTTACGCCCGATCGCGAGATCATCACCTATTGCCACCGGGGTGCCCGCGCCGCAACGGCACTCTATGGCCTGAGGCTCGCCGGGTTCGACAAGGTCAGGATCTATACCGGCTCCTGGCATGAATGGGCGGGAAACGCCGCGCTGCCGATCGAGATCGGTCCGGCCGAGGAGGTTTGAGGCCTGGCTTAAAGCCAGCTCTGGATTTCGATCCGGCTTCCGTCGCTGAACCGCGACAGGCGGAACGGGGACGGGTCGACACACGGCCTGCCGCCGGTCGCAAGATCGGCCAGCAACTGTCCGGCCCCTGGGCCGATCCCGAAGCCGTGGCCGGAGAAACCCGTTCCGATCACCAGTCCGGGCAGCCCCTCGGCAGTCGAAATGACTGGGATGACGTCCGGCATCGTGTCGATCATGCCGCCCCAGCTCTGCACGATCGGAACGTCGCGGAAGGCGGGGATGCCGGCCTTCAGCGCTTCTTCGACCTTGGCCAGATGGTCACCGTCGGGCATCGGATCGAGAACACGGGCGGTTTCGTAGATGCTTGGGCGGTCGAAGGGCTGGTGTCGGTAGCGGATGAGCTCGTCGACAAACGGTTTGCCGAAGCGCAGCTTCATCGCGCCCCATTCGAGCTTGAGCGCCGGAAGGAACTCGCGGAAATAGCGGAAGCTATCCGGGACGATGTGGGCAATGCTGCTTGCCGAGGAGGCGACCGTGTAACCGCCATCGAGCCGCCTGCGGATGGCGAAATCCGAAAAGCCCATAGCCGGCCCAATCCCGGTCTCGACCGGCGCGGTTCGCATCACCGACGACAGGACCTTGAGCTGCGGCAGACGAATGCCGTGGCGGGATAGGAAATGCGATGACCAGGCACCGCCGGCGACGATGACGGTGGAAGCCCGCACCCGTCCCCGTTCCGTCATCACGCCGGCGACACGGCCGGCCTCGACGTCGAGGCCGCGCACGGCGCATCGGTGGAAGACGAGGGCGCCAGCCGCCTGTGCCGCTGCGGCGATGGCGGGTGCTGCGAGCTGCGGCTCTGCCCCCGCATCGGCCGGCACATGCAATCCGCCGAAGGGATTGCGGTCGAGGCCGGGCACAAATGCCTTGACCGCGGCACTGTCGAGAATATGCGCCTCGATGTCGAAATCCCGGGCCGCCACGGCCCAGCGGTTCTGGCGGTACCGTGCCGCCTCCGTCTTGCTGGCGTAGACGATGCCGCGTCGGCGATAACCCACGTCGATGCCGGTCTCGGCAGCAAGCGTGTTCCAGATTTCGTGCGAGCGCAGCATCAGCGGCAGTTCGCGAAGGTCGCGACCGGCAAGTCTTACCCAGCCCCAGTTGCGGCCGGACTGCTCCCCTCCGATCAGCCCTTTCTCGAACAGGGCGACCGTTATGCCGCGGCGTGCCAGATCCCAGGCTGCGGAGACGCCGATAATGCCGCCGCCGACAATCGCGACGTCGACGGCGTTGGGAACGGCCGGAGAAGCGGTGACCTGCGCCATCGCCGGTCCGCGATGGATAATGGGAGCGTTCATGTCAGTAGCAGTCTTCCACGCTGAAATGGACCGGGATTTCGGCAATACTCGCGGTCTTCGGCAGCCCGAGAACCATATGGACGATGTCAGCTATGTCTTCCGGCTGGGTCAGTTCGGTACTGTCCTGGCTTGCGAGCGCATTGCCCAGATCAGTTGCGACATAGCTCGGGCAGATGATCGTCGAGCGGACGCCATTCTCCTTCCCGCATTGACGCAGACCGTGACCCAGGGCGACGGCGGCGAATTTCGACATTGCATAGAGCCCGGAGCCCGGCGATTTGACCCGCTTGCCGGACAGGGAGGCAATGGTGACGATGCGACCGGCCGGCGCCTTTTCGAGATGGGGCCACGCAAGCTGGCTGAGCCGCATCGGCGATTTCACGTTCACGTCGAAGATCAGGTCGAAATCGCCATCTTCGGCGTCCAGAACCGTTTTCGGGATCATTATGCCGGCATTGTGCACCAGCCCGTCGAGCCGGCCGAACCGGGATATCGTCGCCTCCATCCAGTCCCGCTCGCTTTGCGGATCGAGCGCGTCGAAGCGGCAGACCAGCGCATTCGGACCGTGAGGCAAGGCAGGCGCTTCGGGATTGCGTACGCCGAGGCTTACCGCCCAGCCTCCGGCAAGGAGTTTTTCCGCTATCGATGCGCCGATCCCGCGCGAGGCGCCGCTGATCATCGCCACCCGGTTTGATGTCGCCATAATCCTGTCCTCCAGTCGAGCAGATCAAGCCGCGGCTGCGGCAGTCGCCCATTCGTCGCCCCAAGCCTGAACCCGGTGTCCGGGCGAGACCTCCAGATAGTGTCTCCCGGGAGGCACGTAGGAGATCGGACGGACCGGGCTCTTGATCTCGTCGTTGCTCAGGCCGCGCCGGATGCCGCGGCGCGACGGATCGGGGATAGGCACGGCGGCAAGCAGCCTCTTCGTGTAGGGATGTTGCGGGTTTTCGAAGATCGCCTGCCGCGGTCCGATTTCCACGATCTCGCCGAGATACATTACCGCTATCCTGTGGCTCATCCGCTCCACAACGGCCATGTCGTGGGAAATGAACAGGTAGGCGAGCCCCATGCTCTCCTGCAGATCGAGCATAAGATTGATGACCTGGGCCTTGATCGAGACGTCGAGTGCGGAGACGGCTTCGTCCGCAACGATGATCTGTGGTGTCATGGCGAGCGCACGGGCAATGCACAGACGCTGCCGCTGGCCACCGGAGAATTCATGCGGGAAACGGCTCCCCATGTCCGGCTGCAGGCCGACCTTGAGCATTAGTTCCGCGACGCGGTCACGGGCGTCGCTCTTGTTTGCGGCGATGCCATGCGCCAGAAGCGGCTCCGCGACCGCGTCGCCGACCTGGATGCGGGGGTTGAGGCTTGCGAACGGATCCTGGAAGATCATCTGGATATGGCGGCGCATGGCACGCATCTCTTCGCCGCCGAGATCGAGAATTTCCCTGCCGTCAAGTTTCACCGAGCCGGAATTGGCATCGAGCAGGCGCATGATCGTCCGCCCCGTCGTCGACTTGCCGCAACCGGATTCGCCCACAAGCGCCAGCGTTTCTCCCGCTTTCAGGTCGAACGAGACCTTTTCGACCGCATGTACGCGGCCGGAAGTCGAGCCGAGAAAACCGCCGCCTATGTCGAAACGCGTCACCAGGTCGCGCACCTGGAGCAGCGGCGTGGGGTCACCCGAGACCGTATCCTGAACCGGCGGCATCTCGACGGGCTCTCCGCTTTCGGTATCGACCTGTGGAAAGCGGGCGGGGCTCGGTTCGCCCCGCATGGATCCGAGTTTCGGTACGGCAGAAAGAAGCGCCTTGGTGTAGCCCCGCTGGGGCAGCGCAAAGATCTGCTCGGTCTGTCCTCCCTCGATCGCCTCTCCCTTGTACATGACGAGGGTCCGGTCTGCGATCTCCGCGACGACGCCCATGTCGTGGGTGATGAAGAGAACGGCCATGCCCTCTTCCTCCTGCAACAGCTTGATGAGTTCGAGGATCTGCGCTTGGATCGTCACGTCGAGAGCCGTCGTCGGTTCGTCGGCGATCAGCAGTCGTGGCCTGCAGGCGAGTGCCATGGCGATCATGATGCGCTGGCGCATGCCGCCGGACAGCTGGTGCGGATACTCCCCGAGCCGCGTGCGGGCAGACGGAATGCGCACCTTTTCCAGCAACCCGAGCGTCTCCTTCATGGCGTCTGCCAGTGACAGGCCCCGATGAGCGATCAGCACTTCGGAAATCTGGTCGCCGATGGTGAGCGACGGATTGAGGCTGGTCATCGGTTCCTGGAAGATCATGGCGATGCGATTGCCGCGGACCTCCCGCATCCGGCGTTCCGGTAGCGTCGTCAGTTCCTCTCCTTCCAGCCTGACCGAGCCCTCGATACGGCAGCTGTCCGGCGAATAGAGCCGCATGATCGACATGGCGGTAACGCTCTTGCCGGAGCCTGATTCCCCCACCAATGCCAGCGTTTCTCCGGCGTGAATATCGAAAGAGACGTCTCGGACGACAGGAAGCCAGATGCCCTTGCGACGAAACGAGGTCTTCAGGCCTGAGACGGTCATCACGGGATCGGTCACGGTCATTCCTTTCGGACGGCGGCAGGCTGGATCTGCCTCTTTATCTTGCATGCCATAAATAAAAGCATCTTGCCAGTGGAGATATAGGATATATTATATATCGTGACTGAGGTGGACAGGCCACCGGACGCCGCAGGTGCGGCTTTGCGAGGAACGCGGCAGATGAAACTTGAAGACATTCCAAGGCTCTCCCTCGGCTATCTGCCGACGCCGATCGAAAAAATGGAGCGCCTTGGCGCCGATCTCGGCATCTCGCTCTCCGTGAAGCGGGACGATTTCACGGGCTTCGGCGGTGGCGGCAACAAGGTGCGCAAGCTGGAATACCTGATGGCCGACGCGGTGGCTCAGGGCGTCAAGGTCCTCATCACCACTGGCGGGCATCAATCGAACCACGCCCGCATGACCGCGGCTGCAGCTCGCAAGTTCGGGATGACACCCATCCTCGTGCTGCGCGGCAATCGGCCGGACCTGTATCAGGGCAATCTGCTGCTGGACCATCTCTTCGGTGCGCAGATCGACTTCCTCGATCCGGACGCGTATTTCACCGAGATAAATCCCCGCATGGACCATCACGCCGCCGAGGCACAGGCCCGTGGCGAGAAGGCCTACATCATTCCCCTGGGAGGTGCGAGCGCACTCGGAGCGATGGGCTACGTGAATGCGGTCAAGGAGCTTTCCGAGCAATACGCGGCCTCCGGTACGCCGGCCCCCGACCATGTCGTTGCTCCGGTCGGCTCGGGCGGCACTCTGGCGGGTCTCCATATCGGCTGCTCGCTCTATTGGCCGGACACGAAGGTCGTCGGCATCGCGGTCACCGGCAGTGCCGTCCCGTTCAGCGAGCGCATTGCCGTCATGGCGAATGCCGGGGCAGAATTGCTTGATCTCGAACGCCGCTGGACCGCTGACGATATCCGCATCGAGAACGACTATATCGGTCCCGGCTATTCAATACCCTCGGATGCCGGCAATGCGGCGATCAAGCTCGCGGGAAACCGGGAGGGAATGCTGCTCGATCCGGTTTATACCGGCAAGGCTTTCGCCGGCATCATGGGATGCGTTGAAAATGGAACGATCGCCAAGGGCAGCTCGGTCCTGTTCATCCATTGCGGCGGTTCTCCGGCGCTCTTCCCCTATGCCGGTCTCCTGACCAGCGATCTTGCGGGCTGACGACCATGGTCTATCGTATCGGATGTGATGTCGGCGGCACCTTTACCGATCTCTGCCTCTTCGAGGAGGAGACCGGCAGGACCTTCTTCGTGAAGACGCCGACCACGACGGGACATCAGGCGACGGCGGTCATCGAGGCCGCCCGCACTGCGCTTTCCATGGCGGGCCTTGCCCCGGACAGGCTCTCCGGCTTTGCCCATGGCACGACCGTCGCGACGAACGCGATCCTTGAACGCCGAGGCGCCCGCACCGCCCTTCTCATCACCCGTGGCTTTCGCGATATCCTCGCGATCGGCCGCCAGACCCGGGCTCATCTCTACGACCAATATGCCCGCAATCCCGATCCGCTCGTGCCGAGGGAACTCGTCTATGAGGTAACCGAACGTCTCGCTCCGGACGGCAGCATTACCGAAGCGCTCGACGAGGACGGGATACGCCGGGCGGTGACGGCCATGGTGGAGGCCGGTGTCGAGACGGTTGCCGTCTCATTTCTCCACTCCTATGCCAATCCCGCCCATGAGCGGCGGACCGCCGAGATCGTCCGCGAGATGGCGCCCGAACTCAAGATCTCCATTTCCTCCGATGTCCTGGCGGAGCCGGGTGAATTCGAGCGGACGTCCACGACCGTCATGAATGCCTATCTCATGCCGCCGCTGAAGGACTATCTCGAGCGGATCGCCAACACGCTTGCCAGTGACGGCGTCAAGGCCGAGCCCGCCATCATGCAGTCCGGTGGAGGCGTGATGCCGATCGAGACGGCCAGCGGGGTCAAGGCGGTCCACACCTGCCTGTCCGGCCCGGCAGCCGGCATGATCGGCGCCCGCCGTTTCGCCCAGGCGGCCGGTTACGCCAATGTCGTGACGATCGACATGGGCGGCACGAGCTTCGACGTCGGCCTCATCGAAAACGGCGAGATCCTCACTCGTTACGAAAGCGAGATCGAGGGCTTTCCGCTTCGTGTGCCGATGTTCGACATCATCACGCTCGGCGCCGGCGGCGGCTCGATCGCGCATGTCGATGTCGGCGGCCTGTTGAAGGTCGGGCCTGAAAGTGCGGGTGCCCGGCCGGGTCCCGCGGCCTACGGCAAGGGCGGAGAACGTCCGACCGTGACCGATGCCAATGTCATTCTCGGTCGGCTGCGCCCGGGCCGTCAGCTTGGCGGCGGCATCGTCATCGACCGCGAGAAGGCCGCTGCCGCGATCAGGACCCATGTCGCTGATCCGCTCGGCATCTCGGTCGAAGAGGCCGCGGTCGGCATCCTTCAGGTCGTTAATGCCGCCATGGTGCGCGGCATGCGGCGCATAACCGTCGAGCGCGGCCTGGAGCCGCGCGATTTTGCTGTCATGGCATTCGGCGGCGCCGGCCCGCTTCACGCGGTCGATCTCTGCGCCGAAATGGATGTCGAAACGGTCATCGTTCCACCCTCGCCCGGTCTGCTCTGCGGGATCGGCCTGCTGCTTGCGCCCTGGAAGCACGACGAGACGTCGATGCTCTCCGGTCTCGCAGAAGCGATGTCAAATTCCGATGTGCGGATGGCCATCGAAATCCTCGGCTGCAAGGTGATCGGCCAGGCGAAAAAGGACGGTATCGATTTCGCCGGCGTCTCGCTCGCCCCGGTTCTCGAAATGCGTTATCGCGGTCAGGGGCATCAGCTGCCGATCGGCTGGACGGGCGATATCGGTGCGGCGGTGGAAAGCTTCCACCAGGCACATCACCGCAGCTTCGGTTATGACAGGCGTGGCGAAAGTGTCGAGATCCGCTTGCTGCGGCTCGCCGCGAGCGCCCCGGCTCCGTCGGACAGGCTGCCGCTTCCCTCGATCCTGGCCGGCGAAGACCCGCTGATCGCCCGTTCCGAGCTCTGGTTCGAAGGCCGGATGACGGAGGTGCCTGTCTACGATCGCGCCAGGCTCGTGCCGGGCACCCTGCTCACCGGTCCGATGATCATCGAGCAACAGGACACGACGCTGATCGTCGGACGTCAGGAACTGACCGTCGACGACCACGGCAGCCTCATCATCAGGATGCAGAAATGACCGCCGATACCATTCTTGCCGAAGTCGTCCGCCATGGCCTTCAAGCCGTAGCCGAGGAGATGGGCGCCGCCCTGATCCGCACGGCCCATTCCATCAATATCCGCGACCGGCGCGATTTTTCCTGCGGCGTGTTCGATGCCGGCGGCCAGCTGATCGCGCAGGCCGAACATATTCCGGTTCACCTCGGTCTCATTGCCGGGGTCGTCCAGCGGACGATCGCCCATCTCGGCGAAGATATAGGCACGGACACCATGCTCGTTACCAACGACCCGTGGCTGACCGGATCGCATCTCCCGGATGTCGTCGTCATTGCTCCGGTAGATGTCGATGGTGAACGCCTGGGCTACGTCGCCAATATGGCCCATCAGGTCGATCTCGGAGGGATGGCGCCAGGCAGCCTGGCGCTCGGTACCGTCGACATCACTCAGGAGGGGCTGCGTGTCCCGCCGATGATCCTCGTCCGCGACGGTGCGGTGGAACGTTCGACGCTGTCGCTCTTCAAACTGGCGAGCCGCACTCCCGACATGGTTGCCGGAGACCTCCTCGCCCAGGCGGCGGCAACCACGACCGGCGCGCGACGGCTGGCCGCCCTCGTGGAACGTACCGGCCGCGAACGCTTCTCCGACGCAGTCGAAACGCTTCTGACAACGACCGAGCGGCGTCTCGAGGCGGCATTCCGCAGTCTGGAAGGCAAGAGCGGCCGGTTTTCCGATACGCTTGAATGGAACGAAGATGGCAAGGATGTCGATCTGACCGTCTCCGTTCGTCTGTCGGTCCACGACGGCCGGCTGGTTGCGGATTTCGAAGAGACCTCAGCACAGGTCGCCGGGCCGGTGAACGCACCGGAGTTTCTCACGGCGAGCTGCGTTCTCTATGTCGTGAAAGCGATGCTGGATCCGGAAATCCCGTCCAATGCCGGTCTGTTTCGCCGCATCGAGCTTCGTACGCCGGAGCGGTCGATCGTCAGTGCCGCACCGCCATCGCCCGTAGCGCTCTGCACCTCCATTACCAGCCAGCGGATCACGGATGCCCTCATCGGCGCCTTCAACCAGATCCGGCCCGAACAGCCCATCGCCGCATCGACCGGCAGCATGAATGCCCTGATCCTCGGTGGTTTCAACCCTTCAACGGGTCACTCCTATTCCTATGTCGAGACCTATGCTGGCGGCCAGGGCGGCCTGCCCGGCAAGGGTGGGGCAAGCGGTGTACATTGCCACATGACCAATACCGCCAACTCGCCCGTCGAACTGATCGAGCGTGAATATCCTCTGACGGTCCTGCACTATGGCCTCGTCGACGGAAGTGGCGGTGCGGGGCAATTCCCGGGCGGCCTGGGGCTTCGCCGCTCCATCCTGGTCAACGCCGATTCCGTCCTGACCGTGCATCTCGACCGTACGCGGCATCAGCCCTGGGGTGTTCTGGGCGGGGAAGCCGCCAGAGGCTCGCGCATCGTCGCATCGGACAAGGACGGCGAACGCGTACTGCCCGGCAAGAGCACGACGAGAGTGCGGGCAGGCACGACCATCACGATGGAAACGGCAGGCGGCGGCGGTTGGGGTGCGCCTTGAAAGGGCGCGTCGTCGTCGTGAGGAATGTGCCCGGTATATTTCCGGGCACATCCGAAGCGAAGGTCGTGCTGATCTGCAGGTGCGGATGACACCCTGATCGAGTTCGTTGACCGCGACCGGAGCTGCTCTTTCAGAGCTTGCAATCCTTGGCGTAGATATCGCCGTGATCGGTGAAGATCTTCTCGACCGTCCTGTTTGTCAGCACGCCGTCCTTCTTCACCACCTCGGTCAGGTAGATATCCTGGATCGGATGCTGATTGGTGTTGAACTTGAAATTGCCGCGCGGCGACTGGATGTCGGCCTTCTTCAGTTCGGCCGCGAAAGCATCGGCATCCTTGACGCTTGCCTTGGCGGCGGCCGAGGCGATCAGCTGGCCGGCGTCATAGGCCTGCAGCGCGTACACGGACGGCAGCCGGTTATATTCCTTCTGGAAGTCGGCGACGAACTTCTTGCTCGCCTCGTTGTCGAAATCGGGAGCCCACTGGCCGGACGCCTTGGCGCCGAGCGCCGCATCGCCGATCGCCGGCAGAACATCCTGGCTAAAGGAGAAGCCCGGACCCATGATCGGGATCTTCACGCCCGACTGGGCGAACTGTTTCATGAAGGCGATACCCATGCCGCCCGGCAGGAAGACGAAGATACCGTCGGCGCCGGACGCGCGCATCCGGGCGATTTCGGCGGCGTAGTCTGTCTGGCCGACCTGCGTGTAGACTTCGGCGGCGAGTTCACCCTTGTAGTAGCGCTTGAAGCCGGTCAGCGAATCCTTGCCGGCCGGATAGTTCGGGGCGAGGATGAACATCTTCTTGTAGGCACGGTTCGCATATTCGCCCATGGCCTCATGCAGGTTGTCGTTCTGATAGGACGCGCTGAAATAGAGCTTGTTGCAATTCGCTCCGGAAAAGTGCACCGGCGCTGCGTTCGTCGAGACGTAGAACTTGCCTTGCGCCACCGCGCTCGGACCGACGGCGATCAGCAGGTTCGACCAGACGATCCCGGTAAGGATATCGACGTTGTCGCTCTGGATCATCTTGTCGGCGATCTGGACGGCGAGTTCCGGCTTCTGGGCATCGTCCTCGGTGACGACAGTGATGTCCTTGTTACCGGAATTCTTGATCGCCAGCATGAAGCCGTCGCGCGTGTCGACGCCGAGGCCAGCGCCCGCCCCCGAAAGGGTGGTGATCATTCCGACCTTGACCGGATCGGCAATGGCAAGGCCCGATGCGCTGAGGCCGAGCGTCAGCGCGGCGGTGAAGAGCGTCTTGTTCATGATGTTGTTTCCCATGTTTAACTATGTTCCCGTTATTGACGGCGGATCGTGGCGCCCGCCGTGAGTTTGTCGGTTACCCGAATGGTTGATGGCCGTTTGGCGCCGGTCGTGAATGGGCGCTAGACCAGCCGCTCGGCGATCTCGTCGACGCTCAGCACGTCGCCGAACTGCTGGATTACGTTTTCGAGCGCGGACGAATGCTCCCGCTGCGAAAGGGCGGCGGTGCCGTCGGACACCATGACGACCTTGAAGTCGAGCATCATCGCGTCGCGGGCTGTGGATTCGCAGCAGACATTCGTCTTCGTGCCGCAGATCAGCAAGGTGTCGATGCCGAGGCTGCGAAGGATGCGTTCGAGATGCGAGGAGCCCGGAACGAGGGCGCTATACCGGTTCTTGCTTATCCTTATGTCCTTCTCGTCGACTTCCAGCTCGTGCCAGATCGCCTGGCCGGACCCGTCGGGAGAGAGGCTCTCTATGGTACGCGAGCGGATGTCGTCCGACACGAAATGGTCGAAGAAATTGCGCCAGTCGCTGCCGGTGTCGATCCCGACATTGGCATGCGTGCACCAGATGACCTTTCCGCCCGCTTCGCGAAGCGTGGCGGAGAGCCGGTTGATCGGTTCGATGATCTCGCGCGAAGACGCCACCTCGGCCGGCGAGCCAGGCTCGCAGAACGTCTTCTGCATGTCGATGACGACCAGTGCGGTACGGCTGGCATCGATCTTATCGAAGAGATGCAGGCGCCCCCGACGGGCGACGACCCGGTCTATAATGTGTTGGCTGATCATTTATTCCCCTCTGTTCAGAATGATGGTCCGTCGGAGAACACCCACAGGACCTGCGCTGGCTCGGTGCCGTCGTTGATCCAGCGATGCGGAATTTCCGACTTGAAATGCAGGCTGTCACCCGCCGAAAGGCGATATTCCTCGCCGTCGATGTCGTAGAGGACCTGGCCTGCAAGGACATGCGCGAGCTCTTCGCCCGCATGCGTCATATATTCGTCACCTGAGCCTGAGCCTGCGTCGATTGTGCCGATGCGTGCTTCGAGAAGGCCCGGGACGAAGCCGACATTGAGGTCTTCGAGCACCATGTCGATTTCGGAAAAATGACGCCGGGTGCGCTGTCCCTTCCGCACGATCGAATAACGGGCGGCTTCCGTCCGTGTCCGGTCGACGAGGAAGCCGAGATTGGATTCGAGCGCGGTTGCGAGGTTTATCGCATTGACGAGGCTCGGTTTGAGAAGACCGTTTTCGATCTTGCTTACCGTGCTTGCCGGTACGTCGGAAGCTGCCGCGAGCTGGGCGATGCTCAGGCCCTTCTCCTTGCGCAGCTGGCGCAGACGTTCGCCCAGACCTTCGAGCGCTGCCTGATCGAAAGGGCCGTGCCGTTCAGTCTTCATATCCGGCTCCATGCTGCCTTCTTTCGGTCATCTCGGCGACCCTGTCGCTGTTTCCGGTCGGTCATCCGCCTCGACGAGGAGAATGCATGCGCCGTTCGCCTCGGCCTTGAAGGCTTCCAGAATGCCCGTCCGCGCGTGCAGACTGTCTCCCCGCCGGAGATGGGCCGTCTCCCCGGCCATGCGAATGGCGACCTCGCCTTCGATGACGTGACCGAACAAGGCGCCTGCGGGCAGGTCGGGTCCGCTTGCCCTGCCGGCAAGGTTCACGATGCTTGCACGCAGTTTCGGATTTTCCAGCGAGCGGGTGAGATATGTCACGCCATTTGCCGTCTCCGCTTTTGCCGTCAGGTCTACGGGCAGTTTCGCCTTGCGGGCAGCGGCAATGAGGTCGTCGAGAGACAGCGACAGCACATCGGTGATGGCGACCATGGTCGAAAGCGACGGGCTGGAGCGACCTGCCTCTAGGTCACGCACGGCCCGGATCGACATGCCCGCGGCTTCGGCAACGTGCAGCTGGGTCAGGCCGGCCATCTCGCGCTCGATGCGCACGCGGCGTCCGATCTCCCGCAGCTGTCGCTTGCCGAACAACTCGAAGCCCTGCATCACCCACCCCACGCCGTTTCATCTGAAGCCCATCGTGTGCGTGTTTGAAATTTCTGTCAAGTACCCTGTAGGAGCTATATGAAACAGTAGGAGATCGGCCGACATCCAGCTTCCGGCGATGACGGGCGTGCGCAAACACATCGGATCCTTGCGCTGGCGCAACGTCATCGGTCGTGGCAAACACTAGCGTGCCCCGCGATCGGACCAAGCTCGGGGGCAATATGATTGGCAAGTTGAAGCTGGCAGCATCTGGCGCTGCAATTCTCATAGGCGCGAACTACGGGACCGCATATGCGCAATCTGCGACACCCGGATCGACCACGACACTGGAGCCGATCGTCATATCCGGCGGCCGGGATACGAAGGAGGCTGCCGAAAAGCGGCTGAAGGCTCTGCCGGGCGGTGTGGCGATCATTTCGCCGGGCGACGAGGCGCAGCCGGCGGTGCCGACAGTGTCAGAGGCGCTTTCCGCGGTGCCCGGCGTCGTGGTCCAGCGCTTTTTTGGCGGCAACGACCAGCCCCGTATCCAGATCCGCGGCTCGGGCCTGCAGCAGAATCCGGTCGAACGCGGTGTGTTGATCCTGCGGGATGGCCTGCCGATCAACCGCGCCGACGGGTCTTACATCGTCGGACTGGCCAATCCGGGTTCTGCCAGCCTCATCGAGATCTACCGCGGCTATACGGTCAACCGACTGGGCGCGAGCGTGCTGGGCGGTGCGATCAACTTCGTGTCGCCGGTGGAGGAAGGAACGCGCATCACGGCCGGCGGAGGTAGTTTCGGCCGTGCCGATGTCTCTGCGGATACGGGCTATAAGTGGGACCGTTTTGCGGCGTCACTTCATGTCGACGGGACACGCAGAGACGGCTTTCGCACCTACAACAGTTCGGACCGCGTGAATATCGGCGGCACCGTCGAGGCCGAAATTTCCGATATCGTCAAGACACGGTTCTTTGCGAATTACACGCGGCTCAATTTCGACATACCCGGACCGATCAGCAAGGCGGCTCTGGAAGACGATCCGGAGCAGATCTCGCCCGGGCCACCTCTCAGCCTTGGACCGAACGTGGTGCGCGACAGGCCGCGCCGCGAGTCGGAACAGTATCTGGTCGGGTCGCGGACGACGATCGATCTCGACGAACACCTGTTCGATATAGGTCTCGGCTACAGCTATACCGAGGACATGTTCCGTTTTCCGATCGCAAGCGGCATTCGCACGACGGACGGCGGGGATGCGACCATGTCGCTTCGCTATGCCTATCAGCCGGACGCGGCGTCACTCCTGCCCCTGTTCGAGGCCACCGCGGTCTATTCGTTCGGTTCCGCCGACCGAACCTACCATCTCAACCAGAACGGCGAAAAGGGAGCCCTCGTCGCCAGGAACGATCTGGATTCCTCATCCCTTTCGCTTCAGGCCGGCTTCAACATTCCGCTGACCGATCAACTGATCCTTTCTCCGTCGCTCGCCTATACCCATGCGGAACGCGACAACAGGGATCTCTGGGCGTCTGCGACGCGCCCGACGCTCACCTATACCCCTACGGGGCCCGTGTTCGGCAGCGTGCCGGCGGCGGACACGAGCTACGATCGCAATTATGACGGATGGACCCCGTCGATCGGCATCAGCTGGTATCCCGCCGAGGATCAGATGGTATTCGCCGCCCTCAGCCGGACGTTCGAGCCGCCGACCCAGGACGATCTCTTCGGAACCAGCGGCGGTACGCCGAACAGTTCTCCTGCCGGATTTTCAACCCCCGATCTCGACGCGCAGACCGCAACCACGATCGAGGCTGGATGGCGCGGCGAGCTCGGCGAATGGTCGTTCGACGTCGTGACCTATTATTCCTGGGTGGACAACGAGCTGCTGAGCCTGCGCGATGCTTCCGGCTCTCCGCTTTCCGCCGTCAATGCGGGCCGGACCACCCATTTCGGCATCGAACTCGGTATCGGTGGACGGATAACGGATGCGCTTTCCGCGCGGCTGGCCTATACCTTCCAGGACTTCAGGTTCGACAACGACCCCGTTCGAGGCAACAACCGGCTTGCCGGTGCCCCGCCGCACGTGATCGAAGCGGCGCTCGACTACGCTATGACGGATCAATGGTCGATCGGCGCGAAGATGCATTGGCTGCCGCAAAAGACACCGGTCGACAACATGCACACGATGGATCGCGACCCCTACGCGCTTTTCGACGTCAGCATGAAATATGACATCAACGAAAACCTCAGCCTTTATGGGGAGGTGACGAATATCTTCGACAAGACCTATGCCTCGTCGTCGCTGATCGTGGACCAGGCTGCACCCAATCAGGCGGTCTTCCAGTCCGGTGACGGTCGTGCCTTTTACGCCGGAGTAAAGGCCCGCTTCTGATCCTGGCATCGGGCGGCACGGGAAGGTCTCGACCGACCCATGTCGCCCACCGGCTTCAGGGCCGATGTCTGTGCCCGTGCAGGAGGTGAAATTCTTCCGCTTGTTTGCGCTGGGACAAGGTACGCGATTGGGATTGGTCTACCGTCGAGGTGATCTCCGTGAAACGGCAGTCCGGGGACGGCAGAATTCCAGAACCGCCCGCCGTTAAAATCCACTCCCTACCCTAGGTGCGTCCAATGAACATGCTGAACCGCCGGACCTTCGTTATCGGAAGCACGATCGCTACATCCGCCTTGGCCTGCCCCTCCATTCTGAAAGCCGAGGAACCGCTGACGATCCTGGGACCGACGGCGGCTCCCTCGGCGGTGCTGGCGCATGCTGCCAAGTCCGGACTGCTTAGGGATGTGGCCCCACGAGTGAACTTCAAGGCTTGGAAGACACCGGATGAGATGCGCGCGGCAGTCGCTTCCGGTTCGGCCGATGCGGTGATCATGCCATGTTATGCGGCTGCCAACCTGCGCAACCGTGGCCTTGACCTCGGCCTGCTCGATATCCTCACCGTCGGTGTCCTCTATATCGTCTCCAAGGATGCGGAAATGAAGACGATCGAGGATCTCAAGGGTAAGACGATCGCTGTGCCTTTCCGCAACGACATGCCCGATCTGGTGCTGACGAAGCTGGTCAAGCAGGTGGGACTATCGGCCGAGGATGTGAAGTTTCAGTATGTCGCGACGCCGCCCGAGGCGGCCCAGCTGCTGCTGACGGGACGGGTGGATGCCGCCCTTCTGACGGAGCCGGCCGTGACCGGCATCATCTCCAAGGCAGGGTCCATATTTATCACGATCCATCGGTCGATCGATGTGCAGAAGGAATGGGTGAAAGTCGCCGGGCGCGACACCATTCCGCAAGCCGGCCTCGCTTTGACCGGAAAGCTATCGCAGCGACTGGGGATGGAAGGCCTGGAGATCCTGCAGAGCGGCATAGAGAAGGCGCTCGCCAGTGCCGTGAGGGACCCGGATGCGGCAGCCGGAGATGCAGCCGACGTGCTCGATTTCCCGCAGGACATCATTGCGCGCTCGTTTTCGACAAGCCAGCTCGTCGCCACCCGTGCAAGGACGATCCGACCGGAGCTGGAGGAGTTCTATGGCATTCTGGCGCAGACGAACCCGGCCCTAATCGGAGGCAAGATGCCGGATGATGGGTTCTATTTGATATGAAAGCCCTGCAAGCCTGTCTGGTCGCGGCTGGCTGGGCAGGGCGTTATGTGTGGTCCGGGTGGGCGGGACTGGCAGGCGTCTTCTGTCTGCTGGCCATATGGCAGTTCGGACACGAAACCTATGGCTCGTTCATCCTTCCCTCCCCGGGCGAAACCCTTGCTGCGGTGATCCGGCTCGTGCGCCAGCCGGAGTTTCCCGATATCGTTTCAGCCACGATAGAGCGGTCGCTGACAGGATTTGCCCTTTCGGCCCTGATCGGGACGACCTGCGGCGCCTTGGCAGGTTATTCGTTTTCTGCGATGCGGCTCGTGCGTCCGATCATGACGGTCATGCTCGGCGTGCCGCCGATCGGATGGATCGTCCTTGCGCTGATCTGGTTCGGAGCGACCGGCGGCACCGCCGTTCTCACCGTCGTGATCGCCTCCGCTCCTATCAGTTTCGCCGGAGCGCTCGAAGGTGTAGCGAAGCGCGACCGGCAATTGGAGATAATGGCGGAATCCTTTGGCGCGCCGTGGTTCTATCGACTGCGTACGGTGACCGCTCCCCAGGTTCTCTCCTACATGTTTCCTGCCTGGACGACCACGGCGGGCAGCGCCTGGAAAATCACCGTGATGGCCGAACTCCTGTCGAACTCGGGCGGTATCGGTGGTGCTCTGGCCAATGCCCGGGCGCTCTTCGACATCGCCGAAGTATCCGCGTGGCTGGCGATCACCGTCTGCTTTGCGCTGTTGACGGATTATGGAGTTCTCAATCTCGTCAGGGAAGCGGCCGAACGCTGGCGTGCCGCGGGGCTGCCCGCCGGAATGTCCCGATGAAGCTTGAACTCGACCGTATCGGGCACGGATTTCTCGGGCGCACCCTGTTCGAAAACTTCAATCTCGGCATCGAGACGGGGGAGATCGTCGGGCTGCTCGGCCCGTCGGGCAGCGGCAAGACGACCATCCTGCAGATCGCCGCCGGCATTCTGCAGCCGGCCAAGGGCAAGACCCTCCGCAACTATCGCCGCCACGCCGTGATTTTCCAGGAACCGCGATTGCTTCCCTGGCTGACGCTGCTCGACAACATCGCCTATGGTTTGGCTGCATCGGGAATGCGCGTGAAGGATCGTCGCGACATCGCTGCGGAAAAGGCGATCGAGGTCGGTCTCGTTTCCGCCGATCTCGGAAAGTACCCCGCTGAACTCTCAGGCGGCATGCGTCAGAGAGCCGGGGTTGCCCGTGCGCTTGCCGTATCGCCGGACATTCTGTTTCTCGACGAGCCTTTCAGCGCCGTCGATGTGGGGCTTCGCCGACATCTCCAGGATCTCGTTGCCGCTGCCGCCGACCGTCAGAAGTTCGCCGCCCTGTTCGTTACGCACGATCTGGCGGAGGCGGTCCGCATCTGTGATCGCCTGTTGGTCCTCTCGGCCCGCAACGGGGCGATCGTGACTGAGCGCCGTGTCGACAACAGACGAGGTGCCCGGACCGATCGGGAGATATTCGACACGGTCGAGCACTGGAGTTCCGATCCCCAGTTCGCCGAGCTGTTTTCCGGAGAGGAGCGCTGGAGATGAAGAAATACGCCGTTCTCAGCGAGGCCCTCCGGTTGCTGTTCCCGATGGCAGCGCTGAATGCCGCCCTCTTCGTACCCGTCTGGATACTGGTCGGCAGCTACGATCTGCCTTTCCTGAGGGATGTCCCCGCCTCGCAGTGGCACGCCTATGAAATGATTTTCGGCGTGTTCGGCATGGCCCTCACGGGATTTCTGGCGACCGCCGTTCCGGAATGGACGGATACGAAGCGTATAGCCGATCGCGAGTTATTGCTTCTCGCGTCTCTGTGGCTGCCTGGACGGCTGACCGGTCTGCTGGGCCTGGAAACGCTGAGCGTCGTTGCCGCGATCACCGACCTGCTCTTGTTCCTCCTGCTGGCCTGCTATCTCTGCAGGGCTTTCGTCATGCGCAAATCCTGGGCGAATGCCAGTTTCGCGTTCTGGCTGCTTCCTCTCGCGGCCTCCGGCACCGCGGTCCGCTATGCTTGGCATATGGGCGAGTTCTCCTTGTCGGAGCGTCTTCTGGAGGTTTCGCTGTGCCTGCTCGTCGTGTTCTTCTCACTCTCGGCATCGCGGATCATCGTGCCGGTCATCAATCGGGCGCTTGACCCGAGCGGCGACACGGTTCCCTACCGCCCGCATCCGGGGCGTCGGCACGTCGCGGCATCGCTTACCGCGATCTATTCGGTCTCGATCATCCTCTGGCCCAATTCCGAAATGCCCGGCTGGCTGGCACTGGCGGCGGGCGCCGCCTTCATGGATCGCATGGCGGAGTGGTTCGTGGGACGGAAGGCCTTCAAGACCGAGGTTCTGGCGCTTGGCTTGGCGAACGCGTTCGCCGGAGTGGGATTTCTCGTTCTGGGTCTGGCAAGGACGAGCGGACTGACGGCGCCCTCCACCGGCCTTCACATGATTGGCGCGGGAGGTCTCGGAATGGCGACTATCGCCGTATTCGTCATTGCCGGGACGCTCCACACCGGCCGCAGCCTGACGCGGCTGCCGTGGCATGCGCATACGGCCGTCTATCTCATGGCATCTGCGGTGATTGTCCGCACCGCGCCTGAACTGCTGGCGCTGTCATGGGCCTATAGCGGCTATCACGGCGCTGCCGCGCTGTTGTGGTCGGGGGCGTTCTGCATCTGGCTTTACGGTTTTCTGCCCTATCTCGTGACGCCATCCGTAAAGTCCTGAGCCCGGAAGACACCATTCGGCGATCCATCGGCTTCGGCGGCCCGCGTTTCGGAATGGAACTCGATATAGAACTTCACCGGTCCCATCGGTTCGGCCTCATGCGGCTGGCGGGGGTGAACGACACCAAAAGCATCGGGCGTCAGCATGTGCACGCTGCCATCATCCAGCATCGTCAGTCGAAGCGTTCCCTCCACGACGACGATCTTGCCCCAGACGCCCTCCTTCGTATTGTGTGAACGGCGAAGCCCTGCAGGCATCGTGTCTTCGTCGAAGATCGCGGTGCGCTTGTAGGCTTGTACGCCATGGGGAAGAGACATCTCGGTCATCATCGAACTCCGGTTCCTTCTGGATCGGAGGGTTTCTAGACCGCTGCCTGCCGCCGGTCCTTGCGCCAGCGCAAACTAGAGCCGAGCGGCGCGACGTGGTGTTTCGATCGGGAAGATGTGCGGTCTGCTGTCGCCGATCATGCCTTCGAGACCCGAGAGACGGCAGATGACAAGCCTCTGACGCCCTGTCTCGATCAGCCCGATCCTGTCCCATTCAGCCAGGATACGGGAGGCGGTGTGTAACGTTGTGCCGCTCATCTCGGCGATATCCTGCTTGGTGATCGGGAAGTCGATCCGATATCCACCATTCTCCGCTGTTCCTTGCCGGCGGCCAAGTCTCAGGATCGCAGCGGCGATCCGGCTGCGGGCGTCGGAGGTCGAAAGTTCCTTGACCCGCTCGTGGGCCTCCTGCATGCGGCCGCTGATGACCTGCATCATGTTGATCGCAAGATTTGGATGCAGTCGCAGGAAAATGTCCCAATCCGAGGTGTTCCAGGCGATGAGCAAGACATCCTGCAACGCGGTCGCCGTGCCGGGGTAATCGTCGCGTCTCAATGCCCGGGTGATCCCCGAGGGGTCGCCAGCACCGAGAATGCGCAGCACGATCTGCTGCCCATCGGCATTGGTCTGGGTGATCTTCAAGTGGCCGTTCACCAGAACGTAGAAACTCGCAGCGACCTCTCCCTGCCGAAACAGCGTCTGGCCGCATCGCAGGAAACGCGGATGACCCAGGGCCAGAATTTTCCTGAGTGACAGCTCATCGACGCCTGCGAAAATGTCGAAGCATGCAAAAGAAGCCGGATGAACCGGAAGCTTATGGATATTGGCCGTTTTCCGCTGCATCCGCCGGTACTTTCGTCAGTCGGGCCTTGCTTCGGACGCAAGAAGCGTCTCGAACAGATCGGAAGCAGGCGTCGCACGCATATGGTCGATCATGGCGGCGCGCACGACCGCGAACTTTTTCTGTTGCTCGTCCGATCGGTTTACCGTCTTCGCCAGGGCGATGAACTCATCCTCGACATGACCGGGCCGCATGACCGCGCAGACCGTTCTCTCGCCATAGCGGAATTCGAAGGCGAAATGGCCCGTAGGTGCCTCCTGGCCGACATGCTGCCCGCGGTAATCGTCGAAGCGCTGATCGCTGACCGCGCGCGTGACCATCTCGATAGCGTCCCGTGCGCCGGGGCCCTGGAATGCGGCGCCAACCGTTATCCCGCGTCGGTCCGGGCAGCGATCGTCCGAAAGTTCGGGCAGCGCCGCCTGCATCGCACGATAGGCGATGGTCAGGCCGCAATGGAACTGAAAACCGTGGAATTTAATGAGGTCATCAAGGCGGTATTCGATGACGTGTCCATTTTCCGAGACGCGGATAGGCTCCATGAGCGACCCTCGATCAAACAATAAAAATCATGACTTCTTCAGTCATATTGTTGAGCGCGCTGCAAGGGTCCGCCTTATGCAGCCGGCTAAGACAAATCGCCACAGGCCGCCAGCGATCGGTGGCTCGCCACGAAGACATTGTGGCAGCCCTCCTTGCTCGTGGTGCATAATCCTTAAAGCCGAATCGTGTTTTTGAACTTGGCCCAGTGCGGATTTACAGAGGGAGCGGTTACTGCATGACGGTCGACACGGATCAGGTTGTCAGCCGCATTCTGGACGATGCCGGCAGCAGCCCGCGTTTCCTGATGGCTATAGCCGGGCCGCCCGGAGCAGGTAAATCGACCATGGCCGAACGGTTGGTCGAGGATCTCCGTTCCCGGGGCGAGAGTGCCGAAATCCTGCCGATGGACGGTTTCCATATGGACGACGGCGTGCTTCGCCAGAAGGGATTGCTTGAAAGAAAAGGAGCGCCCGCGACGTTCGATGTGCGCGGATTTCTGGACATCCTGAAAGCCGTGCGGCAGGCAGAGGAGGAAATTCTCGTCCCCGTCTTCGATCGAACGCGCGAGATCGCCATCGCTGCTGCGCGTGCCATTCCGGTTTCGGTTCGGTTCGTGATCGTCGAAGGCAACTATCTTCTGCTCGACCGCTCGCCTTGGACGCCACTCGCCGGGAAGTTCGATTTGACGATCATGATCGCCCCACCGGTCGCGACCCTGGAGAAGAGACTGATGGATCGGTGGCTGTCGCTCGGCTTCGACGAGACCTCAGCCCGCCGGAAGACGGAGGGCAACGATCTGAAGAATGGCGAGCTTGTCCTGCGCCATTCCCGTCCAGCCGATATTCTTCTCCGCTGCTAGGCACTCTTTCTGCGGCGCTCCGCGTGCGGAGAGAGCCTATTGCCCGAGCGCGAGATCGAACACGTGATGATGGATGTGCCCGTCGAACATCTCCATGAGGCCCTTCGTCATCTCCCGGCTCTCGTAGCGAACCGGCGATTCCAGGGCTGCCGCGAGCGTCTCCCGGCTTTCATAAGCGGTCGAGAGAACCATCGGATAGGCTGGAGCCCCTTCGTCGCGTTCGATGTCGTAAAGCACGCGGACTTCCTTGATTCCCGGAAAGGCGAGCCACATCGGCATCAGCTTGTCGGCGACATAGGCCTTGAAGGCGTCTTCCTTGCCGGCATGGATCGAGCCTTCGAAAAAGGCCTGGCGAATGATCATGGCTGATTGCTTTCAGTTGACTGTGGTCGGCGGCTTCTCGCCGGCAAAATAGGCTGCGAGGTTTTTCAGAACCAGATCGCCCATCGCCATGCGGGTCTCAAGCGTGGCGCTGCCCACATGCGGCAGGAGCACCGTGTTCGGCGCAGCGAAAAAGTCCTGCCGGATGTTCGGCTCGTTGACGAAAACGTCGAGGCCTGCCCCGGCGATGCCGCCGCTCTTGAGGGCATCCAGCAACGCGTCTTCGTCGACCACCGTGCCGCGGGCGATGTTGATGAGATATCCCTTGGGACCGAGCGCTTTCAGGATGCCGGCGTCCACGATGTTGCGGGTTTCCGCCGTGGCCGCGACGACGACGCACAGCACGTCGCTGTCCTCTGCCAGTTCGGTAGGAGAGGCGCAGGCTTTCCACGTCGTATCGGTGACCGGCGAACGGTTCCAGTAGCGAACCTCCATGCCGAACGCTTCTGCCTTGCGGCCGAACGCCTTGCCGATCTGGCCGAGGCCGAGGATCCCGAGCCGCTTGCCCTTGGGGCTGGTGCCGAGCGGGAAGCCGCCTTTCGACCAGTTTCCGCTCCGGACATAGGCATCGCCAGCCGCAACGTGGCGCAGGACGGCTAGCATCAGCGCAATGCCGACATCGGCGACGTCGTCGGTCAGCACGCCGAGCGTGGTCGCGACATCGATATTGCGTTGCCGGGCGAATTTCAGATCGATGCGGTCGGTGCCGACACCGTTGACGGCGATCACCCCGAGATTCGGAAGTTTCTCTATCCATTCGTTGGAGATGCCGCCGCCGCCGCCGGTAGAGGCTGCGCGAATACGCGGAAGGGCTTCTTCGATCGCCTGCTTTTGGCTTTCGTCATAGAGACGGTGCACGGTATAAAGCGCGTCGAGCTTATCCTCGATCGCCTTCATCATCGGTTCGACGAGCAGCAGTTCAGGTTTCATCTCTTGTGTCCCGATTGGTTTGGATCAGGCGATCTGGCCTAGGAAGTTCTTCAGTCTTTCGTTCTGCGGGTTGCCGAAGAACGTATCCGGTGGACCCATTTCGAGAATTTCGCCACGATCCATGAAGATTACCCGGTCCGCCACCTGACGGGCGAAACCCATCTCGTGGGTTACGCAGAGCATGGTCATGCCTTCCTTGGCAAGGTCGATCATGGTGTCCAGCACTTCCTTGACCATTTCCGGATCGAGCGCCGAAGTCGGCTCGTCGAACAGCATGATCTTCGGGTTCATGCACAGCGCACGCGCGATCGCGACGCGCTGCTGCTGGCCGCCGGAAAGCTGAGCGGGATATTTGTCCGCCTGTTCCGGAATACGGACTCGTTCGAGGAAACGCCGCGCCGTTGCGGCGGCATCCGCCTTGGATATGCCGCGCACCTTGATGGGCGCGAGCGTGCAGTTTTCCAGTACCGTCATGTGCGGGAACAGATTGAAGCTCTGGAAAACCATGCCGGTTTCCTGGCGGACCAGATCGACGTTCCGGCTGCCGGCGCCGAGATCATGGCCATCGACGACGATCTTTCCCTGCTGGATCACTTCCAGCTGGTTGATGCAGCGGATGAGTGTCGACTTGCCGGAGCCGGAGGGGCCGCAGATGACGATCCGCTCGCCGCGGTTCACCGCGAGATTGACATCCTTCAGGGCGTGATAGGCACCATACCACTTATTGACGCCCTCCATGCGCACGGCCAGATCGGAGGTTCCTGGCACGGCCGCCGCAGATGCGTTCGCTTTTGCCTCGGTCATGCGAGGAACTCCCTACTGCTGTGACTTACTTCTTGGTCGCGACGAAGTCCGGCAGGGGCGAGCCCAGCCACTTCTCATGGATTTTGCTCAGTTCGCCGTCGGCCTTGGCCTTTTCGACAAAAGCGTTGACAGCCGTCAACAGTTCGGCCGAGCCCTTGCGGACAGCGATTCCCTGAACCTGCTGGCTGAGCTGCAGTTTCTGGTCGAAGCGGCCGGGAGCTGCCTGTTCGATCTGGGTCGCAACGACGTTGGAGACGCCGATCAGCTCGACCTGTCCAGACAGCAGGGCCTGAACCGCGCTGGCGTCATCGTCGAAACGCTGGATCTTGGCGTCCTGCGGGGCGATCTTGGTGACGGCGGTGTCCTGCGTCGAAGCGCGGGCGACGCCGATCGTCTTGCCCGAGAGATCTTCCGGCTTGGTAACCTCGGTGCCGGAGGCGCCGAAGACACCGATGGAAATGCCGGCATAGGGCTGGGAGAAGTCGACGTTCTTGGCGCGCTCCTCGGTGATGCCGAGAGAGGCGACGAGCAGGTCCACCTGGTTGCTCTGCAGATAAGGGATCCGGTTCGGGCCTGTTACCGGAACGATCTGGACGTCGACGCCCCATTCCTTGCCGAGCAGCTTGGCGACGTCTGCATCATAGCCGTCCGGCTCGTTGGATGTGTTCATGATGCCGAAGGGCGGAAAGTCCACCATCATGCCGATCTTGACAGTGCCCGCCGACTTGATGCTTTCGACGGTCTGCGCCGATGCGAGGGAAACGGTCGCTCCAATCATCAGTGCCGCGCCGATACCCGCGATCGCAAGGCGTCTCGTAATGCTCATGTTCCTACCCTTTCTGTTGCACCGGCATCCTCCCGCCGGCGGGGCCGGTCAACGGGTCGTCGACCGGGAAAACCTGACTTCCATGCGGCGCGCGAGAAGCGACAGCGGCCAGCACAGGATGAAATAGACGGCGGCTACGGTGCCGAACACCATGAATGGACTGAATGTCGCGTTGTTGATGATCTGGCCCTGGCGCGTGAGCTCGGTAAAGCCGATGATCGCGGCAAGCGAGGTGCCCTTGATCAGCTGGACGAGGAAGCCGACCGTCGGCGCCACGGCGATGCGCGAGGCCTGCGGCAGGATCACATAACGCATCCGGTCGTAGTAGCGCAGGCCGAGCGCCGTTGACGCCTCGCGCTGGCCGGACGGTACCGCCTCGATGCAACCACGCCAGATCTCGCCGAGAAATGCGCTGGCATGGAGAGTGAGTGCGACTGCCGCCGCGATCCACGGGTTGATGGCGAAACCCATGATGTTCATGCCGAAGAACACCAGGAAGAGCTGCATGAGCAGCGGCGTGCCTTGGAAGACGCGGATGAAGCCGGTCGCGATCAGGCGCGGCAGCCTTGCATCCGAAACACGCGTCAGTGCGATGAGAAGTCCACCGACACCGCCGCCGGCGAAGGCGATCGCCGACAGCGCGATGGTCCATTGCGCCGCCATGACGATAATCCAGAATTCGTTCCAGCCAAAAGGTCTGATCAGCATGGTTCAGGCTCCTATCGGCTCAACGGATAGCGGAATGCGGCTTTCTCGATCATCGAGAAGACTGCCGAAAAGCCGATCGACATGACGAGGTACATCGCCGTGATGATGATATAGACCTCGAAACTGGCGAAGGTCGCGGACTGGAGATCGTTTCCAGCGGCGGCGAGATCGTCTGCCGAGATCGCCGAGACGACGCTCGAAGTCAGCATCAGGTAGATGAACTGGCTGGTCAGCGCCGGATAAACCGTGCGGAGCGCCGGTTTCATGATGATATAGCGGAAGACCTGCAACCTGGAGAGCCCGAGGGCCGTTCCCGCCTCTACCTGCCCCTTCTGTATCGATTCGATGCCGGCGCGAATGATCTCGGTTCCGTAGGCGCCGAAATTGACGACGAGTGCCAGAAGCGCGGCGCTGTTCGGCGTCAGGCGCAGGCCAAGCGACGGCAGGCCGAAGAAGATGAAGAAGATCTGCACCAGGAACGGCGTGTTACGGATGATCTCGATATAGGCGTCGATGATCCAGCGTAGCGGCGCAATGCGCGAGGTCTTTCCGGCGGCACAGAGGATCGAAAGGATCAGCCCGAGAACCATCGCCCCACAGGAGAGCTGGACCGTGACCCATGCGCCGAGCAGAAGCTTGTCGAAGCCTGCCAGAACCGGTTCGAAATTGAAGTTGTACAAGAACTCCTCCGCTCCGCACCATACTCCCTTATGATGCTTTTAGATCGATCTAAGTCGGTTGTCCGACAACGTCAACCCGCTTTTGTCCTAATTCACCGCTGGCTCGTATCTTGGCGCACAGGATTGACGGATGTGGAGCTTCGTCGCCTTCACAAGTCTGCGAGGTTCGCGCTGCGGTTGGGCCAGGCGGTCGAGAAGCAGTTCGGCGGCACCTTCGCCGATCGATACCGGAAAAGTTGACACGGATGTCAGCCGGGGCCGCATCGCCTCGGCGTCCGCGACATCGTCGAAACCGACGAGAGAAAAATCGGCGCCTATCCTTATGCCGAGATCATAAAGCCCTGCTGAAAGGCCGAGCGCCACGACATCGTTGAAACAGATCACCGCACTCGCCCGGTCGGTGCCGCCGGTAAATGAACCGGCCACTTCCGCGATCGCAGAGATCGGGCCCGGGACCCTTCTGATCCTGTGAGGATCGAGGCCCTGCATTTCCATGGCCTGTCGAAAGCCGTCGACACGCTCGTTATAGGCGGAATGGACCGGCCCGTGTACCGCAAAGGCTATGTCCCGATGACCGAGCATCGCCAGGTGATCGACCGCTTGCTGCATGCCATGACGATAATCCGCGCCGGCATAGTCGCAATTGTCCGATACCCGTCTTAGAACCTGAACCAGCGGCATGCCCCAATCCGCCATCTGCTCGATTGCTTCCGGTTTCGTATCCGCTGCCGGGCAGAGAATGATGCCGTCTACCCCGTGTTCGCGCATGCGAGTGAGCAACATCTCCTGGCGAGCGATCACGTCTCCGCTGTTTACCAGCATCACGACCATGCCGGCAGCATCGATCACGGTCTCGATCCCCGCCAGCAGCTCGATGAAAAACGGATTGGTGAGGTTCGGAATGACGACGCCGATCGTCAGGCTGCGATCGGCCCGCAGCCGTGCCGCGCCCATGTTATAGACATAGCCGAGCTCCTGCATCGAAGCCTCGACCCTGGTCCGCGTTTCGGAGCCGACGAGCGGGCTCTTGCGAATGACCAGCGAGGCCGTGGCCCGCGATACGTTGGCATGTCGCGCAACGTCGAGCAGCGTGATGCGGGGTTTCCTGCGTGTCTCCGATGGCATTCTCTCGCATCACCCTCCCAGGCCAAGCGTATTCCGCTGCATAGATCGGCCTTGTGCAGCCGTTGGTCAATCCTCATCGATACGTGATGGAGGCGGCACGTGACAGGAGAAGGCGTGGGCGATAAGTGGATAGTTCCAGTCAGGAAAGGAGTTCGTCATGGCGGAAGCCGTCGCCACCGTCGCAACCGTACACGGGTCCAGATATCTGCAGCAGGTTTGCAAGCACTTCGCGCACAAGATCGAGGTCAGCTATGACCAGCATCATGGTGAATGTATCTTCGCCATGGGGACAGCTGTTCTCGACGCCGATAATGCCGGGTTGACCATCGTTGCCCGCGCGGAGAATGACGCCGATCTCGAACGGACGAAGACCGTGATCGAATCCCATCTCGTGCGCTTCGCCTTTCGGGAAGAGCTTTCGCCGCTTGGCTGGAGTGCGGAAGCCACAAGGTGAGCGTGGCCTAACGCTCCATCGCAACGGTCTTGATGACTGCAAAAACGGGTTTGCCGACGGCAAGTGCCAGGCGGTCGACCGAGAGCGTCGTAATGCGCGCGAGGACGGTGTCGTCGCCTGACCGGATCCGCACGCGCGCCATGCCCTGGCCGTCCGGATCGACGGACGAGACCACGCCTTCGATTATGTTGAGTGCGCTCAACCCCTCGGGACGGACCGTGGCGACGAGCACGTCCCGTTCGGGAATGTGGATCCGCACCCCCTGCCCTATCGTCACCCGGATATCGGGCACCGTGAGCGTTGCGGAAGTGAGCGCGACGGTCGCAAGCCCGTGTACGGCGTCGAGATGCCGCACGGTGCCGGCCAGAACGGCGCCGGCCTCCCGCCGGTCGGCTGACGGAAGCGACAGGATATCGGACGGTGAGCCGATCGCCTCGACGCCGCCGTCCTTCATCAGCACGACCTTGTCGGCGAGCTGCGCAACTTCGGCCACGGAATGACTGACATAGATGATCGGCGTTGCCGCCTCGTCGCGAAGGCGTTGAAGGTAGGGGAGAATTTCCGCCTTTCGCGCTTCGTCGAGGGCGGCGAGCGGTTCATCCATCAGAAGCAGCCGCGGCGCGGCGAGCAATGCGCGGCCTATTGCGACACGCTGCTTTTCGCCTCCGGACAATCCGTCCGGCTGGCGGTCCAGAAGCGCGCCGATGCCGAGCATGTCGACGATCCGTTCGAATGCCACCGGCTGGGTGTCTCGAGGTGCGAACCAGCGGCCGTAGGTCAGGTTCCGTCGCACGGAGAGATGCGGGAAAAGGCGGCCTTCCTGGAAGACGTATCCGAAGCGGCGGCGATGTACCGGCACGAAAACACGTTTTTCCGTATCGACCATTACCTCGTCATCGATCACCAGCCTGCCGTGATCCGGCCTGATCAGACCTGCGAGAATCCTCACCATGGAGGTCTTGCCGGAGCCGGAGCGGCCGAAAAGGGCGGTGACGCCGCCTTCCGAAACAAAACCGGCATCGAGCGAAAAAGCACCGAGACGATGTCTGGCTTGCAGGACGAGGGTCATTCCAGCCTTATCCTCCGGCCTACGGCGTGGGCGAGCAGTTCCGAGGCTATGAGTGCTGCAAATGAGATGACGATCGCGACGATCGTCAGCCGCAGGGCGCCGAGATCGCCGCCCGGCACCTGCGTAAACGTATAGATCGCGGCCGAAAGGGTCTGGGTTTCACCGGGAATGTTCGAGACGAAGGTGATCGTTGCGCCGAATTCTCCCATCGCCTTTGCAAAGGCGAGGATCATGCCGGCGATGATGCCCGGCAGGATCAACGGCAGCGTGACCGTCATGAACACCCAGGCCGGATTGGCACCAAGCGTCCCGGCCGCCTCTTCCAGCTTGCGGTCGACGGCCTCGATTGAAAGCCGGATGGAGCGGACCATGAGCGGAAAGGCCATCACGCCGCAGGCGAGCGCCGCGCCGGTCCAGCGAAACGAAAACACGATGCCGAGATATTCGTTCAGGAAGGAACCGATGACGCCGCGGCGGCCAAAGAGCAGAAGGAGCACGAAACCGGTAACCACCGGCGGCAGGATCAGCGGTAGGTGGACGACCCCATTGAGGATCGATCTGCCCCAGAATTTTCCGCGGGCAAGCAGGTAGGCGACGACGATCCCGAAGGGCAGGCTGACGACCATGGCAACGCCGGAAACCCACAGGCTGAGCCTGATGGCGGTCCATTCCTCGTCGCTCAATGTCAGCCAGTCCAAAAGTTAAGCCCCACAGGATCGATCCGCCCCTTAACCCGGCTCCGCTTCACTCGCGAGCCTCCCCGCAACCGGGCGAGGAGGCGAAGGGCGCTGCGGCATGTGCCCTCTTCCCGCAGGCGACAACGGCGTCCCGGCGGGAATAAGCGGCGGAGGCTACAGAGGATAGGCTTACTTCAGAACCGTAAAGCCTTCCTTCTCGAAGAAAGGAGCCGCCTTGGAGGACTTCAGGTAATCGAGATAGGCGGCCGCATCCGCCGACTTGGATTCAGAAAGGATCGCAACCGGGTAGATGATCGGCGGATGGCTGTCTTCGGGGAAAGTGCCGACGACGGTAACGCCAGGATCGGCGGCCGCGTCAGTAGCATAGACGATGCCATAGGGTGCTTCGCCGCGGGACACGAGCGCGAGCGCCGCGCGCACGCTTTCAGCACCCGCTACGCTCTTCTCGACGGATGCCCAGGTGCCGAGCTTTTCGAGCGCGGCCTTGCCGTATTTTCCGGCGGGAACCGAGTCCGGAGCGCCCATGGCGAGCTTGCCGCCGGCGAGCAGACCTGCAAGGTCGAAGCCCGGCTTGATCTCGACCGGCTTGGCGCTCTCCTTCGGCGCGACGAGTACGATGCGGTTGCCGAGCCAGTTGGACTTCGTGTCCTCCTTGACCAGCTTCTTGTCGGACAGATACTTCATCCAGTCGAGATCGGCGGAGATGAACACGTCGGCCGGGGCGCCGCTTTCGATCTGCTTGGCCAGCGCCGAGCTTGCAGCATAGGATACGGTCGCTTCCTTGCCGGCTTCAGTGCTCCAGGCCTTGTTGGCGTTGTCGAGCGCGTTCTTCATGCTGGCGGCGGCAAATACCGTAACCTTTTCCTGTGCCGAGGCCGGCGCAATGGCTGAGGCGACGACGACGAAGGCCGCGGCTGCGAGTGTCAGTGCCTTGTTCGTCCAGAAAGGTGCCATGGTCTTCATCTTCATGCTCCGGGTGCGAGATATTCGCTGAAATATATCGATGGCCGGCGATTTGGCTAGCGTTATATTTCCGCCGATATAATGAAATTGCCTTGGCCGGCTTTGTCGCGTCTCGCCAGGCGCCATGGGTGACCCTGAACGCTTCTTAAGTATTCGCTAACCACCCGGGCCGGTCTCTATCGAATGTCGGAAACAATCCTGGCAGCGTGCGTTGCTCCCCGACAGGAGCTTGCCATGAACAGCTTGACCACTCTGGTTCTGGTCATCATCACGCTTATCATCCTCGGGTCCTATACTTTCGCGCTTTTCAGTGCGGTTACCTAGCCTCCAGTTGCCCGAATGCGCATCAGAGACGGCCAACACCGAGAAGCCGGTCGATAGTATCGCGATCGGCGGCTAGATCCGTTGGCCGCCCATCCCAGGCGATGCGCCCCCGTTCCAGAACGATCGCCCTGTCCGCAAACTCGAGCGCGGTCCGGATGCGCTGTTCGACGAGGACGATCGTCGTTGTCCGGTCGTTCGCGAGGCGGGACAAGGCCGCCATCAGTTCTTCGCAGATCACCGGCGCCAGGCCTTCCAGGGGCTCGTCCAGAAGAAGCACGCCGGGTTGGCCGAGGATGCTGCGTGCAGTCGACAGCATCTGCTGTTCGCCGCCGGAAAGCTGGTTGCCGAGGTTCCTGCGCCGCTCCTTCAGCCGCGGAAACATGTCGTATGCCTCGGAGATCGCATCGCGGGGCCTGTTCTTCAGTCCGATGAGAAGGTTTTCCTCGACACTCAGGCTCGGAAAGACGTCGCGGGTCTGCGGCACGTATCCAAGGCCGGCATGGGCCCGTGCTGCGCTCGATTTCTCCGTGATGTCCAACTCACCGATCCGGATCGTGCCGCCATACCGGCGTGTCTGCCCTGCCAGGGTGGCCAGAAGCGTCGTCTTGCCCATTCCATTGCGTCCGAGAATGGAGAGTTTCTCACCCGGCTGGAGCGAGAACGAAAGGCCCTCGATGATATGGGTTGGCCCGTAACCGGCAGAAAGGTCGATGACCTCGATCGCTTCAGCCGCCATGAGCGTAGCTCCCGAGATAGGCTTCCCTGACGCGAGCGTCGCCTGCGACGGCCTGCGGGGAACCGTCGAATATGATGCTGCCGGCCGCCAGAACGATAACCCGCCTGGCGAAGCGGAAGACGAGATCCATGTCATGGTCGATCATCAGCACGGCAAGATCCGGGGGAAGGCGTTCGAGGGCTCTCTCGATCCGGTCCGTCTGGGCGTGGGGAATGCCGGCTGCCGGTTCGTCGAGGAGAAGGACCCTGGGGCGCAGCGCCAGTGCGATCGCCAGTTCGAGCAGACGCTGCTGTCCGTAGGCGATCTCGCGCACTCTGACGTCGGCGTTTTCACCGAGATGCAGAAAGTCGAGAATATCGCGCACCTCGTCCATTACATCGGTCATCCGGCCGTGATGACCGAACATGCGGCCTGCCCGGCCGGTTCGTTGCAGCACGGCGGCGGCAACGTGTTCCTCGGGTGTCATCTCTTTGAACAGGCGCGTCACCTGGAAGGAGCGCACTAGCCCGCGCTTCACACGTTCGGCGGGCCTGGCATGCGTGACCTCTTCGCCATCGAGAAGAACCTGTCCTCCGTCCGGTTTCAGGGCGCCCGTCACGAGATTGACGAGCGTGGTCTTGCCGGCGCCGTTTGGGCCGATGAGCGCCACCCGGTCCCCGGGAGCAAGTGCGAGCGACAGTCCGTTCGTCACGTTGAGCCCACCGAAGGCTTTGGTAAGATTGCGGATATCGAGCCGCGGCGTCATTCTGCAGCCTTCCCTTTGCGACCTCTGACGAGTGTCAGGGCCGTGCCGTAAAGCCCGCGCGGGGCAACGAGCACGGTGACGATCAGCAAAGCGCCGACGATGGCGAGCCAATGGAAGGGATTGGCGGCGGACACGACGTCTTCGAAAAACAGGAAGAGCACGGCGCCGATCGGCGCACCATAAAGCGAGCCGGCACCGCCGACGACGAGTATGACGAGGGCTTGCGCCGAGAGCGTGAAGGACAGGCTGTCCAGTCCGACCACCTGGGTCGATAGCGCCGCCAGCGCGCCCCCGGTTCCGGCGACGGCGCCGGAAATGACGTACATTCTTATGAGTACGGACCTGACGGAAACTCCCATTGCCGCGACCCGGACGGGATCCTCTCTCACGCCTCTCGCGAGAAGGCCGAAGGGCGAGCGGGTGATCATGCGCGCCAGGGCGAAGACTAGCGCGAAAAGGCCGATGCCATAGAGATAGGCTGTTTTGCCCCACAGATCGAATTCGTAAAGGCCGAGGAGTGGAAGCGGCATTATGCCGGACAGTCCGTCGCTGCCGCCGGTCCAGGCGGATGCCTTGTTCGCCGCTTCGTGAAACAGATGCACCACGGCAATGGAAAGCACCAGCTGTGCCAATCCGTGGGCACGGGCGAGGACGGCTCCGCTGAGAAGTCCCGCGACGGCACCGCTCGCGGCTCCGGCCAATGTCATGGCAACAGGATCGTTTATGCCGAAATGGACGGCAGCGATGCCCGCCCCATAGGCGCCGGCGCCGAACAGCGCTGCATGACCGAGTGTCGCCACTCCGCAGTAACCGGTGACGAGATCGAGCGAGAGCACCAGCAGCGCGATGGCGATGATCCTCGTCAGCAGGGCAAGATTGTCAGGAAGGAGAAAGAAGCCGGCGAGGCCGAGGGCAAGAATGACCGTCGTCCCCGGCAGGCTGCTCTCCCTCAGCCGTCGGGCCAGCCTGGATCGCCGGTCCTGTCCCGTCGTGTCCGCCATCACGTTCTCCGTCCGGCGAGGCCGCGCGGAAAGATGCCGACGATGATGATCACGGCGAGATAGAAGAAGAATTCGCCATATTCGGGAGCTATATATCGTCCGGTCGTGTCGATGGCGCCGAGCAGCAGTGAAGCGAGGAGAGCGCCGGCGATGGAGCCGCTTCCTCCGATCGAGACGACGACCAGGAAAGTGACCATGTAGCGGAGTGCATAGTAGGGCTCGACGGGCAGAAGTTCGGCGCCCACCGCACCGCCGAGGGCTGCAAGACCGACGGCGATCGCGAAACTGAGGGCATAGACGATCTCCGTTCTCACTCCGAGCGCGGCTGCCATGGCGGCATTGTCGACGGAGGCACGCAGCCGGATGCCGAATGCCGTTTTTTCCACCAGAAGCCAGAGCACAAGCGCGATGACGATCCCGACTGCGATCGCGAAGAGACGGTGCGAGGCGATCGAGCGGAAACCGACATCGGTCGCCCCGCGCAGGCTTTCCGGGAGCGGGATCGTCTTCAGCGTCGGGCCGAAGACGAAATTGGCGATGCCGATGATGCAGAAGGTTATGCCGATCGTCATCAGAACCTGGGTGAGTTCGGGGGCGCCATAGATGCGGCGATAGAGCAATCGCTCGAGCGGGATGGCTATAAGGATCGTTCCGACGACGGCCACAATGAGCGCCGCGGCATAACCGAGGCCGAGGTCGCGCGCAGCGTAGGATGCGAGATAGCCGCCGATCATGGCAAAGGCGCCATGGGCAAGATTGACGACCCGCATCAGGCCCATGGTGATCGACAGCCCGATCGATATCACGAAAAGCACCATGCCATAGGCGAGGGCATCGACGGCCACGCTCAGAACGCTCTGCATTTTTTACGGCCTTTCGGTCGAAGGCGCATCGTCTCGAACTGCGATGCGCCTGCCCAGTTGCTATTTCTTGACGTGCGCCAGCCCGGGATCTGCCTGTTTCTCGAAGCTCTTGATCTCCCTGTTGACGTAGTGTTCGCCGTCCTTCGCGACCTCACGAAGATAGATCGTCTGGGTGATGTGGCGACTGTCGGGATCGATGCTGACGGTTCCGCGGGGGCTGGTCCATGTCAGGCCTTTCACGGCCTCGACAGCCTTGCCCGCATTCTGCTCCCCGCCGGTCGCCTCGATCATCTTGGAGATGACGTACATTCCGTCATAGGCGCCGACGGCCGGGAACGAGAGCTCCGCCGGATTGCCGATCGCCTTCTGCGCTGCGGCTACGAAGGCCTTGTTCTCCGGTGAATCGTGGGAGACGGCATAGTGAAACGTCGTCATCAGGCCGACCGCCTGCTCGCCGAGCGCCGGAAGGTCCGATTCCTGTGTCAGGTCGCCGGTAGCGAGAAACTTGATTCCCGCCGTCTTCAGCCCGGTATCGTTATAGGCTTTGACGAAAGCGAGGGTAGGAGGACCCGACGGCAGGAAAGCGAACAGCGCCTCGGCGCCGGAATCCTTGACGCGCTGCATCAGAGGCGAGAAGTCGTTCGTCGAAAGCGGCATGCGGATTGCTTCGACAACTTTTCCGCCTTCTTTTTCGAAGGCCGTCCTGAACGCCGTTTCCGCATCGACACCCGGGCCGTAGTCGCTGACCAGGGTGATCACCTTCGAGACGCCCGCCTCCTTGGCGACCGTCGCCATCGGTGTCGTCGTCTGCCAGGTCGTGAACGATGTGCGGACGACATAGGGGCTGGTGGTGACGATCGCCGATGTGGCGGCATTCATCACCACCATCGGGACGTTTGCCTGCTGCAGGATGGGGGTAGCCGCCATCGCATCCGGCGTGAAATAGAAACCCGCGAGATATTGCACCTTCTCGCGAACCACGAGTTCCTGAGCCAGCGCCTTGGATTTTGCCGGATCGGCCTGAGGCACGTCGCGATAGACGATCTCGATTTCGTCGTCACCGACCGCGTTGCCGTTGACCGAGAGCCAGGCATCTATGCCCGCCTTGAAGTTTTTGCCCTGCAACGCGAACGGCCCCGAAAACGGTCCGATGACGCCGACCTTGATCGTTTCTGCGCATGCTGCCGTGCCAATCATGACCACGGCGGCGGTGGTCAGCAAAAGCCTGTTCATTTTGTCCTCCCTGAAGCCGATCGTCCAATTCCTGATTTCATCTCCGCAGCTTGGCACATCCGCCATCACTTGCCGAGATCATGCCCGTTCCATCCGGGCTCTTATGGCCCGCTGCGGCGATCGCGAGTCAAGCGTCCTCCCCGCTTTTCCCGATATGCCGGATATTTGCCAGCAACTCGGCGGAAAGCCGAAGCGCCGCACCCGTTGCCATCGCCATCTGCGGCAGGATCAGCCACTCCAGCGTCCATGCCGCTCCCGACCTCTCCTGTTCGTGGATCATCGCCTGCTGCATGCCCCCCGATTGTACGGCGTTGAAGCGTGCGAGGGTGACGAGAACCTCTGCCGCCACGGGATTCTGCTTGTGTGCCATCGCAGAGGATCGGCCACCGCCCGTTAGTTCGATCTCTGTTCCCGCCTGCGCCATCAGCGCCACGTCCTGCCCGAACTTTCCAAGCGAACCGGTGATCATCGCCATCAGCCCGGCAATATCCACGAAACGGTCGCGCTGGCTCTGATATTGCTGGGCATCGACAAGCGATAGCGCCGCTGCGAGGTCTCGCCGGATGTCGGCAGCCTTGTCGCCGAATTTCTCCGATGTTCCCGCCGCTCCACCGAGTTGGAGCGCAAATCCCTGCTCGATCAGGAGCCCGAGCCTCCCGGCGTGACGTGCCAGGGGGGCCTGCCAAGTGCGGATCCGGTCCCGGGCTGTGATCTGCAAGGCCGGCTGCATGCGGGTATGGCCCGTCAGCGGCTCATCGCCGAAGGATTTGGAGAGCCTGTCGAAGCCAGTAACCAGCGCGGAAAGCCTGTCTTCGAAGACCATGCAAACCTGCCTGAGGCGGAGCATCACCGATGTGTCGACAACATCCTGGCTGGTTGCGCCGAAATGGACATGCGGTTTGGCGTGGTCGCCGGCCGTCTCCCTCAACTGTCGAACGAGTTCAGGGACGACGACACCGTCGCGCCCGGTCGCAATGCGCAAGGCGTCCATGTCGGGCCGAAAGCGCGCACATGCCGCAGCGATTTCGCTGGAAGCCGCCTCCGGAATGACGCCGTGCGACGCACATGTGCCCGCAAGAGCAGTCTCGAAAGAAAGCATTGCCGCCAGATCAGCTTCCGTTCCCAACAGGGCGGCGATCTCGTCGTCGCCGACGAGGCCGGAAAGAAACGGATGGTCGAAGGCTGCGATGCTCATGGTTCTCCCGAAGATTTCGTCAGATATCGAAGAAAACGGTTTCCCGATCTCCCTGCAGGTGGATGTCGAACCATATCGTGTCGCCGTCACGCCGGCCGATCAGCGTTGGGATGCGGAGCCGGTGTTCAATTTTCGCCAACACGGGGTCTTCGGCGTTGGCACTTTCCTCGTCGGAGAAATACATTCTGGTATGGAGGCCGAGATTGATGCCGCGCGCTACGATCCAGAACGTCACATGCGGCGCCATCAGTCGTCCGTCGCGGAACGGAACCCGTCCCGGCTTGATCGTTTCGAAGAAGAATTCGCCGGTCGTCATGTCGCCTGGACAGCGACCCCAACCGAGAAAATTCGGATCGGCCGTACCCCGTGTCTCCGAAGGGCTGTTGTAATAGCCGTCGGCATCGGCCTGCCAGATTTCTATCAGTGCATCCTTGAGCGCGGTGCCGGCGCCGTCGTAGACGAACCCCCTTATGGTGATCCGTTCGCCGCGGCTGCTCCCGTTGACCATGGGGCCGCAGCCCAGATCTTCGGGATAGACACCTCCGATCCCGGCGAAATTCGGCGTGCAGCCGATATGCACGTAAGGTCCCGCCGTCTGCGACGGGGATTCCTTCAGGTATCCGAGTGGTTGAGCCATGGTCAGTTGCCCTCCAACCGGTTCTCGAAGAGCGTCGAGCGCCGTCCGCGCAATACGATATCGAACTTGTAGGCGCGCATATCGAAGGGGATCGTCGCATTCATGTCGAGAGGAGCGATCAGCTGACTGATGGCCTCCTCGTCGGGAATTGTTCGGACGATGGGGCAGATGCGGATCAAGGGGTCGCCTTCGAAATACATCTGGGTGATCAGCCGTTGGGAAAAACCATGGCCGAAGATCGAAAAGTGGATATGAGCCGGGCGCCAGTCATTGACGCCGTTCGGCCACGGATAAGGCCCGGGCTTGATCGTCTTGAACCAGTAGCTTCCGTCAGAGCCGGTGATCGTGCGGCCGAAGCCGCCGAAATTGGGATCGAGCGGTGCCAGATAGCCTTCCTTCTTGTGCCGGTAGCGGCCACCCGCATTTGCCTGCCAGAATTCCAGCAAGGCCCCATCGACCCCACGGCCCCTTTCGTCGAGAACCCGGCCATGGACCAGTATGCGTTCGCCGATGGCGGATTGACCGGCCCGAGCGTGGTTGACGATCAGGTCGTTGTCGAACTCACCGAGGATATCGTGACCGAAGACCGGCCCCGTGATCTCGCTCGCGGTCCCCTCCAGCGAGATGAGCGGCCGTTGCGGTGATCGCAGTATCGATGTCTTGTAGTTAGGTGTGAAGGCGGGCGGGTGCCGTTGCCGGTCGCGGGCGAAGAAGGGCGTGGTTTCGGGTGCTTCGTTCTTCATTCACCCCCCTCCCCTTGCTTCAGATCGGCGTAGACGGCCTTGGCAATCCTGAATGCATGATTGGCGGCGGGAACGCCGGCATAGATTGCCACATGCAGGAGCGCCTCACGCACGTCGTCTTCCGTCGCGCCGGTATTTGCCGTCGCGCGGATATGCATCGCCAGTTCCTCGTGCTGCCCGAGAGACGCCAGAAGCGCTATGGTCACCATGGATCGCTCACGTTTCGTCCAGTGCGGACGGGACCACACGTCACCCCAGGCCGTTTCGGTTATGAGACGCTGGAAGGCATCGTCGAATTCCGTCCGGCTCGACTGGGCGCGGTCGACATGGGCATCGCCGAGCACCGATCGGCGGGTTAGCAGACCCTGGGCATAACGGTCGTTGTCGTGCTCGGTTTCGCTCATCGTCTACCCCGCGCCAGTCCATCGACGAACGTGCGGACGAGTGCGGCATATATGGCCGGTGTCTCGACACAGGGGATATGGGCCGAATTGCCGATGACCTCGTATCGGGCACCCTCGATGAGATCGGCCATAGCCTTTACCGTGGCTGCCGGTACCGATCCGTCTTCCTGCCCTGCGAGGCAGAGCGTGGGTATGGCAATACCCGCTGCAACCGCGGTAAAGTCCGCATCCCCGATTGCGGCGCAGGTGCCGGCATAACCCGCTACCGGCTGGCGCGCCAGCATATTGCGATATCCCTGATAGGCCGCGTTATCCGGCCGTCGGAAAGGTTCGGTAAACCAGCGTGCCATGATATCGTCGAGCATGGGAACGAGGCCGCCCGCCTCGGCAGATGCGATGCGGGACGCCCATAGGTCTTCCGTGTCGATCTTTGGCGCCGTGTTGGACAGTATGAGTCCGGCTATCCGTTCGCGCCTCGTCTGGTAACACCCCATTGCGATCAGGCCGCCTACCGACAGTCCGCACAAAACCGCCGTGCCGATATCGAGGTGGTCCAGCAAAGCGGCGAGATCGTCGACATGGTTTGATATAGAATAGGGCGGATCCCCAAGCCCGCTCAGACCGTGCCCGCGCTTGTCGTAGACAAGCGTCGAGAACCGATCTGACAGCTTGCTGCGGACCTGGTCCCATATCCGGAAGTCGGTGCCGAGCGAATTGATGAAAACGATCGCCGGCTCCTCGCCCCCGACGGGATCGAAGTCATGGTGAATGGCAATGCCATTGATGGTGGCAAACTGCATGCGATCCTCCCGCCCCAACCATGACACTCGTTTCCCGTCGCGTAAAATGATAAATCCGGAGCGATCGATAACTCGCAGGTTATGATATGCTTTCCTCCGCCATCAGGCTTCGCCACCTTACGGTATTTGCGGAAGTGGCCCGATTGGGAAATATCGCCAGGGCTGCGGATGCGATGCATGTCAGCCAGCCCGCGGTCACGAAGACCATCAAGGAACTCGAGAGGCTGTTGGGAACCGCGCTCCTGGCCCGGGCGGGCCGCGGCATCCGCATGACAGCCGAGGGCGAGATCTTTCTCCAGCACGCGACTGCGGCGCTGTCGGCGCTGCGGTCAGGTGTCGGGGCAGTCTCTTCCGGCAGCGCCGAATTTGCCCCACCCCTCCGTGTCGGTGCCTTGCCGACCGTGTCTTCGCGGATCATGCCGCTCGCCATCCAGATTTTCCTTGGTGAAGCCGCTGCAGCGCGCGTGGAGATCGCGACCGGAGACAACGACCGGCTTATCGAACAATTGCGCCTGGGCGAACTCGATCTCGTCGTCGGGCGTCTTGCTGCACCGGATCGCATGAGCGGCCTGACCTTCGAACATCTCTATTCTGAGAAGGTAGTCTTCGTCGTGCGTGCCGGGCATCCTCTCCTGGCGCTGAAGCCATTCCGTATCGACGAACTGCGCGCCTTTCCGCTGGTGATGCCGACGCGCCGCTCGATCATCCGGCATCCCGTCGAACAGTTTCTCATCGCGCGGGGGCTGCAGGGAGTGAAAAGCCGGATAGAGACGGTGTCAGATTCCTTTGGCAGGGCCTTCGTCAGCATGACCGACGCGGTTTGGATCATATCCGAAGGCGTCGTCGATGCCGAAATCCGGGAAGGGAGGCTGATGAAACTGCCGATCGACAGTGACGATACGCAGGGGCCGGTCGGCCTTACTCGAATAGCCGACGCTGCGGCTACTCCTCATATGACGTCTCTGATGCAGGCAATCCGTCGTGCCGTTCAGGAGCGCACCAACAGTTAGGATGCCCTCAACTCCGGGAACTGGCGGCGCAGCTCGTCGGCAGAAGCGATGACAGCCTCGTCGCCGTGAAGCGTCACCGAGATGTTGTCGGCGACATTGAGGGTCTCCTCGAAATGGACCGGAACCTCTTTGCCGCCCTGTCTCAGAAGGGTTGCCTCATGACGGAATCCCTGTTTCAAAAGCCAGTCGCGCGGAGCGGTCAGGCTGATGGCGACGCGATATGCCCCTTCCTTGTCCTGGCGCGCGTTCAGCATATAGGTGACCGGGGAGCGATCACCGTCGATTTCGAGCTGTCCGGGGAAACCGGCCTCATTGATATGTTCGGTCATCTCAAGGTTCTCCTTTCTCGCCCATGTTCGTCATGAGCCTCGTTCTGGAAACCGACGGGATGTCGCTTTGTTCCGCTTGTACTTTCTTCGAGGAAAGGCTCAGGTTGACGATACCGTCCGCATGATCGAAACATCCGGTTTGATCTAACGGGATCCGCCGTCGGAGATTGGCTTATGGATGATCGTCGCCTGCTGGGCATGTTGTTCGATGCGGCCGTAAAGGCTGCCGACCCCCTGACCGGTATCCGCAAATATCTGCCGAAGCCTCCCGAGAGCGGCCGTGTCGTTGTCGTCGGTGCGGGCAAGGGTGCCGCACAGATGGCAGCGGCGCTGGAACGGGCCTGGAACGGTCCCGGATTGAGCGGCATCGTCGTGACCCGTTACGGTTACGGATGCAAGACGAATGCGATCGAGATTGTCGAAGCCGCCCATCCGGTACCGGATGAAAACGGGATGCGGGCTTCCCGCCGACTGCTGGACGCGGTTTCCGGGCTGTCGGAAAACGATCTCGTCATCGCTCTCGTTTGCGGCGGAGGTTCTGCATTGCTGCCCTCGCCTCCGGATGGTCTGAGCCTTCAGGACGAGATCGCGCTCAACGAGGCGCTGCTCGCATCGGGGGCCCCGATTTCGGCGATGAATGTGGTGCGCAAGCACGTTTCGACCATCAAGGGCGGACGGCTTGCGGCGGCTACGAAGGCGCGGGTTGTGAGCCTGATCGTTTCCGATATTCCGGGTGATAATCCGGCTTTCGTCGCTTCCGGTCCCACGGTTCCCGACGCGAGCACCCGGCAGCAAGCCCTGGCGATTATCGACCAGTATCGGATATCCCTGCCGGCAGCGATCACCCGTCACCTGAATTCACCGGCGGCCGACGCTCCGGCCCTCGAAGACGGACGTCTCGCCCGCAACGAATGTCACGTCATCGCATCCGCCGGCGTGTCCCTGGAAGCGGCCGCAGCGCTCGCACGCGATCACGGCATCGAAGCCCACATCCTCTCCGATTCCATCGAGGGGGAGGCACGGGACGTCGCGTTGGTGCATGCGGCGCTCGCCCGCGAAGTGGCCTCGAGAGACCGGCCTTTCCGCAGACCGGCGCTGTTACTGTCCGGTGGTGAGACGACGGTGACATTGCGATCCAAGGATGGCAAGGGCGGACGAAACGGCGAGTTCGCGCTGTCGCTGGCGCTCGCCATCGACGGGTATCGCATCTGCGCCCTTGCAGCCGATACGGACGGGATCGACGGATCCGCGGACAATGCCGGCGCGTTCGTCGACGGCACGACCGCCCGACGCCTGATCGACGCCGGTCTCGACGGCCGCGTGCTTCTTGGCCGCAACGACAGCTATACGGGATTTGCCGCGCTCGGCGACCTGTTCGAGACCGGCCCCACAGGCACCAATGTCAATGATTTCAGGGCGATCCTGATACGGTGAAGATTACTGCAGCCGCGGTTTGGTCAGAAAATCGTTGCGGTCTGCGGACTTGATCCTCAGCCAGGCTTCGCGTCCGTCGCGCAGGACGCGCATCGGAATTTCGGCGCCGGGTGGTCCACTGTCCCACACCTTGCGATAGAAGTCGGCGAGCCCGTCGACTTCGCCATCGCGAATCTCCGAAATCACGTCGCCACGTCGGAGACCTGCCTGTGCGGCCGGGCCGTTCTCCGTGACGCTCATGACCACAACCTCACCGTTGGTCTCGGCGGAAAAGGCGCCCAGCCAGGGGCGGGGTGGTTTGCCGATTGCACCCTGATTGAGAACATCGTCGAGAATGGGCTTGGCGAGATTGATCGGTACGGCCATGTTGATGTCGGCGATTTCACCGCCCTTGCTCATCTGCAGCCGCAGAGAGCCGAGGCCGACGAGCTTCCCGTTCCCGTCGATCAGCGCCGCGCCGCCCCATGACGGGTGTGCCGGCGCGATGAAGATCGCCTCCTCGAGGAGATACTCCCAGTAACCGGCGAATTCCTGCTTGGCGACGATATTGCCCCTGACATACTGGCCTTCACCGTCTGCCAGGACGATGGCTTCGTTAACGACTGCCCTGTCGGAATCTCCGAGCGGAAGGGCGGGAAGTTCGAGCGGAGCCAGGGCCTGGACAAGGCCGAAACCGCTTTCCTGATCATAAGCCAGGGCATGAGCCTGAACCACGCGACCGTCATGGCGGGTCAGCCATACCTCTTCGGCCTCGGTGATCAGATAGCCGATCGTCAGCACCAGGCCGTTTTCGCGGATCACTACACCGCTGCCTTCCCGGCTCGTACCGAGTGCCTTGGCGGTAAAGGCCTTTTCTGGAATGGAAGCGCGCACGGCCACCACCGACCGCAAGATATTTTCGAGATCCATGGTACAAATCCTGAATGGGACCTCGAACGGCCGCTATGGCCGGAGGATCCATGATCTCTAGGTATGGATTGCCGCGACGAACTGCAAGTATCGAGCCGCGAGCCGACCCGCCCCGGTAGAGGGCGGGTCGATTGTCAGCTTACATCTCGGCCGGGGTCAGCGTGACCGACGTACCGGTTGCCGCCAGATTGAGACCCAGCTGACCCGTGACGCTTACGGTCTGCAGATGGATCGAGCCGGATGTGCCGCCGACCAGAACGTTGGCGCCGATGCCGGCACCGACCGTCGCTTCGGCCGTGGCGCCCTGGTAGAGGCCGCCCAGCGAGCCGTGGTGGTAACCTGCCGTCGGCGCAAAGACCGCCCAGATCAGGCGGCTTCGGGTGGTGAACCCGAGGTCCACGCCCATCTTCCGGACCACGCCGGTATAGTGGTCGAGCGCCTCGCTGCCCATCGTCGACTTGAAGACGCAATCTGCTTCCTTGGCCGACCCGATGACATATCCGACGCCACCGCCGATCGAGCAATCGAGATAGCCGATCCGAACGCCGCCGCGCTGATCTGCTTCCTGATAGGTCGGCACCGGATCGCGCCGGCTGATCACGTCGGCGGCGGACGCAGCCGTGCCCACGAAGGCCACGGGAATAGCGGCGAGTGCTACGGCGATTTTCTTGTTCATCCCTGTACTCCTTGAAAGTCTTATTACCCGTCGTTTGGGAAACGATTGGGAACTCAGCGTTGGCTAACGCATGTGGCGGAAGAATGATCCACGGTGGCTGGAACACGAATTGTCACCGTCCGCGGGCGAACGTGACATCAGCGCATCAGTCGGCTTCTCGAGAAAGACCTTGTCTTGCGCGTTCGCGGTATTGTCTTGGCGTTATCGACCGTTGTTTGCGAAACCACCGACAGAAATAGGCGCTGTCGGAAAAACCGAGCTGTTCGGCGATCATCTGGACCGTGGAGGCGGAGAAGATCAGCGATCGCTGCGCTTCCTCCAGCAATCTTGTCGTGATCAGGTCCCGGACGCTGCATCCGGCGACCCCGCGTGTCAGCCGATTGAGATGGGTGGATGAAAGTCCGAGATGTTCCGCATAGTCTTCGACGGACAGGTGGCGGCGGAAGTTCTGGCCGATGAGATCTCTCAATGCCTCCACCCGCGCCTTGCCGTCGCTCCCGGTTTGCGGAGGCTCGTTGCTGCCGAGGAAGCCTTGCAGAAGATGAAGGGCGCAATCGAGATAGGTCACCGCTGCCCTGCCCTGCGCGCCCCCTTGCTCGTAAGCCTGTAACAGGCGGCTGACCGTCTGGCCGAAATAGATGGCATCCGCCTCGTCGGACAGCGACAGCAGCATAGCCTTGGAGATCGGATCGGTCGTTCCCCAGGCCCGGCCGTGGTCGGGTCGGTCCGTCGAAATCGTGACGACGATGCCATCGATATCGCGCGAGAAACGGAAGCCGTGTTCCAGGCCGGGTGGAATCAAGAGGATGCAAGGCGCCTTCGCGGGCGCGCGGATCGCACCGAGCGTCGCGTCGCAGTCGCCGCTGCGTATGTATAGAAACTGCTGGAAACGCTCATGGCGATGTCGTCGGATTTCCCAATGGTTGCGGCTGCTTCGCGATGCGATCGTTTCGCAGTGAAGCCAGTAATCCGGCCTTTCCCGCTGGTCTTCTCCGTAAAGGTCGTAGGTCGGAACCGCCATCGACCGCGTCCTCCTCCAGGATCGATGGTCTATTTGTCCAATAAGTGGATGTGTTTGTCCATTGCGGGAGGCATTCGCTGCGGCTCTACAATGATGAGCCGCTCGGGAGGAGACGATGCGCACCCAGGTCGCCATTATCGGTTCAGGTCCGTCCGGCCTGCTGCTCGGTCAGCTGCTGGCCCGTGCTGGCATAGACAATATCATCGTCGAGCGCGCCAGTCAGGCGCATGTCCTCTCCCGCATTCGTGCCGGAGTGCTGGAACAGGGGACGGTCGATCTTCTCGACGAAGCCGGTGTCGGCGCGAGGCTGCGCCGGGAAGGACTGCGTCACGACGGGGTGCTCCTGGCCTTCGACGGCAGAAGCCATCGGATCGACCTGAACGGTCTCTCCGGCAGGCACGTCACCGTCTATGGTCAGACGGACGTTACGCAGGATCTGATGGATGGCAGGCAGGCGCTTGGCCTTGCCGCAATCTACGAAGCCGAGGATGTCGCAGTCCACGACATCGACCGGGAAACAGCCCGTCTCACCTATCGCAAGCATGGGCGTGAACACCGTATCGATGCCGATTTCATCGCCGGCTGCGACGGATATCACGGCGTGAGCCGGAAAAGCATACCGGCG
>JBQGDG010000055.1:0-10697 GCA_052038935.1 Neorhizobium sp. | reverse complement strand
GGTCAGCAGGACATAGGTGGCGGTGGCGCGCGAGGCGATATGGCGTTTGACCGCCGCCTCCTCGAAATCGCCGGTCGAAAGACCGTGCACCGGATGGGCCGCCGTGACTCCGAGGAAGAAGATATCGGGTCGGATGAGATCGATCTGGGCGGCGGCGACCGCGCCCGTCGCGACCATCGAATGTTTGTAGATCCGCCCTCCGATCAGGATGATCTCCACCAGCGGGTGATTTTCCAGTTCGGCGGCGATGGTCGGGCTGTGGGTCGCCACGACGAGCGGGATGTCCCGCGGAAGAGCCCTGACGATCTGGGCATTGGACGTTCCTCCGTCGAGGAAAATCGTCTGTCCCGGTCTCACCAGCGCTGCCGCCGCGGCGCCCAGGATCTGTTTTTCGTCCGAGGCGATCGTCCGGCGGGCGGTGAAATCCGGCAGGTCGGGCGAGAGCGGCAACGCACCACCGTGGACGCGGCGCAGCAGCCCTTCGGAAGCCATCTCCCGCAGGTCGCGGCGGATCGTGTCTTCCGACAGTGAAAATTCCTCCGCCATCTCTCTGGCGATCACCTGTCCGGTTCTCCTCAGCGCATCGAGGATGAGATTGCGCCTCTGGCTCGTCAGCATGCCCACTTGACTCCGCATGAAATTGCACGAATATGCATGAAATTACGCGAATGACCTCGTGAAGGCAAGCGTATCGGAGTCGTTTTTCCCAAGAGAGGATGTCCTATGCTGATCCTGATTGCAGGCCCCTATCGTTCCGGCACCGGCGACGATCCGGAAAAGATGGCCGAGAACCTGCGGCGGCTCGAAGAGCCGTCCTGCGCCCTGTTCCGGGCAGGCCATGTGCCGATGATCGGTGAATGGGTGGCGCTGCCGGTCTGGCGTGCCGCAGGCGGTCGCCATGTCGGCGATGCGCTCTACGAGGAGATTTTCCACCCGACGGCAGGACGGCTCCTCCAGCTCTGCGACGGGGTCCTGCGCCTGCCGGGGGCTTCCGCAGGCGCCGACAACGACGTCAGGATCGCCACCGGGCGGGGTATCCCGGTCTGGTATCGGCTGGAGGACGTGCCGGGTGTCGCAGCGACCGATGCGGCCTGATCGCGCACCGACTCTCTGCTGCCGGGCGATCGAAGCCGTGATATGACGGTTTCGACCGAAGGAGGATGCCGATGAATATTCTCTACTTTTCGCCCGGAAGCTGCGCGCTCGTCAGCCATATCGCGCTCGCCGAATCCGGCCTTCCCTATGAGGTGAGGCGCCTGAATTTCGCCCAAAGCGAACAGCGCTCCGAGGCTTATCTCAAGATCAATCCGAAAGGCCGGGTTCCGGCCCTCGTCGGCGACCGGGGGGTAGTGACCGAAACGGTCGCCATCCTCGCCTATATCGCCCAGATCGCGCCGGCGGCGAAGCTTGCGCCGCTCGACGACCCGTTCCTGTTTGCGAGGATGCAGTCCTTCAACGCCTATATGGCGGCAACCGTACATGTCGCCCATGCCCATGGCCGGCGCGGTTACCGCTGGGCCGACGAGGAAACGTCCTACGAGGACATGAAGAAAAAGCTGCCGCAGGTGATGCGCGACTGTTTCCGCCTCGTCGAGGACGGCATGCTGGAGGGGCCGTTCGTCCTCGGCGATACCTATTCCACTGCCGACCCCTATCTCTTCGTCATGGCCGACTGGCTGAAGAGCGATCGGGTGGATATCGCCGAGTTCCCGAGGGTATACGCCCATTACCGGCGTATGCTGGAGCGTCCGGCGGTGCAGAAGGCGCTGGCGGAAGAAAAGGCCGCCTGACCGGACAGCGTCCGTCAGCTTCAACAGGCCCGGCGAACATCCCGACGGGCCTCGCGGTGCTGCGCTGCCTGTTCCGCGGCCCTGCCGGGGAAGGGCAGGTCGGCGATCTGTCTGAGGTCCATGCGGCGGATATCCGGGTGGTCGATCGCATCGATCGGCGCCTGCCCATCTGCTTGCAGCCGCCCGGCAAGCGCTTGAATATTAGTGAAGAAAAGCTTCAGTGATGTCATGTCGTGCACCTCGCAAATGCATGCTTAATGTGCATTGGCAGAATGCCGGTCGAGGCCCGGGAATTCAATCGACACGGCAAGCCGGCCGCTATAGATTTTCTATATGAAAAACTTGAACACCATCCACCTGAACGGTCTGCGTGCCGTCGAAGCGGTGGCGCGGCTCGGCTCGCTCCAGGCAGCCGCGGAAGAACTCGGCGTCTCCATCGGTGCCGTCAGCCAGCAGGTCATCAAGGCGGAAGCGCAACTCGGCCACGCCATCTTCCTGCGGTTGCCGAGGGGCATGGTCCCGACCGATCCCGCAAGGCCGATGCTGGCCCGTCTTTCGGACGGTTTCCGCACGCTTTCGGATGCGGTGGCGCTTGGCCGGCAGCGGGACGAATCGCTGCTGACCATTTCGGTCGCACCGGTCTTCGCTGCCCGCTTCCTCGTCCACCGACTCGACCGGTTCTCGGCGTTACATCCCGAAATCCGCCTGAGGATCGACGCAACGACGAGCATGGCGGATTTTGCCAGCGACGGCGTCGATCTCGGCATCAGGGTCGGCGCCGGCCGCTGGCCGGGCGTCGAGGCGGAGCTGCTCCTGCCGCAGCTCGTATTCCCCGTCTGCACGCCAGCGCTGGCGAAGCGGCTGAAGACACCCGCGGATGTCATGAAGTTTCCGGCGATCGTCGATGGCCGGGCGATGTTCTCCTGGGATGTCTGGCTACGCGCCGCAGGACTCGAACCCCGGCCGATGGAGGTCCGCCACGTGTTCAACGAAGCGTCCCTCTGCCTCGACGCGACGATGGGCGGCGAGGGCGTGATGCTGGCCTGGCAGACGCTCGCGGCCTATGCCCTCAGGGAGGGAAAGCTGGTCGAGCCCTTCTCGATCCGGGCCGCGACAGGTTTCGGCCATTACTTCGTCACGCCGAAGGCGATCCGGCAGCCACCGAAGGTCCTGTTGTTCCACCGGTGGCTGAAGGAGGAGCTCGCGGAGCTCCAGCCGTAGCGGGGCCTCGCGATCACGCCGGTTCGGCGTTTCGTTTTTCCCACATGGCGCGATAGCCGGGCCTGCCGATGCAGGTCTCGTACCAGGCTTTAAGCGCCGGGCGGCTGTCGAACAGCGCATCGTGGCCGCGGGCATAACGCAAGATTTCCGCGACGTTGATGTCGGCGGCGGTGAAGCGGTCGCCGACCATGTAACGGCTCGTCGAGAGATGCTTCTCCAGCACGTCCAGCGGCCGCTTCAGCAGGCGGGCAGCGACATCGATCTCGGCCTTGCCTTCGTCGGTGTCCGCCTTCGTCGACTGGATCTTGAGCGCCGGCGTTTCGATGCTGGTCGCGGCAAACAGCGACCACTGCACCATCAGCGCTTCTTCCGCGACATCCTTCGGGCCGAGATCGCCGCCGTATTTGCGTGCCAGATAGAGCGAGATGGCGAGCGACTCGTGCAGGACGAAACCGTCGTCGTCCATGGAAGGAATGGAGCCCATCGGGTTCACCGCCAGAAATTCCTCCGACAGCGTGTTGACGGGAGCGTCCTGCGCCATCGGGTCGGGCAGGCGATAGGCCTGGATGATCGGCACATGTTCGAACGGCAGGCCGATTTCCTCGGCAAGCCAGAGCGGCCGCGTCGCACGCGAACGATACACCCCGTAAATCTTCAGCATGGTCATCTCCCTTTGCAATTTGCCGGCGAAGCTAGATGGGTTGCGTGACGAACGGAAGATCGCCGGCGTTGGACGTCCATGAATATTTTCGATAGGATTTAATCGTGTCGGACCGTCAAAGGAGATAGACATGCGCACAACTCAGTCGCTCAGCATCACGCTCCCGATCGAAATGGCCGAGATGGTGAAGGCCAAGGTTGCCTCCGGAGAATACGCCTCGGAAAGCGAGGTCGTCCGCGATGGCCTGCGCACCTTGATCGCCCGCGACGCGGCCATTGAGAAATGGCTCGTGGAAGAGGTGGTGCCGACACTCAAGGAGATCGAGGCTCATCCCGAGCGCCTGCTAACGCCGGAGGACGTGAACAGAAGGCTGGACGCACGAATGGCGTCTCTTCTGGCAAAGCAGGAAGGGCGATGAGCTACAAGGTCGTTTTCTCGACTGCAGCGACCCGTGATCTTGAAGATCTTCTTATTTATCTCGCGGTCGAAATGGGTGCAAAAGGAGCCCGAGAATATGTCGGAAAGATACAGGATTATTGTCTTGGCTTTTCAACTTTCCCGCAGCGGGGGATGTTGCGTGACGACTTGTGGCCCAACCTTCGCCTCGTCGGTTACAGGCGCAGAGCGACCGTAGCGTTTCAGGTTCGGGGCGATGTTGTGCGCATTGTCCGCATCTACCACCGCGGCCGTGATATTGCCTCTGACGAATCCATGTCAGAGACCGACGGTTAACCCGTCCGGTTGTTTTCGATCGTGAGATGCGCAAACCGCTGGCCGTTGCCGCCGGCGAGTTCGCCCGTGGCCGCCTCGTTCCAGCGGTAACCGACGATCGCGCCGCGCTGCACCGACTGGAAGATGTTGCCGGTGATTACGGCACTGCCCGCGCCCTCGACGACGGTGACCGCGCAGCCGGTTCCGGCCTGCCGCACGATGTTGCCGGTGGCCACGACGTTGCGCAGATACGGGCCGAACCCGAGCGCGAGGCCGCAGAACGGCGCGCCCTCCACCACATTGCCGGTCACCGCCGTGTCCGCCTCGACGCTGATGCCGACGCCGAAGATCGCACCTTCCAGCACATAAGGCCCGGTTGCGCGCAGATTGCGCACGATATTGTTGGCGACCGTGGCGAGCCGGCCGCCCTCGTTGAAATTGACGACCGATATGCCGTTGGCGGCGCCGTCGACGATGTTGCCGGCGATCATCGCCCCGTCGAAGGCGAACTCGGTGTAGATGGCGGTCTCGCCGGAGGCCGTGCAGTGATTGTCGGCGATCAGCACGTTGGAAGCGCTGTTGGCACGGATCGCGGAAAACGCCGCGTCGGAAATGTGGTTGCCCGACACGATCACGTCATCGGCGCGAAACAGGTTGATCGCATTGCCGTATTGCCCGGTGCCGCCATTGCCGGCGCCGATGCGCGAGATCCTGTTGCCGTTAACGAGCGTGCCGTCGCGGCCCTTTTCGCGGCGATGGATGAGAATGCCGCCGTTGCCGCAATCGGAAACCGTATTGTCCCTGACGGCAAGTCCGCTGCTCTCGACCGCATAGAGCCCGTATTCCGCCGCTCCGGAAATCCGGGTGCGCTCGATCAGGCCGCCACAGCGTTCCAGGCTGAGCCCGGTCCCGCCCGCATCGACGATCTCGCAATTGCTGATCGTCAACCCGGCCACGCCGCTGAAGTGGACGAGCCCCGGCGCTTCCGCTCGCATCGGCCTATTGCCGCCGTCGAGCATGATGTTCGAAAGCTCGATCCGCCGCGCGGCCCCCGACCGCAGCATCACTCCGTCGCCTGACTGGACGAGCCGGGACGCTCCGGCGATGCCGGTCATTCTCGTGCCGTCCGGCAGGTCCAGATCGGATACCGGATATTCTCCGGGCGGCAGGTAGACGGGCAGACCCTGTCCGGCCGCCTCGGCGAGAAGCCTTGCCAGTTTCTGTTGCGAGGCCCTGCCGCCCATCGGCTTCACGCCATGTTCGCCGGCGTCGATCGAGCCCCGCAGGCCGCCATCGAGGATGACGGGTGACTGGGCCAGGCTCTCGCCGGGAAGCGCTGAAGCAGCAACGGTTCCGGCCAGTCCTGCAAGCAACCCTCGTTTCGAAATCATCCAACAGTCTCCATCGGCGTCAATAAAAGGTTTTCCATAGCAGTATGTTCGACTGGATAGACGGAGATGTTTTGCGCCTTCGGGTAAAAACTTTGCCATCATCGCGGAAGGATTAGTCGCTGCGGAAACGTATTAAGCAAGATGAAGGAAGTCGTCTTTACGATTGGCGGCGGTCAGGATCGGGATTTCCGGATGTTTCAGGAAAGGCGAGGCGGACGATGGTAGGCTCCGCACGATGTGACATGCCTTCGGATGCTCCGGCTGAAACGCTGGAGGACCTGTGCGAGCGCCTGCGCCTGATTTCGCTGGACCTCGGCGGCACCGACGCGATGGAGCAGGTGCTGAACGAGGCCTCCGCACTCAGACTTCTCGACCAGTTGCCCGATTTCATTTCAGTAAAGGATCGCCGCGGCAGATATGTCTTCAGCAACCGGGCGGCATGCCGCGCCGCCGGTCTCGGTGATTTTTCCGCCCTGTCGGGAAAGAACGTCTTCGAGCTGTTTACCGGCAGCACCGCCGATTGCCTTTTCTCGATGGATCAGCAGGTTCTGGCAGGAGGCATGCCGATCCAGAACCGCGAGGAGAGGCTCATTCTCGCCGGCGGCAAGCAGCTCTGGCTCTCCTTCACCAAGACGGCGCTCCGTGACGAGGCCGGAGAGATCATCGGCCTCGTCAGCGTCTCGCGCGACGTGACCGAGCGTCGGCGCCAGGAGGAACTGCGTCACGGCCATGCGCGACTTCTCGAAATGATCGCGCGGGGACGGCCGCTCGACGCCGTGCTCGATGCGCTGGTCGGTATGGTGGAAGCCCAGCTCGATGACGTGAGGGGATCCGTCCTGCTGCTCGACGACAGCGGCAAGCACCTGACGGGCGGTATCGCGCCCAATCTGCCGCAGGCCTATATCCGGTTGATCGACGGTATCGAGATCGGGCCCGGCTGCGGCTCCTGCGGCACGGCCGCCTGGCGCCGTTCGCCGGTCATTGTCAGCGACGTCTCCACCGATCCGCTCTGGACGGAGTTTCGCGAACTCGGCCCCGTCTTCGGTTTTCGCTCCTGCTGGTCGACGCCGATCATCAGCGCCGAACGGCGTGTGCTCGGCACCTTCGCGCTCTATTCGTCCACGGTACGGGAGCCGACGCCGCTCGAGCTGGAACTGATGACCATGGCGACCGATCTCGCCGGCATCGCCCTGGAGCGCGCCCATAGCGAACGCCGCATCAGCCACATGGCGCACCACGACCCTCTCACGGGCCTGCCCAACCGAGCCTTCTTCTGGAGCCAGTTCAGCCGCATGCTGCACGAGGCGCGGCGGGAGAGGCGCAAGGTCACCGTGGCCTATCTCGATCTCGACAACTTCAAGGCGATCAACGATACCTTCGGTCATGCCGCCGGCGACGAGGTTCTGCGTGTCCTCGCCGATCGCATGTCCGGATGCGTCCGGGCGAGCGATCTGACCGTCCGTCTCGGCGGCGACGAGTTCGCCATCGTCTTCAGCAATCCCGGCCATGACGAAAGCGGCGTCCTGCGCCGGCTCGACAGGCTGCGCAGCCTGCTCGCCGAACCGGTTGAGGTCGACGGGGAGCGGATCGTCGCGACCTGCAGCATGGGGGTAGCCTTTTTCCCGAATGACGGCGAGGATCCGGACCTGCTTCTCGCCCGTGCCGATCGCGCCATGTACGAGGCCAAGGGGTGCGGCCGCGACACGCTGATCGTCGCCGCATGCGCTCCGCTCGCGCGCGGCCCCGGCTGATACCCGTATCATCCGGTATCAGGATGCGTTGGCCAGCGCCGGCGCGGAGGATTTCTCGGTGGCATAGGTCGTCTCGAACCGTCCGACGAATTTCTCGAACAATACGGCGAAGATGCGCAATTCCTCGTCGGTCCAGCCGTCCAGCATCCGCTCGAGCAGCCGCCGCTTGGTTTCATGGATCTCGGCCATCAGCCTGTCTCCGAGTTCGGTGCGCACGACGACGGAGCGTCGGCCATCCGCCTGCGAGGCGTCCCGCCGCAGGATGCCCTGCGCCACGAGATCGGCCACCAGCCTGCTGCCGCGCGACGGGTCGAGCCGCATCGCCTCTGCAATCGCACCGACCGTCACCTCGCCCTCGATCCGCCGCATCGCGTCAAGCGCATCCACATGCGAGATTTCGAGGCTCGGCGCGATATTGTCGATCGCCGTCCGGCTGATCACCCGCCGGCCGATGAGCAGGCGCAGGCGTCCCATGACCTCCGCGATATGGGTGATATCTGCGGCCGGGGAGGGGCTTGATTGGTCGTCTGGGGACTTCTTCGACATGGGACGTAGAATAGCAGAGCCGCAGGCCTCCGCAACCGCTATTTGAGCATCGCATGAAAGTGCTGTTGACAATTATATGCTATAAGCACATATTTGGCGTCAAATATGGATACGCCATGACCGCCTCATCCCCGACAATCGTTCCTCTCGTCACCAGTCACCGGCAACGGCTCACCGTCTTCAGCTTTCTGATGGCGGCGCTGTTCATGGCAACGCTGGACAACCAGATCGTCTCGACGGCGCTGCCCACCATCGTCGGCGAATTCGGCCAGATGGAAATGTTCGGCTGGGTCAGTTCCGCCTTTCTCCTGTCGATGAGCGCCGTCATGCCGATCTATGGCAAGCTCGGTGATCTCTTCGGCCGCAAATACGTCATGCTCGCCGCCATCGTCATCTTCACGCTCGGTTCGCTCGCCTGCGGATTTGCCTGGTCGATGGACAGCCTGATTGCTGCCCGAGTCTTTCAGGGGCTCGGCGGCGGCGGCATCATGGTGTCGATCTTTTCGATCAACGCCGATCTTTTCGAGCCGCGCGAACGGGCCAAATATCAGAGCTATTCCAGCCTGATGATCATGGCGTCGGGCAGTCTCGGCCCGTTGCTCGGCGGCACGCTGAGCGATCTTTTCGGCTGGCGGTCGATCTTCCTGATCAATCTGCCGCTCGGCGTCGTGGTGATTGCCGGCCTCGTCGTGCTTCTGCCGAACCGCCGCCCGACCCGTCGGCCCAGGATCGATTACGTCGGTGCCGTCGTGCTGGCGGCCACGATAACCTGCCTCGTCGCCTATGCCGACAGCCGCCAGATCTTCGGTTCGCTCGTCGCGCCGACCTCGCTCGCGCTGCTCGGCGTCGGTATCGTCTGCGCCGGCCTGTGGGTCTTCGTCGAAAGCCGGGTCGTCGAACCGATCGTACCGCTGAAGCTCTTCCGCAACTCGACCTTCTCCCTGTATCTGATCATCTCGCTCTGCTCCGGGGCGGTCGGTATCGGCTTGGTCAATTATTACGCGCTCTTCCTGCAGACGACGACCGGCCTGTCGCCGTCGCTGGCGGGTCTGTTCTTCATCGCGCTGACCGGCGGCATCGTCGCGGGATCGATTTCCGCCGGAAGGCTCATCTCGATCACCGGCCGTTACAAGCCCTTCACCATCATCGGCCTGTCGATGAGCTGCGTCATGCTTTTTGCGTTCTCGCGGATCGGCCACGACGTTTCGCTCGCTCTCGTCGCCTGCCTGATGTTTCTGCAGGGACTGTCGGTCGGTGTCGGCCAGCAGGCACCGATCATCGGAGTCCAGAATTCCGCCCCTCGGGAGGATATCGGTGCAGCCACCGGTGCCGTGACGCTGATGCGCATGGGCGGCGCCTCCATCGCCATCTCGCTCTACGGCGCGATCATCGGCGTGGCCCTGAATGGGGCGGCGGTTTCCATTCCGGGCCTTCCCGATATCGAGTCGCTGACGCCGAAGGTTCTGGCCGAGCTTCCCGAAGCCTCGCGCGGGATCGTCGCCGGCATCTATCACGATGCGTTCTCGCCGCTCTTCCTGGCTGCCGGCGCGATCGCCGCGATCGGTCTCGTCGCCGGCTTCTGCCTGAAGCCGATCCGCCTCCCGACAGCCCATGTTGCGCCGGCCGCCAAGGAAGAGGAGGCCGCGGCCGCCTGAGGGCTCGAAACCGGCCGTGACTGGCCTATCTTGATCGGGATGAAACCCGAGGCTCTGCTTCACCCCACTCCCGCCGGGCTGTTCTGCCCCATCGGAAATTTCCACGTCGATCCCGTGCGCCCCGTCGGCCGCGCGCTGATCACCCACGGTCATTCCGACCACGCCCGTGCCGGCCATGGCAGCGTGCTCGCCACACGCCAGACGCTCGACATCATGCGCATCCGCTACGGAGAGGATTTCGCCGGCGCGGAACAGGCGGCCGGCTGGGGCGAGGAGATTGTGATCGACGGCGTCAAGGTGATGTTCAAGCCAGCCGGCCACGTGCTCGGTTCGGCCCAGATTCTCATCGAGAAGGACGGTCTGCGGATCGTCGTTTCCGGCGACTACAAGCGTGGCGTCGATCCGACCTGCGCGCCCTTCGAGCCGGTCGCCTGCGACGTCTTCATCACCGAAGCCACCTTCGGCCTCCCGGTTTTCCATCACCCTGATCCGAAGGCCGAGATCGAAAAGCTGTTCACCTCGCTCGAACAGTTTCCCGAACGCAGCCATCTCGTCGGCGCCTATGCGCTGGGCAAGGCGCAACGCGTCATCCGGCTGATCCGCGACGGCGGATATTCCGAGCCGATCTATATCCACGGCGCGCTCGCGAGGCTCTGCGACTACTATCGGTCGCAAGGCATCGAGCTTGGCGACATCCGCCCCGCGACGATCGAGAAAAGCAAGCCGGCCGAGTTTGCCGGTGCCGTCGTCGTCGGCCCGCCATCCGCCTTCCAGGATCGTTGGGCGCGGCGTTTCAACGAGCCGCTGATCAGCTTTGCCTCCGGCTGGATGATGGTGCGCCAGCGCGCCAGACAGGGCGGCGTCGAACTGCCGCTCGTCGTCTCCGACCATTGCGACTGGCCGGAGCTGCTCGCCACCATCGAGGAGATCGCGCCGCAGGAGGTCTGGGTCACCCATGGCCGCGAGGAGGC
>JBQGDG010000054.1:0-4036 GCA_052038935.1 Neorhizobium sp. | reverse complement strand
AGCGCCGGCTTTTTCTCGTTTTCGATCTCGACCGAGACCTCGTAGGTGGTCATCAGCATGTCGGCTCCGCGGAAGCGGCAGGCGGCAAGGGTGAAGTGGCATCGCACGCGGGCGCCGCTCCTTACGGGAGACATGAAGCGGACACGGTCGAAACCGTAATTGATGCCCATGGTCTGTTCACGGATCTTCGGCACACCCGAATAATTCATCGCCGACAGCAGCGACAGGGTCAGGAACCCGTGCGCAATGGTGCCGCCGAAAGGGCTCTCGGCGGCGGCCCGTTGCGGGTCGACATGGATGAACTGGTTGTCGAGCGTCGCGTCCGCAAACCGGTCGATCATCGTCTGGTCGACGGTGATCCAGTCGGACAGCCCGATTTCCTCGCCTACCAGTCCCGGCACGTCTGCCAGTGAGATCTCATGCATTGGGCCACCTTGTTCAGGTTTCGAGGCAGAAGCGCACGGAGCGGGCCGGAAGGGAGCCGTCCCAGGGCGCATCGGAGGATAGGTCTTGCCAGGCCGAGCCCGGCAGAATGAATTGTGCATCCTTCTGGCTACGGTTGAACAGGATTGCAAGACGCGCCGAGCGGCCGGAGGTTCCGTCCGCCGTCTCCAGCATCATGCCGAGCAGCATGTTGCCGGGGTCTTCCCATTCCGAAACCTGCATGGATGCGCCCGATGGTGCCAGCCAGGAGACGTCGCCGTCGCCGGTGAAGAAAGCCGTTTCCGAGAAGACCGGGAAGCGTTTGCGGATCGCAGCAAGCGTTGCCGTATGACGGACAAGATCCGCGTCGAGTGTCTTCCAGTCCATCCAGGTGATCTCGTTGTCCTGGCAATAGGCATTGTTGTTGCCCTGCTGGCTGCGGCCGCCTTCGTCGCCCATCGTCAGCATGATCGTGCCGCGGCTGGCGAACAGGGTCGACAGCAGCGCCCTTACGTCGCGGCGGCGCCGCTCCTGTACCTGCGGATCGTCCGTTCGGCCCTCGGCCCCGTTGTTCCAGGACAGGTTCTCGTTATGGCCGTCGCGATTGTCCTCGCCATTCGCATCATTGTGCTTGTGCTCGTGGGAGACGAGGTCCATCAGCGTGAAGCCGTCATGGGCGGCGAGGAAATTGACGCTGCGGGTTCCATCGCGGCCCGGCCGGGAGAAGACGTCCGACGAGCCGGCAAGGCGCGTCGCGAGCGCTCCCGTCATCCATTGATCGCCACGCCAGTACCGACGCATGTCGTCACGGGCGCGGTCGTTCCATTCGAGGAAGGGGGCGGGGAAGTTGCCGAGCTGGTAGCCGCCCGGGCCTATATCCCAGGGCTCCGCGATGAACACCCGATCCTTGAGGACGTCGTCGGAAAGCATCGCCTGAAGCGTGCCGCCACCCGGATCGAAACCTTCCGCCGTACGGCCGACGATCGGTGCCAGATCGAAGCGGAAGCCATCGACGCCGGCATGAAGGACGAAGTGGCGCAGCGTGTCGATGATCAGGCGGCGGGCCATGGGGTGGTCCGAAGCGATCGTGTTGCCCGTGCCGGTGTCGTTGACCAGCTCACCCGGATCGTTCGGCAGGTGACGATAGTAGGAGAGATTGTCGAGGCCGCGCATCGACAATGTAGCACCGTAACGATCGCTTTCGCCGGAATGGTTGAAGACGAGATCGAGGATCACGCCGATGCCGGCAGCATGCAACGCCGCAACCGTGTCGCGCAGTTCGCCCATGCCGCCGGGGCAGAGACGAGGATCGAGCGCCATGAAGGCGATCGGATTGTAGCCCCAGCCGTTGGCCAGGCCGAGGGGTGGCAGATGCCGTTCGTCGATCCAGGCGGTGATCGGCATCAGTTCGACCGCATCGACGCCGATCGCCTTCAGATGGCCGATAACGGCCGGATGGGCGAGTGCCGCGACCGTACCGCGGATATCTTCAGGCACGTCCGGATGGAGGATGGTGAATGGCTTGACCGCCACCTCGTAGACCAGTCCGCCCGGGGCGAAGAGGGGAGGTGCGACCATGGCCGCGACATCCGCCGTCACGATGGCCTTGGGCACCAGATCGGCGGTGTCGGTGTCGTATTTCACCAGATCGCGGTCGTGCCGGAAGGGACGGTCGAGCTCCTTGGCATAGGGATCTACCAAGAGCTTGGACGGGTCGAACCAGAGACCCCGGTCGGGATCGTAGGGGCCGTGGGCACGGAGGCCGTAAAGCTGGCCAGCTTTCAGGCCCTTGACGGAAAGGTCGTGGATGCCGCCTTCGCTGCGAACCATCGCGTGGCGGGCAGTCTCTTTGGTGCCGTCGGGATCGAAGAGGCAGAGCTCTATCTTCTCGGCGCTTGCCGAGAAGACGGCAAAATCCACGCCATCAGGGGTGAGGACGGCGCCGAGTCTTGTTGGTGTCAGTTGGGCCATGCTGATCGGGATCCCTGTGCGCGTCCAGTTCATGAGCATCCGTACGTGCGGCTGCCCTCATCCGGCTGCCGCCACCTTCTCCCCGTTTTTCGGGGGGAAGGATCCGTTTCGCACCCTTGCCGCGCATCGAAGTATCGAGAGTGGCACGTTCCCTCTTCCCGCAAGCGGGGAGAGGGTCAGGGTGAGGGGCAAGCTCTCAGTCTGAGAGCTTGCCCTATCCTCATATACGGGATCAGGTGATGACCGTCGGCGCGTCGCGGCCGGTGCGCTTTTTCAGCTCCGAAATCTCGTCCGCCACGGAGATCAGGTCGGAAAGCGCCTCCTGGGTGTCGATGCCGTGTTTGGCCGCATCGGGCTCGTAACGCTCGACATAGATGCGGATCGTGGCGCCCGAGGTGCCGGTGCCGGAGAGACGGAACACGACGCGCGACCCTCCTTCGAACAACACGCGAATGCCCTGGTTCTTCGAGACCGAGCCATCGACCGGATCGTGATAGGCGAAGTCGTCGGCCGCGGCGACCTTGAGCGGACCGAAAGTCTGACCCGGAAGCGAGGCGAGCTTGTCGCGAAGAGCACTCATCAGGCCGTTGGCGGCGTCGGTCTCGACTTCCTCGTAATCGTGGCGGGAATAGTAGTTGCGGCCATATTCGGCCCAGTGCTTCCTGACGATCTCGGCGACGCTTTCATTGCGGCCAGCCATGATGTTCAGCCAGAAGAGAACCGCCCAGAGCCCATCCTTTTCCCGCACGTGATCGGAACCGGTGCCGAAGCTTTCCTCGCCGCAGATCGTCGCCTTGCCGGCGTCGAGAAGATTGCCGAAGAATTTCCACCCGGTGGGCGTTTCGTACATGCCGATCTTCAGCTTCTCGGCGACGCGGTCGGCGGCGGCGCTCGTCGGCATGGAACGGGCGATGCCGGCGATGCCCTTGGCATAGCCCGGCGCGAGCTTGGCATTGGCGGCGATGATCGCAAGGCTGTCGGACGGCGTGACGAACATTCCCTTGCCGACCACCATGTTGCGGTCGCCGTCGCCATCGGAGGCGGCGCCGAAATGCGGGCCGTCCTTGCTCATGACGTCGTCGTAGAGTTCCTTGGCGTGAACCAGGTTCGGGTCCGGGTGGTGACCGCCGAAATCCGGTAGCGGGGTGGCGTTGCGTACCGAGCCTTCCGGCGCGCCGAGGCGGTTTTCCAGGAGCTCCTTCGCGTAAGGGCCGGTGACCGCGCCCATGCTGTCGATGACGACGCGCACGCCGCTCGCGATGAGGGCGCGGATTGCGCCGAAATCGAAGAGCTGCTCCATCAGCTCGGCATAGTCCTTGACCGGGTCGATCACTTCGACGGCCATGCCGGCGAGCTTGAAAGTGCCGATCTTGTCGAGGTCGATGTCGGCTACGTCGGCGATCTTGTAGCTGTCGATGGCCTTAGAGCGGGCGTAGATGGCGTCGGTGATCTTTTCCGGCGCCGGGCCGCCGTTGCCGATATTGTATTTGATGCCGAAATCTTCCGTCGGGCCGCCGGGGTTGTGGCTGGCCGAAAGCACGATGCCGCCGAAGGCCTGGTATTTGCGGATGATGTTGGAGGCGGCAGGCGTGGAGAGGATGCCGCCCTGACCGACCATGACCTTGCCGAAGCCGGCGGCGGC
>JBQGDG010000053.1:0-6667 GCA_052038935.1 Neorhizobium sp. | reverse complement strand
TCGGTTTAAAGATTTTAGATATTTTAAACGATTGAAAGAATTTCAATCGTTTCAATCAATTAGCCTAGGATTTTCCTTTAGGGAAACTTCTGTTATCGGCCGATTGTAGCCTCGGGAGAAAGTCGGAAAAGCGGACACTCGAAGTTACCGATCCAGGGATTGATCAGTTCGGCTCCGTCGACGGGTCTTAACATACGTGAGCGCGCAACGCGCCGTTTTAGGGATAGGAGCGAAATATGGTGGACGCGAAGATGTTGAACAAGATCAGCTCGGCGCCCGGATTCATCGCGGCGCTGGATCAGAGCGGCGGTTCGACACCCAAAGCGTTGCTTCTCTACGGCATTGCCGAATCCGAATACCAGGGCGACGAGGACATGTTCCGCCTGATGCATGCCATGCGCGTCCGCATCATGAGCGCGCCGGCCTTTTCGGGCGACAAGGTTATCGGCGCCATCCTGTTCGAGCGGACCATGGACGGCGACGTCGACGGTCAGGCCGTTCCCTCCTATCTCTGGGAAAAGCGGGGCGTCGTGCCCTTTCTCAAGGTCGACAAGGGCCTGAATGCCGAGGAGAATGGCGTTCAGCTGATGAAGCCGATGCCCGATCTGGACGCCCTCCTGTCGCGCGGCCGTGAAAAGGGAATTTTCGGAACCAAGATGCGCTCCGTGATCGCAACCGCCGACAAGGCCGGAATTGCCGCCGTCGTGGCGCAGCAGTTCGAGGTGGCAAAGCAGATTCTCGGACACGGTCTCGTTCCGATCATCGAGCCGGAAGTCTCCATCAAGAGCCCGACGAAGGCTGAGGCCGAAGCCATTCTCCGCGACGAGATCGCGGGCCAGCTCGACAAGCTGCCGGCAGGTGACGACGTCATGCTGAAACTGACGATCCCGACGGTTGCCGATTTCTACGCCCCGCTGGCCGCCCATAAGTCGGTCATCCGGGTCGTCGCCCTGTCCGGCGGCTACAGCCGCGTGGACGCCTGCGAAAAGCTGAGCCACAACCATGGCATGATCGCAAGCTTCTCGCGCGCGCTGACGGAAAACCTGCGTGTTTCGATGAGCGACGCGGAGTTCGACGCAAGCCTGGCCGAAACGATCGACGAGATCTATGCGGCAAGCGTGAACAAGGCCTGACAATCCCCGAAGGCCTGAGCCGCCGGAAAAACGGTCCTCGAAAGATCGTTCGGTCGGATTTTCGGAAAAGATCGTTGCAGCAGCCGCGCGTGTGGAGCGCCGGCGCTGCAGGGAGGGAGAAAACCGCGTCGGCAACGGCGCGGTTTTTCCGTTTATGGGTCGCATCACGAAGTTTGACTGGTGGCGAACTTCCACCCCTCCTAAGCTTCTCTCTTCCAACCCGGAGGATGCCATGCCAACCGTCGAATTCGTCACCGTCGATGTCTTTACCAAAGAGCGCTTTGCCGGAAATCCGCTCGCGGTCGTGCCCGACGCGCGCGGCGTGACGGACGAGCAGATGCAGCAGATCGCCAGGGAATTCGGATATTCGGAAAGCACTTTCGTGTTGCCTCCCGAAGATGGCGCAAACAACGCCCGTGTCCGTATCTTCACCCCGACCATGGAAGTACCCTTCGCCGGTCACCCCAATGTCGGCACCGCCTTCGTGCTTGCGCAGCAACCGAGCCTGTTCGGAAACCCTGTCGGAGATCTCCTCCGCTTCGAGGAAAAGGCCGGCATCGTCGAGGTCGCGCTGACGAGAGAAGCCGGCATGGTCGGGGCGGCATCGATCCGCGCACCGCGCCCGCTCGAGATCGGCGAAACGGTTGGCGCAGAGGTGATCGCCCGTTGCGTATCGATCGATGCGTCGCATGTCCGCACCGACCGGCATTCACCGGTCTTCGCCTCCGTCGGCCTCGCCTTCGTTCTCGCCGAGCTCGACAGCATCGAGTTGCTCGGTCGCGCCGGGGCTGATACGGCAGCCTTCCACCACGCGGTGCGGCAGCATCCGGGAGACGGGCTCGGTTTCGCGGTCTTTCTGTACGTCCGCGACGACAGGCAGCCCTGGCATATACGCGCCCGCATGTTCGCACCGCTGGACGATGTTCCCGAGGATCCCGCCACGGGCAGCGCCTCCGCCGCGCTTGCGGCCTATCTCGTCGCCGGCCTGCCGGAAGCGGATGCCGGTATACGACTGACGATCGAGCAGGGTGTCGAGATGGGAAGACGCAGCATGATCGACGTCGATGTCGTGAAACAGGGCGGCCGCGTGACGGATGTTCGTGTCAGCGGATCCTGCGTCCTCGTCATGCGCGGAACGGTCGAATGCTGATCAGAACAACTCGCGACCGAGCAATGCCACAGTCCAGATGGCGAAGGCGAACAGCGCGAGCTTCCAGAAATCCATCCGCCGCCGGAGCCCCGGAAGACCGAGCGGCTTGATGATCTGGATACCCATGCCGAGGATCAATAGAATGGCGAGCGCTTTTGTCATATTCTATCAGTATCCGCCGGTTTTGGAGATCCGCCACAGGCTGGACATTTTTGATGTTCACCACAGATAGCCGAGGGGAGGATTGATGGATCGACGGCTTTTCTTCCCTCTCGTTACCGCCCTGCCCGCTCGGACGCAACCTGCGCCGCTCGGGGAGATGCGGCTCAGTTCGGTGTTTGACGCAAACCTTTTGTAGAGACGATGAGACGAAACCTCCTTCCCGTCCTCGCCCTTTTGTCCGGTACTCTTTTCCTCTTCCTCGGAAACGGCCTGCAGGGCCTGCTTCTGCCGCTGAGGGGTACGCTCGAAGGCTACTCGAACGAGACCCTCGGTCTGCTCGGCACGACCTGGGCGGCCGGCTTCGTCGTCGGCTGTTTCGTCGCACCCAATGTCGTGCGGCGCATCGGCCATGTCCGAGCCTTTTCCGGCTTTCTCGCGCTGATCTGCCTGAACGTCCTGCTGACCGGGTTGCTCGTCGACCAGACGGCGTGGCTGATCCTCAGGGCGATCACCGGCTTCTGCACGGCGGGCACGTCGATGATCATCGAAAGCTGGCTGAACGAGAGAGCGACGCCGGAAAGCCGCGGCACGATCTTCTCCTTCTACATTTCCATCACGCTCTTCGGCGTCGTCGGCGGCCAGATGATCGTGCCGTTCTCGGACGTGACGACCGCAACGCTGTTCATGATCTGCGGCATTCTCTACAGCATCGCCGCGCTGCCGACGACCCTGTCGAAGGCAGCCTCTCCTCAACCGCTCAAACGGGCGAGGCTCGATCTGAAGGGCCTCTTCCGCAACTCGCCCATATCTTTCATCGGCATCCTGCTGATCGGTATCGCCAACGGCGCCTACGGAACGCTGTCCGCCGTGTTCGGCACCCAGGCCGGCCTTTCGCAGAGTTCCGTCGCCGCCATGGTCTCGATCACGATCTTTGCCGGCGCGATCATGCAGTTCCCCGCCGGCAGATTGTCCGACCGGCTGGACCGACGCCACGTTCTGGCGGGCCTTTCGGCCGCAGCCGCACTCGCCGGCCTGGCCGTGGTGCTCGTGCGTCCCACGGGCTCCTATGACATCATCATTCTCGTGGCGATCTACGGCGCAGCCGCCAATTCGCTCTACCCGATCGCCGTGGCCCACGCCAACGACTTCGCTGCACCCGAGGACTTCGTCAAGATTTCCGGAGGACTGCTGCTGCTCTACGGCATAGGAACCATAATCGGTCCGACGCTGAGCGGTCCCGTGATGACCTGGGCCGGTCCGCACGCCCTCTTCCTCGTGACGGCGATTGCGCATATTCTGATTACCGCCTACGCCATCATCCGCAGCCGCCAGCGGGCGCCGGTGCCTGCGGCAGAACGCGAGGCCTATGCCGCGGCACCCCCCGCAGCATCGCTTTCTACACCTCAGAGCATCACGCTCGATCCGCGGGCGTCGACACCGGCCGATGGCGGTGCCGAAGAACGGAGGAAGCAGGAATGACCTTTCTCTACGACGATCGTCCGGCGAAGAAACCCGCCCACGAAATCGGTTCGGACCTCTCCATGCTGTCGGTCGACGACATCGACGGGCGCATCGACATCCTGCGGCAGGAGATCGCCAGGCTGGAGGCAGAAAGAGAGCGGAAGCTCGCAGGCCGCTCCGCGGCCGACAGCCTTTTCCGCCGCTGAAAACAAATGCCGTTCCCGCAAAGTATTCTTCCGCATTTTAAGTAAATATTAATCATTAACGGACATTATCAAGCCGTTCAGGTTTCCTGGACTCAGACAGTTTCACCACCCGGCGAATGGTCTGATTTCTCCCTGTTTTACCTTGAGAGCCGCCTTCCCGCGGCTCTTCTTTTTTCCACCCGTTCTTCCGGCCCCTGCTCCATCTCCAAATCGTGAGAACGGAAGGCCGCGGAACGGCTGCCCGAGCACCTTCGAATCTTGTATCAAATCAAGAACATCTGCGGGCGTTTACCACTTCCTGTGGGTATTAACCTTTCCTTAATAAACGGCTTGCGGATTTGCATTATAAGTATCATGTTCGCGTCGATCAGGGCAGCGATGGAACTTTTACCTGATGTCGCCATTGCCTCATCGTGATTGCGTTTTAGCAGGATGACTTTCATGTCGGAACAAAGCTTGAATACTGTCAATTTTGCCGGCCGCGCCGCTGCGTCCTCGCAGTTCAAGACGCTTTATTCCGAAGGCATGGCACTCGTTGAGGAAACCGCAACCTATCTCGACGGAGTCGGCCGTGCGGCATCGAAGGTCCTGCCGCGCATGGCCTCGGTCCTGTACGCAGCCGAATCGATGCGCCTTACTACCCGCCTGATGCAGATGGCATCCTGGCTGCTGCTGCAGCGCGCGGTCAACAACGGCGAGATGTCGCGCGATCAGGTCATGACCGAGAAGAACAAGGTTCGTCTCGATGGCTTCAACGTGGACCGCAACGCGCCCGGCTGGACCGATCTTCCGGAAGGCTTCCGTGATCTCGTCGAGCGCTCGCTGCGCCTGCAGAACCGCATCGCCCTCCTCGACCGCGAAATCTATCGCCCGGCCGATGCAGTCGTCGTCCCCGACAACGAAAACAGCGTTCGTGCCCAGCTGAACCTCCTGCAGACCGCCTTCGGCAACTAACTGCCCGTCGGACAATGCCGGTCGGCATAATCGATGATCTGGGTGCGGCTCTTCAGCCGCACTTTTTTGTTGGCGAAACCGTCGAATAGCCGAAGGTGGGTTTCGAACGAATTCCAGTTGTTGCGCCTCTCCCGGTATTTCGAAACCCAGTCGATCAGTTCCTCGAAACTTTCCTGTGTCTCGCCCCCCTGCTTGCCGCGCGCCCTCACGTTGGCGACGCACTCGGCCTCCGGCAGGTCGAGGAACAGGAGCAGGGTCGTCCTCGGCAGGACGACATTGACCAGCCAGCCATAGACACCCTCCACAAGCCATTCGTGCTCATGGGAAAGACGCCGGATCTCCTCGATCACGGTCGCCTTGTCGCGTGCAGCGCCGTAGCGTCCCGGCTGCCAGTAGATATCGTCGAGATGAACCGGATTGCGCACAAGACATGGCGCCAGACGTTTCGAAAGCCACGTCTTGCCGGATCCGCCATTGCCCATGATCATGATGCGGCGAAACGTCTCGCCGCGCATGTACCCGCCCATCGTTTCCCCACCACCAATCGGCACAGGGTCAGAAAACGAAAAAAGCCCGGCTTGCGCCAGGCTTTTTTTGTGGTCCGCCTGATCTTCGGCTTAGAGGCCGAGACCACCGAAACGCTTGTTGAACTTGGAAACGCGGCCGCCGCGGTCCATCAGCTGCTGGTTGCCGCCGGTCCAGGCCGGATGGGACTTCGGGTCGATTTCGAGGTTCATGGTCGCGCCTTCAGAACCCCAGGTCGAGCGGGTTTCGTACTCGGTGCCATCGGTCATGACGACCTTGATCGTGTGGTAGTCGGGGTGGATGCCAGCCTTCATGTCGATAATCCTGTTTGGCGGGCCAAGATGTCGCAATTGCGATCGAAGACCCTCTTTAATAGATGAAGCCGCAGACCGGTCCGGCCACGGCTTCCCAATTCGATGCGGAGCCTATACAGGAAGGTCACCGCAAGCACAAGTCCCGTGCGAGCGAGTTTGACATAGGTCCTATATCGCTGCGCCGTTCATGTCAGGATGGCAGCTATAGACTCGAAATGCGCATCACGCCCTTGGAAAATCGACCGGGATTTTCGGGATGGCGCGCCAGCCTGGAGATCACGTGGCGACCATGCCTCAGACAGACATGCCTCAGACAGAGAAGAAGAACCGTTCGCTCAAGCCCCTGGCGCGACTCATCCCTTATCTTTCTCGTTATCGTGGACTTGTAGCGGCGGCGCTGTTTTTCCTCGCCCTGGCCGCTGCCACGACACTGGCGCTCCCGCTTGCCGTCCGCCGCATGGTCGATCACGGTTTCGCCGCTGCCGACGGCAGTTTCATCAATAACTATTTCGGCATGCTTCTTCTGCTGGCGATCCTTCTCGCGGTCGCGAGCGCCATGCGATATTATTATGTCATCACGATTGGCGAACGCGTGGTTGCCGACCTCAGGCGCGAGGTCTTTTCCCATGTGACGCGGTTGTCCGCCTCCTTCTTCGACGTCAACCAGTCGGGCGAGATCGTCTCACGGCTGACGGCCGATACCACCCAGATCAAGTCGGCTTTCGGCTCCTCCGCATCCCAGGCGCTGCGCAACACCATCCT
>JBQGDG010000052.1:0-4169 GCA_052038935.1 Neorhizobium sp. | reverse complement strand
GCGCGCGCCGCCGGCATCTGTCTTACCTGGCAGGACATTTCCGAGCTTTCGGACATCGTGCCGCTTCTGACCCGCGTCTATCCGAACGGGCTTGCCGACGTGAACCATTTCCACGCGGCCGGCGGCATGGGCTTCCTCATCAAGCAGTTGCTGAAGACCGGCATGGTGCATGACGACGTGCGCACCGTGTTCGGGCAGGGTCTCGACGCCTACACGGTCGAAGCCAAGCTCGGCAGCGAAGGCCGGATCACCCGCGAGCCCGTGCCCGAGGCGAGCGGCGATCCCAAGGTGCTGACGACGATCGACGCACCATTCCAGAAAACCGGCGGTCTGAAGATGCTGACCGGCAATATCGGCCGCGGTGTCATCAAGATTTCCGCCGTCAAGCCGGAACGGCACGTGGTCGAAGCGCCGGCTCTGGTCTTCAACGACCAGCAGGAGTTGCAGGACGCTTTCAAGCGCGGCGATCTCAATCGCGATTTCATCGCCGTCGTCCGTTTTCAGGGACCGAAAGCGAACGGCATGCCGGAATTGCACCGGCTGACCCCGTCGCTCGGCGTCTTGCAGGATCGCGGCTTCAAGGTGGCGCTCGTCACCGACGGTCGCATGTCCGGCGCATCCGGAAAGGTGCCGGCGGCGATCCACGTCACGCCGGAGGCCAGCGACGGCGGCCCCATCGCCAGGATCAGGGATGGCGACATGATCCGCCTCGATGCCGTGGCCGGGACGCTGGAAGTGCTGGTCGATGCGGCAGAGTTCTCCGCGCGGCCGGCGGCGGAGGTCGATCTTTCCGAAAACGAATTCGGCATGGGCCGGGAGCTGTTCTCACCCTTCCGGCGCAATGTCGGACCGGCGGATCAGGGCGCCAGCGTGTTCGCGTGAGATAGCCTGGCCTGATCGTGTTCCGCGACGCGGACTGCCGCGGATCGCAGCCTGACGACCTGCAGAGGCAGCCTCTCAAACGGCGTTTCGCGCCGCAGTCCGCTGCCTTTCGGGCCAGAGGTTTCCTGCAGGTCCGGCACCGGTCTCGCGGGGCGTCGGCGTATCTGCGGGCGGCCTCAATCCTTGACTTCCAGCCCCGCCTCGATCGCGGCGGCAATGAATGCCAGCCTGGCCGCTTCCGCAGACTTCTTGCCGCTCAACGCCGCCTCGAAGACGAGCAATGCCTTGTCGAGAGCAGCGCCCTCGTCCAGAGGCCAGTCCTCGATCAGCGCCCAGGATGCCTCTTCAAGGGTGTTGATCGTCGTGAACTTGCCCGGCCCTTCAAGCGCCAGGGTCACACCCTTGTTCCAGTTCTTGCTCAAGACTTCATCTCTCAGATTTGCAGGACGAAAACAGCCGAACCCGCCATAGGGCGATCATCGCCCCATGGCGGTTTTCAGGCAAGCGCAATCGCTCCGTCCGACCCGTTACCAGCTGCGAATGTCGAGCGTCCGGTCGCGGTGGTTGGGATGCGTCGAGAAGACGAAGATGCGGTCGAGTTCCTTCTGCGTCATGAGACGAAGGAAACGAACCTCGATCGTGTTGTTGGCATTGGTGCGCATCAGCAGGCAGCCGACCTTCATGATGCGGGCATCCGGAATGTCGAGATAGAACTGCTGGGGCAGATTGTACTGCGTCATCAATCCGAGAATCGCACCGCTCTGGGAGATGCGGATCACGTCGCAGCGGCGCTGCGCCATGTTGAGAATGGCCTTCTCGGTGTATTCGATCCGGCCAGCGTTCATCGTATCTTCCATCTTGAACCGCTGCTCGCGGTCATACATGAAAGATTCTTCCTTATTCAGAAAATGATTTTTGTTTACTGGTGCCGCACCCAAGACCCTATCTCCTTATTCTTTGAACGGAGCCTAGGGGCCGAAGTTTAACAATGGGTTGGCGCGTCCCGATTCCGGACAGCCACGCCGGACGTCGCGAAAATGTGGTAAATCCAGCGTTACCGGCCTAACGTCTGCATGTCCTGCCTTCGGCGTCGAAAAGGTGGAGTTTTGCGGCATCGGCATTCAGCCGCACGACATCGCCCTTGGCGATATCGGACGTGCCCTGCAGTTTGGCGATCAGCGGCTCCTCTCCCGAAGCGTTCTCTATGTAGAGGAGGGTCACCTCGCCGAGCGCTTCCACCAGCAACACCCGGCCTTCGATCAGGTATTCCTCGTTGCGGGAAACGACCAGATCCTCCGGACGGATGCCGAGGCTCGCCGGCTTGCCCTTGTCGGCGTCCGGAACCGGGATAGGCAGGCTGGCGGAGCGGCCGCCTTCCAGCGCCACGCTCGTCACGTTGCCCGGCGTCTCCACCGTGACGGGCAGGATGTTCATCGCTGGCGAACCGATGAAGCGCGCGACGAAGAGGTTCGCGGGCCGCTCATAGAGTTCCAGCGGCGGACCGACCTGTTCGATCCGGCCGGCCGAGAGGACGACGATCCGGTCGGCAAGCGTCATGGCCTCGACCTGGTCATGGGTGACGTAGATCATCGTCGTGTCCGCCATCTTCTCCTTGAGCCTGGCGATCTCAATACGGGTCGCGACGCGCAGGGCAGCATCGAGGTTCGACAGCGGCTCGTCGAAGAGGAAGACCTTGGGATTGCGGCAGATGGCGCGCCCGATCGCGACGCGCTGGCGCTGGCCGCCCGAAAGCGCCTTGGGCAGGCGGTCGAGATAGGGCGTCAGCTGCAGAATATCTGCCGCCGCGCGGACGCGGCGGTCGATCTCGTCCTTGCCTTCCTTTGCGATCCGCATGCCGAAGGCCATGTTGTCGTAGACCGTCATATGCGGATAGAGCGCGTAGGACTGGAAGACCATGGCAATGCCGCGCCGGGACGGAGGCACGTCGTTGACGACCTCGCCATCTATCGACATCTCGCCGGCGGTGATGCCCTCAAGTCCGGCGATCATTCGCAGCAGGGTCGACTTTCCGCAACCGGACGGACCGACGAAGACGATGAATTCGCCCTGCTTTATATCCAGGTCGATCCCGTGCAGCACCTTCACCTGGCCGTAGGACTTGCGGATCTCCTTCAGCGTTACACCGGTCATGGTCTTCCCTCTCCTCCCCTATGCGTCAGATGTGACGCGCAAAGAACGCACCCCAGGCCGGCAGCTCGATCTGCCGTTCCTCGAGCGCGGCGTCGAAGCCATGGCCGCCCAGCACTTCCCAATCGCCGGGGGGCAATGTTCCCGATACGGAGATAGCGCTCATATTGAAAAGGCAAAGGATCGTCTCGTTGCCGTGACTGCGGGTATAGCCGAGCAGGGAAGCATCTTCGGGCAAAAAGGCGATGTCGCCCTTGGCGAAGGCCGGATAAGCCTTGCGGAAGGCGAGAAAACGCCGGTACTGCTCGAGCACCGAGGCCGGGTCGCCATACTGGGCGCTGACGGCCCTGAGCTGATGTTCGACCGGGATGGGAAGCCACGTCCGCTCCGCCGTGGAAAAGCCTGCCTGCAGTGCCTGGGCATCCCAGACCATCGGCGTACGGCATCCGTCGCGGCCCTTGAATTCCGGCCAGAACTGGATGCCATAAGGATCCTGCAGGTCGGCATAAGCGATGTCGGCTTCGGTAAGGCCGAGCTCCTCGCCCTGATAGAGGCAGACCGAGCCGCGCTGCGTGAGCAGGATCGCCGACACCATTCTGGCGAAGGCATCGCGATCGAGCACTTCGTGACCCCAGCGGCTGACATGGCGCACGACGTCATGGTTGGAAAAGGCCCAGCAGGCCCAGCCATCCGGCGCGGCGGCGGAAAAGGCCGACTGCACCTCCGCGACCCGTGCGGGCGTCAGCGGATCCGGCGCCAGGAACTCGAAGGCATAGCACATCTGCATCTTGTCGTCGCCGGACGTGTATTCGCCGACGATCTCGAGTCCGCGCTGGCTGTCGCCCACTTCGCCGACGGCGGCGATCGCCGGAAACTCGTTGAGGACGGCGCGGAAACGCTGCAGGAATTCCAGGTTCTCCGGACGGTTCTTGTCGTAGAGATGTTCCTGGAAATTGTAGGGATTGACCGCCGGCGCGGTGGACGCGTTGCGGCGCGACGGATCGAGCGCCGGGTTGTCGCGCAGCTCCTTGTCGTGGAAATAGAAGTTGATCGTATCGAGGCGGAAACCGTCGACGCCGCGTTTCAGCCAGAAGCGCGTCATGTCGAGCAGCGCGTCCTGAACCTCGGCGTTGTGCAGG
>JBQGDG010000051.1:0-18724 GCA_052038935.1 Neorhizobium sp. | reverse complement strand
TTTGCGCTCAACGCGGGGTGGAGCAGCCCGGTAGCTCGTCAGGCTCATAACCTGAAGGCCGCAGGTTCAAATCCTGCCCCCGCAACCAAACTCAAAATCCCAAAAACAACCAATTCGATCCCGAAACCGGCACGCCTGCCGCGGCGCAAACCCGCGCGCGACAACGGCGCTACCGACGCGCCCGGCAATAACGACGGTGGCAATGCCGACGCGCCCGGCCCGTAACCAAAGCTGCACCTCCCCGTCCAGGCCGCAGGCCGGCACGCCTGCCGCAAGCCCCGCGCATGGGGCGGCGCCTCGGGCGCGATCGGATCGCCGGGTGGCCGGCGATCTGGCAGAGCGGGGCGCCGAAGCGGTAGAGACCCCGGCGGAGAGGGCAGCGCTGCCCGCCGGTGAAGACGCCTGTTGCAGGCCCGGTGTACAAAGAAAATTCACCGTGCCCCAGACATCTTATCTCCAGCTACATGCCTGGCGAGTTTCTGGTGGAGCACACGCTTTGATTGAATCTTCATAAATGTGACAGATAATCGATTTTCATGCACTCCCCCGGCGAGGTTCGTGTGTCATGAGATCTGGTCCCGGCGCCCTCACGCCTCTGGCTTTTATTCAGAAATGGAAAAGAACATCCCTTAACGAGCGCCAGGCGGCGCAGGAACATTTCCTTGACCTGTGCGCGCTATTTGAACATCCGACACCCAACAGTGCCGATCCGCACGGAAATTTTTTCGCCTTCGAGAAAGGCGCCGGCAAAAGCGGTGGCGGCAGGGGGTTCGCCGATGTCTGGAAAAAGAACTATTTCGCATGGGAATATAAACGCCGCAGCGGCAATCTCGACGACGCGCTTCTCCAGCTTGTGCGTTATGCGGCCGCGCTTGAAAATCCGCCTCTGCACGTCGTCTGCGACATGGAACGTTTTCGCGTCCACACCGCCTGGACGAACACGGTTCCGGTGGTCCACGACATTCGCCTCGACGACCTGCTTGATCCGACCCTGCGCGAGATTCTCCGGAATGTATTCTTCGCGCCGGAAAAACTCAAACCCGTCAGGACGCGGGCCGCTGTCACCGCGGAGGCTGCCGACAAGTTTTCGACGATCGCGCTCAGATTGCAGGGGCGCGGGTCGCCGGAGGACATTGCCCATTTCGTCAACCAGCTGGTTTTCTGTTTCTTCGCGCAAAGCGTGAAACTATTGCCGGACAATCTTTTCACGCGATTGCTGAAGCGCGCGATGCAAAAGCCGGAGCAGGCAAAAAACTATCTCGACAGGCTCTTTGCGGCGATGGAAGGCGGCGGGGAATTCGACCTGACCGAAATCGCCCGGTTCAATGGCGGTCTGTTCGATCAGCGACGGGCGCTTCGTCTCGACGAGGGCGACATAGGTCTGCTTGTTGCGGCCGACAGTCTGGACTGGGGCATGATCGACCCGACGATTTTTGGCACCCTGTTCGAGCGCTTTCTCGATCCCGACAAAAGAGCCCAGATCGGCGCCCATTACACCGACCCGGACAAGATCATGAAGCTGGTTGATCCTGTCCTGCTGCGGCCGTTGCGCGCGGAATGGGAGGGGTGCAAGCAGAAGATCATCGGGCTGATCGAGGGCAGGATCAAGCCGCCGATGCGACACACGCCGCGCCGGCGGATGAGCGCAATTGAGGCGGCGGAGGAAGTGCATTCCGCCTTTGGCGAGCGGTTGCGTAATCTGCGGATACTGGACCCGGCCTGTGGATCGGGGAATTTTCTCTATCTCGCCCTGCAAGGCGTCAAAGATATCGAGTACCGCGCCAATCTGGAATGCGAGATGCTCGGGCTGCATCCGCGCCTGCCGCTGGTCGGGCCGGAAATCGTGCGCGGCATAGAGCTCAACGCCATGGCCGCGGAACTGGCGCGCACGACGATCTGGATCGGCGATATCCAGTGGCGGCTGCGCAACGGCATTCATTCTAGATCCATCCCGATCCTGCGCAAACTCGATGCGATCGAAACGGCTGATGCATTGGTCGTAGCGGCAGGGACGGATCTTGCGCCCGAGAACGATGCGAGGGAGCTCGACACGCTCCATCTGCCGGCGTCACCGCTGACAGCTTCGAATATCGAGGCGATCTGGCCGCCAGCGGAATTCATCCTCGGGAATCCGCCGTTTCTCGGGGCGAAGCTCCTGCGCCAGAAACTCGGCGACGGTACAGTCGAAGACCTGTTCCGCACGTTCGATGGCCGTGTCTCGCGGGAAGCGGATCTCGTCTGTTACTGGTTCGAAAAGGCGCTGGCCGCGATCCTGGCGGGCCGATCGAAACGGGTGGGACTTGTCTCCACCAATTCCATCCGCGGCGGGGCCAATCGCAAGGTGCTGGATCGCATCGGCGCACAAAGCCGGATTTTCGAGGCCTGGAGCGATCAGCCATGGGTGGTTGATGGCGCCGCGGTGCGGGTGTCGCTGGTCTGTTTCGGAAGCGGGGACGATGGCTTGAGATTGGATGCGCGGGATGTTTCGATCATCAATACGGATCTGACCGCAGGCTCGGTGAATTTGACGCGTGCTAAAAGGCTTGCAGAAAATCTGGGCGTCGCCTTCATGGGCGATACGAAGGGGGGAGCCTTCGACATTCCGGGAGATCTCGCCCGCGCGTGGCTGAAGCTGCCGCGCAATCCGAACGGAAGGCCGAATTCCGACGTGCTTCGCCCCTGGCGCAACGGCATGGATGTGACGCGGCGTTGCCGCGACATGTGGATCATCGATTTCGGATGGGAGATGTCCGAGCGTGAGGCCTCACTTTACGAGGCGCCGTTTCATCACATTGCCGAACATGTTTTGCCGGAACGCCAGAAGAACCGCCGAGACGCCTATAGGGAAAGATGGTGGCGGCATGTGGAGCCGCGACCGGCCTTTCGTGAGATAGTCACCAAACACGAAAGGTATCTGGCTACGTCACGGGTTGCCAAGCATCGGATTTTTAGTTGGTTAGATCAATGTATCGTACCTGATTCCCGCATCTTCGGGTTCACGCGGTCTGATGACGTGTTCTTCGGGATCGTCCACTCACGCTTTCATGAAGTGTGGAGCTTGGGTACTTGTTCCTGGCATGGGGTCGGAAATGATCCGACTTACAACAGTGCCGGTGTTTTCGAAACCTTCCCCTTTCCCGACGGACTCACGCCCGACATTCCCGCAATCCGCTACGCGCGTGATCCGCGCGCCATTGCGATTGCGGATGCGGCGCGACGGCTGGATGTACTGCGCAATGCCTGGCTCAATCCGGCTGATCTGGTGATCATCGAACCGGAGGTCGTGCCCGGTTATCCGGACAGGATATTGCCGAGGGATGTTGTTGCCGCAGCGGCCCTGCGGGAACGCACACTGACCAATCTCTACAATCTGAACCCGCAATGGCTGAAGAACGCGCATGCCGATCTCGATGCAGCGGTGGCGCGGGCCTATGGCTGGTCCTACGATATCTCCGAGGAGGATGTGCTGGAGCGGTTGCTCGATCTCAACCTCTCGCGTGCCGTGGCCGGCGCTTCGGAGGGCGGGACGCAATCGAAAAGGAAGGGCCGTGACGGCACCAGGACGACAAAGCGACGGTCGGCGCAGGGCGAGATGCTGCTGCCCATTCCCGGAGGCAGGATGCATCAGGCAAGCGATACCGCGGTAAAGGATGCACGAGACGGGACGGGGGAAAAGCAGAGTGCCGATCAGGCAGCCAAACGCCGCCCGGCATAGGATCAACGCCATGACTTGCGGACATATAATCAAAAGGAATTTCCCTCTCGTTTGCTTCCGGCGTGAACCGGCGCCCGTTGCAGACGGCGTTCGTGCCAGTCCGTTCTGCATTCGGCAGCAGACACAGGCGCCGTGCTGTCGGCCCGGAGAGCCAAGCCCGATGTATATCGGGGCTTCCCTGCGCCCGGGGGCGAACTCCCGTCTCATTCTCGGGGGCTGGTTGCGTGAAACACTCGCGGCCGGCACCCGTCCTGTGCCATAGTCGCGCCATGGAGAATGATGGAGTGCCCATGCAGGCAAGACCGGAAGGCGAGGTTGCGGCTTTCGCCGGATCGGAACGGCGGGATCCGCTCGAGGTGTTGCGGCGGATCTATGGCTATCCGTCGTTTCGCGGGCAGCAGGCCGAGGTCGTGGGGCATGTCATCGCCGGAGGCGATGCCGTCGTGCTGTTTCCGACCGGCGCCGGAAAATCCCTATGTTTCCAGATTCCCGCCCTCTGCCGCGCAGGGGTCGGCATCGTCGTGTCGCCGCTCATCGCGCTGATGCGCGACCAGGTTGAGGCGCTCCGCCAGGTCGGCGTACGGGCGGCGGCGCTGAATTCGTCGCTGTCGCAGGAAGAATTCGCCGAGCTGCGCCGCGCGCTCTCGGCAAACGCGCTCGACCTGCTCTATGTCACGCCGGAACGGATCGCCACGCCGGGATTCAGGGAGATGATCGGCGATACGAGAATTGCGCTGTTCGCGATCGACGAGGCGCATTGCGTGTCGCAATGGGGTCACGACTTCCGCCCGGAATATCGCCAGCTCGGCGAGCTCTCCCGTCTTTATCCTGCCGTGCCGCGGATGGCGCTGACGGCCACCGCTGATCCTCATACGCGCGACGATATCGTCGAGAGGCTCGCGCTCGACAAGGCCCGGATCTTCACCTCGTCATTCGACCGGCCCAACATTGCCTACGAGATCGTCGAACGGAACCAGCCGCGCCAGCAGCTGCTGCAGTTCCTGTCGCGCCACAAGGGCTCGAGCGGTATCGTCTATTGCCTGTCGCGGGCGAAGGTGGAGGAGACGGCGGACTGGCTCGCGACGCAGGGCATCCGTGCGCTGCCCTATCATGCCGGCATGGAACGCCAGGCGCGCGATGCCAATCAGGATGCCTTTCTGAGGGAGGACGAGCTCTGCCTGGTGGCGACCGTCGCCTTCGGCATGGGGATCGACAAGCCGAACGTGCGTTATGTCGCCCATCTCGACCTTCCCGGCTCGGTGGAGGCCTATTATCAGGAAACCGGCCGCGCCGGCCGCGACGGGCTGCCTTCCGAAGTGTGGATGGCCTACGGCATGGCGGACGTCATCCAGCGTGGCCGGATGATAGACGGCGGCGGTTCTGCCGGGGAGGTCAAGCGCGTCGAACGCGCCAAGCTGAACGCCCTGCTCGGCATCTGCGAGACCGTCGGCTGCCGACGCCAGGCGATCCTCGCCCATTTCGGCGAAGCCCATGACGGGCGATGCGGCAATTGCGATACCTGCCTCAAGCCGGTCGACAGCTGGGACGGCACGGACGCCGCGATAAAGGCGCTCGCCGCGGTCTACCGGACCGGCGAGCGTTTCGGCACCGGCCATGTGGTCGACGTGCTGCTCGGTATCGACAACGAGAAGACCCGCCGCTTCGGTCATACCGAAATGCCGGTTTTCGGCGCGGGTAATGATCTTCCCGCAAAGACGTGGCAGTCCGTCTACCGGCAGCTTCTCGCCGCCGGCCTGATCAGGGTCGACCACGACGCGTTCGGCGCGCTGAAATTGGAACCGGAGGCGCGTGCGGTGTTCAGGCGCGAACGGGAAGTTCGCTTTCGCAAGGATCGCCCCGCCGGCCGCAAGGCCGACAGGTCGTCCTCGGCCGGTTCCAGGGGCGCCCGTTCGCAGCTTGACGAGGCGGATGCCGTCCTCTTCGAGGCGCTGCGCCGGAAGCGCATGGAAATCGCCAAGGAAATGTCCATTCCGCCCTATCTGGTCTTCGCCGATACGGTGCTCGTCGCGTTCGCGACGCTTCGTCCGACGGATGACGATGCGCTGCTGCAGATTTCCGGCGTCGGCCAGGCGAAGCTCGAACGCTACGGCACGGCATTTCTCGACGTCATCCGGGACCATGACGGATAGGCGGCGGAAGCCCGCGGGCCGGAGCGACGAACTCGTTAGAGCCGGGCTGTCTCGACGGCGTGGCCGGCCGGCCGATCCGGCGCGGGATTGCCTATCCGGCGATAGCGGAAGACGTCCCGGTCGGATGCCGACGCTTCTTCGATCAACGCCGCCATGCGGGCATGCAGCGGGGATTTGATGCAGGCGGGATCGGTCGCCGCGGCATCGCCGGCGATCGCCAAGGCCTGACAGCGGCAGCCGCCCCAGTCGATTTCCCTGCGATCGCAGCTGCGGCAGGGTTCCGCCATCCAGCCGGTGCCCCGGAAGGCATTGAAGGCCGGGGACGCGTGCCAGATGTCGGAAAGGCTCCTTTCGCCGAAACGGTCGAAGACGAGGCCCGGAATGGTGCCCGCGGCATGGCAGGGAAGAACCGCACCGTCGGGAGCCACCATGAAGGCGTCGCGCGCCCAGCCGCCCATGCAGGGTTTCGGATAGATGGCGAAATAGTCCGGCGTGACGAAGTCGATGGCGAGAATGCCGTGCAGTTCCTCCTGCGCCCGCCGCACGGTCTCGACCTCCCGCTCCACCGCCTCCCGCTCCGGCATCAGGGCATTGCGGTTGAGCAGCGCCCAGCCGGCATATTGCACATTGGCGATTTCCAGCCGTTCGGCGTCGAGTTCTAGAGCGAGATCGATGAAGTCCGGCACCTCGTGCATGTTGTGGCGGTGCACGGGCGCGTTGATGGTGAGCGGCAGTCCGGCAGCCCGGACGCGCCGTGCGGTCTCGATCTTCCTTTCATGGCTGCCGCGATGATTGCCGATTGCCTCGGTCGTCGGTGCGAAGGCCCCCTGGAAGCTGATCTGCACGTGATCGAGCCCGGCATCCGCCATCGCTTCGATCCGGCCTGCGGCAATGCCGACACCGGCGGTGATGAGGTTGGTATAGACGCCCCGCCGCGCCAGCGCGGCGACGAAGTCTTCCAGATCCGGCCGGAGCGTCGGTTCGCCGCCTGAAAGATGGATCTGCAGCACGCCGAGATCGGCGGCCTGTTCGAACAGCGAGATCCAGGCGTCCGTCGGCATTTCGCGATTTGCCTTGAGAAGCTCGAGCGGGTTGGAACAGTAGACGCATTGCAGCGGACAGCGATGGGTCAGTTCGGCCAGCATGCCGATCGGCGGGAGAACAGCCTCGGTCATAACGTCACCAGAGATCGATCCGACCATTCCTGCAGGAAGACTTCCACATCCTGCGAAATCTCCTCGACCGGAGCCTCGTATAGGGCGGAAAGTTCCTGCAGGATCTGCGCCAGCGACAGCCTGCCGGCACAGAGCCTGAGAATGTCGAGGCTCACCTCGTCCGGCCAGAACACCTTTTCCGGCGACAGCAGCGCCCAGGCGCCGCGGACCGGATCGAACTGCAGCCTCACATGCGGTTTCAGCGCCGGCATCGACCCGGGGGAAACGATCATGCGTGTGCGTTGCGGCCTCATCCTGCCCGCTCCCGGCCGGAGCGGCCACGGGACGGGCGGTTGCCGGTGCTGAGGCGCCAGTCATGGCAATCCTGCCGCGCAGCTGCGGACAGGATTCTCGGTGTCGCGATGTCGAGATGCATGGACACGCCTTCCCTGGCCGGGGCGCTGCCCGGCACGTCAACCACACCCGGGGTGCCGTCCCATCCGGAAGTCCGGACGGGACGGTGGAGGCTAGTTATTTTCTTGCAGGCAGCTGGGCAGGAAAGTAACGGGACATTTCCATGCCGACGGCGACGCTGCACATGGCAGGTTTCTTCCAGGTCTTTTTCATGGGGCTCCTCCTTCCTCACAAAGGCCATTCGGCCGCCGGACAGCATACTCCAATATCGGCCGGAGCCAAGGCCCCTTGCTACTGTCACGGGAACTTGCTCGGTGAAGTCCTATTTTTCAGGTTGAAATCCGGCCGGTCTCGGGTAGGCTCGCATCGGCACCGAATGATCCGTACTGATCCGACCCATGACGGTACTCCCGCGCGGAGCCGTGACGGGAAGTGTCCGTACGACGTCCACTGGAGGGCGGGTCGCGGTGCATCGTCTGTTTTGTCTGTTCCTTTTCCCTGCTCTCCTCGTCGCCGGCAGCGCCGCAGCACAGCAGGCCGGCGGACAGCCGGTCGATCTGAAGCTCGGTTATCTGAGGGCCTATGAACCGCAGCTGGCTTTGTCCGTGCTGGACGTGGCCCCTCGCGACGAAGGGGTCGCCGGCGCGAAAGTCGCGATTTCCGACAACAATACGACCGGGCGGTTTCTCGGACAGACGTTTTCGCTCGATGTCGCGGAGGTGAAGCTCGAGGCCGATCCGGTTGCGGCCTTCGAGGAACTGGCCCGCAAGGGCGCCACCGCCATCCTGGCGGATCTGTCCCCCGTACAGCTTCTCGCGATTGCCGACCGCGCCGGCACGAAAGGCATCCTGATCTTCAATGTCGGCGCGACCGACGACCGGCTGCGCGAGGAGGATTGCCGCGCAAACGTTTTCCACACCGTACCGACTCGCAGCATGCTGGCCGACGGGCTGGCGCAATATCTGGTCTGGAAGCAGTGGCGGCGCTGGGCGCTGGTCTATGGCTCGCACGAGCGGGACCGGCTGTTCGCCGAAGCCCTGCGGCGTGCGGCGGACCGGTTCGGAGCGGAAATCGTCGCGGAAAAGGAGTTCGCCGATACCGGCACCGCCCGGCGGACGGATTCGGGCGTCGTGCAAATCCAGCGGCAGATGCCGGTCTTCACGCAGGACCTGCCCGAGCACGACGTGCTTCTCGTCGCGGATGAAAGCGAGGTCTTCGGCACCTATGTGCCGTTCCGCACCTGGAAACCGCGACCGGTGGCGGGGACGGCCGGCCTCATCCCTTCCGCCTGGCATCCGGCCAGCGAACAATGGGGCGGCACGCAGATCCAGAACCGTTTCGCCAAGGCGACCGGCCGGCGGATGCTGTCGAAGGACATGTCGGCCTGGACGGCGGTGCGTATCATCGGCGAGGCGGCGACGCGTACGGCAGGCACGGATCCCAAGGCGATTGCCGCCTTCGTCCGCTCGCCGGACTTCTCCATCGCCGCCTTCAAGGGGCAGAAGCTGACCTTCCGGCAATGGAACTGGCAGCTTCGCCAGCCGGTCTTCATCGGCGACGGGCATTCGGTGGTTTCGACATCCCCCCAGGAAGGGTTTCTGCATCAGTTTTCCGAACTGGACACGCTGGGGGTCGACCAGCCCGAGACGAAATGTGTGCTGAAGTAAGAGATCAGCCTTGGGAGGGGCAAAGATGCAGGAAAGACCGACTTTCGCCGCCATCGGGCTTGTCGCGGGGCTCTGGGCGGCCCAGCCGGCCGAAGCCTACATGGCCTATGTGTCCAACGAAAAGGACAACACGGTCACGGTGGTCGACACGGCCACCGGCGCGGTTGTGAAGACGCTCCAGGTCGGGCAGAGGCCGCGTGGCATCACCATCTCGCATGACGGCAGGTTCGTCTATCTCTGTGCGAGCGACGACGACACGATCGAGGTGATCGATACCGAGACCGGCAGGATCGTCGGCCAGCTTCCCTCCGGGCCGGACCCGGAACTGTTCGTCCTGTCGCCGGATGGCAAGACGCTGTACGTCGCCAACGAGGACGACAATCTGGTTACCGTCATCGATATCGAAAGCCGCGACGTCCTGGCCGAAATCCCCGTCGGCGTCGAGCCGGAAGGCATGGGCATCAGCCCCGACGGAAGGACCATGGTCAATACGTCGGAAACCACCAACATGGCGCATTTCATCGATACGGACAGCCACGAGATCACCCACAACGTGCTGGTCGATGCGCGGCCGCGGTTCGCGGAGTTCAAGCCGGACGGTTCGGAAGTGTGGGTGAGTGCGGAGATCGGCGGCACGGTATCCGTCATCGACAATGCCAGTCGCGAGGTCAAGCACAAGATCACCTTCGAAATCGCCGGCCTGCGGTCGGAGGCGATCCAGCCGGTCGGCGTGCGCATCACCGCCGACGGCAGGAAGGCCTATGTGGCGCTCGGACCGGCCAACCGCGTCGCCGTGGTCGATGCCGCCACCTACGAGGTGGAAAAATACGTTCTGGTCGGCCAGCGCGTCTGGCAGCTGGCTTTCACGCCGGATCAGAAGACGATCATCAGCACCAACGGCGTTTCCAACGACATCACCTTCATCGACGTGGCCACCGACGAACCGGTGCAGTCGGTGACGGTAGGAGCGATGCCCTGGGGCGTCGTGGTTTCGCCGAATTAATGCAATCGGACATGACGAGGGAGGAGAAGAGGATGCTGGGATATCGAAAATTTGCGCTGGCTGCGCTGACGACCGTCTTTCTGTCGGCGGGTGCCGGCGCCGGCTTGGCGCAGGACGATGATGACGACGACGGCGGGACGGCCGCAAAGCCGCCCGCCGCGACGCAGAAGGTGACGCGCGCGAGCAAGGACGTGCCGGAGCTCGTCCTGGGAGCGGCGGACGACAATTTCGCCGTCAACCGCAAGGATTTCGACCTCATCGCGGGGCAGGGCTACCGCTGGAAGATCACCTCGGCGGCGGGGCTGGAATACAAGTTCGTCACCGATCTGTTCCGCAATGTCTGGGTGAACCAGATCGTCATCAACGATCTCGAAGTCCACATGAACGGCGCGCCGGCCTGGCTGGAATTCGACAGCGAGGGAACGATGCAGGTGCAATTCACCGCCGTACGGCCAGGGCAATATACCTGGTCCGTGCCGGATCTCGCCGACAAGGGCATGAAGGGCACGATCACCATCAGATAGGCGGCAGTTGCGGCGGTGTTTCCGGAACGACCGCTCCAGCGACGGAAGACATGGGAGAAGCACGATGAATGAGGCCGGCTTCGACCGGGGCGGCAGGGTGGAAAGCGCCCTGGATATCGCTGCGGTCAGCCATTCCTACGGGCAGAAAAAGGTTCTCGACGGCGTTTCGTTCTCGATCCCGGCCGGCCGCTTCACCGTGCTTCTCGGCCTCAACGGCGCCGGCAAGACGACGCTGTTCTCGCTGATCAGCCATCTTCACGACACCCGCGAAGGATCGATCCGCATTTTCGACACCGATATCAGGCGCGCGCCGGGCGCGGCTTTGCGCAGGCTGGGCATCGTCTTCCAGGCGCGTACGCTCGATCTCGATCTCAGCATCGGCCAGAACCTCGCCTATCACGCGGCCCTGCACGGTATCGGCCGACGTGAAGCGATGGTCAGGATCCGAGCGCTTCTGGCGCAGGTCGATATGGGTGACCGGCTGCACGACAAGGCGCGCAATCTGTCCGGCGGGCAGATGCGGCGGGTGGAGATCGTGCGCGCGCTCCTGCACCGGCCGTCCCTGTTGCTGCTCGACGAGGCGACCGTCGGGCTCGATATCCGCTCGCGGGCCGATATTTTGGCGACGATCCGGGCATTGGTCGCCGATACCGGCATGAGCGTGCTGTGGGCGACCCATCTGATCGACGAGGTGGCGGGGAGCGACGATGTCGTCATCCTCGACCGAGGCAGGGTGCTGGCGGCAGGAGCCGTGACCGATATCGTCCGCGAGGCCTCTGCGGAGGATATCGGCGGCGCGTTCGCGCGCCTCACGGGACGGGAGGGCGCGCCCGACGGGATGCCGCAACCGTTCCTCGCGGCGGGCGGAGGGATCAAGGACGGCCCGGTTCGTCCAGTTCTTCCCGCGGGCGGATGTTGCGCAGTCGCGGACGAAAGATCCGGCGGGCCGCGTCCCGCCTCGCGAGGCCTCGGCGCGGTCCCTCCTAGGGCGGGAGGAAGGCGATGATTGCCCGGACCCACGCCCGAAGTGCCGCCGTCCCGGTCGCGTCATCCTCCGGCTTCGGCCCCGCTCAATACCTCGCATGCCTTGCGGGCATCATGGTTCGTGAGGGCCTGCGCTTCCTCAATCAGCGGGAACGGTTCGTCTCCTCGCTGGTGCGGCCGCTTCTGTGGCTATTCGTGTTCGCTGCCGGCTTCCGCCAGGTGCTGGGCGTGTCGATCATCCCGCCCTACCGAACCTATGTTCTCTACGAGGTCTATATCACGCCGGGCCTCTGCGGCATGATCCTCCTGTTTTCCGGCATGCAGTCGTCCCTGTCGATGGTCTACGACCGGGAAATGGGCAATATGCGCACCCTGCTCGTCAGCCCGTTTCCGCGCTGGTTCCTGCTGGTGTCGAAACTGCTCGCGGGCGTTACCGTCTCGGTGGTGCAGGTCTATGTCTTCCTGGCCATTGCCTGGTTCTGGAGCGTCAGGCCTCCCGTCGCCGGTTACGTTCTGGTTCTCCCGGGGCTGATCCTCGCCGGCATGATGCTGTGTTCACTCGGCATGCTGCTCTCCTCGATGATCAGGCAGTTGGAAAACTTTGCCGGCATCATGAATTTCGTGATCTTTCCGATGTATTTCGCCTCCTCGGCACTCTACCCGCTCTGGCGCATTCAGGAATCGAGCCCGCTTCTCCACCGGCTCTGCCAGGCCAACCCGTTCACCTATGCGGTGGAACTGATCCGCTTTGCGCTTTACGGCAGGATCGACTGGCTGTCGCTGATCGTCGTGCTCGGCTTCACGACGTTGTTTCTCGGGGGCGCAATCCTCGCCTATGACCCGGCTAACGGGCTGTTGAGCCGCAAACGGGATTCGGGAGGAAACGGCTGATGGCTTCGGCGACACGCGCCATCGGGGTCCTTCTGCTGACCCTCCTGTCTCCGCCGGCGATTGCCGCCCAGGGCGACGATCCCGACTGGCCCTGCATCCAGCGCAAGGTGCCGGAATTGTCGATCGGGCAGATCTGGACCGGGGCGGACCTGCCGCCCGAGGCCGCCGACTGGTCGAAGGACGAAACACTCTCCGCCCTGGTGGAGGAGCTCGCCGCGCGCCGCCTGCCTCTCGCCGAAGCCCAGCGGAAGATCAGGGAGTATCGCGACGGCCTGCCACCGGACCGGCGAGCGCGGCATGTCGCCATGCTGGCACGGGGACTGTTCGACAGGATGAACGGCGAACGCAGCCATGTGATGTCCGGCATCGCGCGTTACGCCCACCGCCAGCGCGACATGGCGGCCGACCTGCGCCGCGAGAGCTCGGCGCTCGATGCCCTGCGCGCCCGGCCGGATGCCGACCCGGGCCGGGTGGCGACCCTCGACGGGCAACTGACGTTCCGCACGCGCATCTTCCAGGAGCGCGTCCAGTCGCTCACCTATGTCTGCGAGGTGCCGACGCTGATCGAGCAGCGGCTTTATGCGCTGGTGAAGACGCTCGCCGAACAGCAGCCGCCGCCGAAATGACGGCGGCGGGGCGAACCGTGCCGACGCATTCGGCTAGGGCGCAGCCTGTTTCAGGAAGGCGATGACGTCGGCGACGTCCTTGTCCGCCTTGAGGCCGGGAAAAGCCATCTTGGTGCCTTTGACGACGCCCTTCGGATCGTGGAGATAGGTCGTCAGCGTCGCTTCGTCCCAAACCATGCCGCCCTTGCCGGCATCCGCCATGGCGGCGGAATACTTGAAGCCGGAATGGGTTCCGGCGGTACGGCCGATCACTCCTTTCAGCGACGGACCGATCTTGTTCTGGTCGGTATCGGTGACATGGCAGGCCTTGCATTTCATGAATACTTTTTCGCCGGCGGCAGCATCCTGACCAAAGGCGTAACCCGCCATCGGCACAACTAGGCCGATGGCGCCAAGACAAATGATGGCACGCATAGATATCCTCCCGAAAGGCGTCGGGTCGCGGCGGGCTTGCCTCCCGCCCGCACGACGCCCTGCACGCAAGGGTAGTCCGGTGGCGAAGTAAGTCAACAGCGGCCGTCGTCGCGTCGGTGCAAAAGGAAGTTGCAGAGGTCTGCCACCCGGAGATGCCGGCCAGGATTGACGGTTTTCATACATGCGCGTAGTCTCATATTTCAACTTCCGTGCCGAAGCTGTCGGGCCGCCGGTGCATGCGCCGGGATCGCCGCGCGCATCCGTCGAACGAGAGGATGTCCGATGAACATGGTCGATCTCGTGCTGACGGTGTGCCTTCTGTCCAATCCGGGCAGCTGCCGCGAAGAGCATCTCTTCTTCGAAAGCCGCGGATCGCTTTTCCAGTGCATGATGCTGGCCCCGGCGCAGATGGCCAAATGGTCGGCAGAACACCCCGCAGTCAGGATCGCGCGCTGGACATGCGCCTTTCCCGACAAGAGCCGGAAGATCTGATTTTCCCCTGCATGAATATATTCAGAAACAGCGGACGTCCGCCTCCGCCTGGGCGCGCCGCAATTCTGAAACCGCGGCCTTGGCCACGGCGCCCTGACGAAACAAAACGCCGCGCTCGCCTGTCTGTAGGCCGAGGCTGACGAATGTTTCGGCCGCTTCATATCGCTCATAGGGCATGATCGACGCGATAACATCTATCGAGCAAGAACAACTATTGAGTGCGTTTCGTGTTTCGCCATTGGCTTTCATGCAGCCGTGAACATAGTCGACGATTGCAACCGTGGGATAGTCGTCTCTCGCCAATCCGCCGCCGGCAAAGACCAGTGGAATGAAGAAGAATGCAATCCGCAGAAATCCGTTAGACATCCAGAACCTCCCTGGTGAACGCCGTTGTACTCAAGCTGTCCGAAACATGTTTAAGAATCATCTTTTAAATATTATTGGATAAGACAAAATAATACCTATGAGCTTACGCAATAATTCATTTTGCAAAGCAGCATAGCCTGTAGGACGCAAAGATTATATTCACAATACACTTGTCGGAATTGTTGTAATATCCTATCTTTCATTCGGTTTCCGGCTTCAAGGTCTTGCTTATGGGAGGGGCGAGACTCCGAAGGTTTATGGCGTGGGCAATAAAGGTGCCCTCTGCCCATCCATTCGCCGTGACGCGCTGACGGAAACGTTCCCGCACATAGCATGAACAGCTTGGCTGCCTTGGAGCATGCGAGCGTTCGTGATGACGAGCCTCGTGTGGATGATAAGCATCGGGAGGATGTCGCATGCGTGTTATCGGAAAAACTATGGTTCTGCCTCTGGCCGCCGCGGGATGTCTGGCCGCCGGCCTGGCTGCGGGTCTTGCCGGCACGGCGCTGGCCAATGACGAACTGACCACCCTGTCTGCCAATCCGAAGAACTGGGCGATGCCGACTGGCAACTACGCCAACCACCGCTATTCGGAACTCAAGCAGATCACCAAGGACAATGTGAAGAACCTGCAGGTGAAGTGGAGCTTCTCCACCGGCGTCCTACGCGGTCATGAAGGCGGACCGCTGGTCATCGGCGACGTAATGTATGTCCACACGCCGTTCCCCAACATCGTCTATGCGCTCGATCTGAAGAACGACGGGAAGATACTCTGGAAATACGAGCCGAAACAGGATCCGAACGTGATCGCGATCATGTGTTGCGATACGGTCAACCGCGGCGTCGCCTATGGCGACGGCAAGATCATCCTCAACCAGGCCGATACGACGGTTGTGGCGCTGGACGCCAAGACCGGCAAGGTCGCCTGGTCCGTCAAGAACGGCGATCAGATCGACGGCGGGAAGGGTGAATCCGGCACCGCGGCGCCGATGGTTGTCAAGGACAAGGTGATCATCGGGGTTTCCGGCGCGGAGTTCGGCGTGCGCGGCTGGACGGCGGCCTACAATCTCAAGGACGGTTCGCTGGCCTGGAAAGCCTATTCGACCGGGCCCGACGCGGAAACGCTGCTCGACCCGAAGAAGACCACGCATCTCGGCAAGCCGGTCGGCAAGGATTCCGGCATGAACACCTGGGAAGGCGAGCAGTGGAAGACCGGCGGAGGCACGACCTGGGGCTGGTTCTCCTACGATGCGAAGACCAACCTGATCTATTACGGGACCGGCAATCCCTCGACCTGGAACCCCGTGCAGCGCCCCGGCGACAATCGCTGGTCGATGACGCTGATGGCGCGCGACGCCGATACCGGCATGGCCAAATGGCTCTATCAGATGACCCCGCATGACGAGTGGGATTATGACGGCGTCAACGAGAACATTCTCGTCGACGGCATGGAAGTCGGAGGCAAGAAGCACGACGTGCTGGTGCATTTCGACCGCAACGGTTTCGGCTATACGCTCGACCGCGGCACCGGGGAGCTTCTGGTGGCGAAGAAATACGATCCCAAGGTCAATTGGGCGACGGAAGTCGTGATGGACCCGAAGAGCGAGCAATACGGCCGGCCGCAGGTGGTCGCCCAATATTCGACGGAACAGAACGGCGAGGACGTCAACTCGACCGGCATCTGCCCCGCCGCGCTCGGCTCGAAGGACCAGCAGCCGGCGACCTATTCGCCCAAGACCGGCCTGTTCTACGTCCCGACCAACCATGTCTGCATGGATTACGAGCCCTACAAGGTGAGCTATACCGCCGGCCAGCCCTATGTGGGCGCGACGGTTTCCATGTATCCGGCCGCGGAAAGCCACGGTGGCATGGGTAATTTCATCGCCTGGGATGCGGCCAAGGGCGAGATCGTCTGGTCGATACCGGAACAGTTCTCCGTCTGGTCCGGCGCGCTCGCCACCGCCGGCGACGTGGTCTTCTACGGAACGCTCGAAGGCTACATCAAGGCGGTCAGTCTCGACGGCAAGGAACTCTACAAGTTCAAGACGCCGTCCGGCATCATCGGCAACATCAACACGTTCGAGCATGACGGCAAGCAATATGTCGCCGTCCTCTCCGGCGTCGGCGGATGGGCCGGCATCGGGCTCGCCGGCGGGCTCCTGTCTCCGGAAAACGCTGCCGCATGGCACGGAGCGGTCGACCAGGGTCGCGCCCAGGGCGATGAGGCGGCCGTGGTCGGGACGGCCGGTCTCGGCGCCGTCGGCGGTTATGCCGCGCTCGCCGACTACACGACGCTCGGCGGCCAGCTGACGGTCTTCGGCCTGCCCGAATAACCGCGTGCTTCAGGGCCGCGCCCCGGCGGGACGCGGCCCGCAGAATATCAGGCGATCGTTCAGGGTAAATGCAGCGGGGGTGAGGCATCGCGCTATCCGGTGGGGCGCCTCGGGGCGAGTATTCTTTGCCGTGAATGCCCGAAATGTTTGACGTGTGGAGTTCATCAATGGCTTTTCGCATGGCAGTTTTCGCAGCAGGCGTCGTGACATTCTCTTTTCTGGCAGGCGGCATGGCCCTCCCCGACGACGACAAGGAGAAGGCGGCGGCGGTGACCGAGGAGGACGGAAAGTTCTTCGACAAGGACGGCAATCCGACCTTCAAATTCCAACCCGACGGCACGGTCGACTGGTATACGTTCAGCGGCTATCGGCGATACCATTCCGACTGTCACACCTGCCACGGGCCGGACGGCGTCGGCTCGAGTTATGCCCCGGCCTTGGCCAACAGCCTGAAGAGGCTGGACTATGCGAGCTTCCTTTCGATCGTGGCGGAAGGACGCAAGAATGTCGGTGGCGGCAAGGAAAACGTCATGCCGGCCTTCGGAGACAACAAGAACGTCTATTGTTATCTCGACGACATCTACGTCTATCTCCGCGCCCGCGCCGTCGATGCCGCACCGCGCGGGCGGCCGCCGAAAAAGGCCGACAAGCCGAAGGGGGCGAAGGAACACGAAGCCTCCTGCATGGGGGGATGACATGGGAGGAATTTTCCGGTTCGGTCCGGTTGCCGCCGGTGCGGCCGCGGGGACGGTGCGTCTGTCGGCCTGCCGACGCGGCGTCCGGTTCACGATGGTGGCCGCCGTGCTTGTCGTTGCGTCCGTCCATCAGCTGCATGCGCAGGGGGCCGGTCTCGGTGCCGCCGGCGAACTGGTCGATCCCGATGTCCTGCGTGTCTGTGCCGATCCGTCCAACATGCCGTTCTCGGATCAGGGCGGCGGAGGGTTCGAGGACAGGCTGGCGACGATGGTGGCGGAAGGGACGGGGCGAAAATCGGTCTCCTATACCTGGTTTCCCTCGATCACCGGTTTCGTGCGCAATACGCTCGGCGCCAATCGCTGCGATATCATCATGGGTTACGCCCAGGGCGACGAGCTGGTTCAGAACACCAATGCCTATTACCGGTCGGCCTATGTGCTGATTTATCGGAAGGACGGCGATCTGGCGGGCGTCGAGACGCTCGCCGATCCGAAACTGGCGGGCAAGCGCATCGGTGTCGTTGAAGGGACGCCGCCGACCGCCGGCATGGCGGCGGCGAAGCTGATGGGCAAAGCCAAGATCTATCCGCTGATGGTCGATACGCGGGTGCTGCCGTCCATGGCGGAACTGGCGATGCGCGACATGCAGGCCGGCGTGATCGACGCGGCCGTGCTGTGGGGACCGATGGCCGGTTATTATGCGGCCCGTGCCGGGGCCGACATGACGCTCGTGCCGCTGGTTCACGAAAAGGGCGGCCAGCGCATGGTCTACCGCATCACGATGGGCGTGCGCCCGTCCGACCAGAACTGGAAGCGGCTGTTGAACGCGTTCATCAAGGACAACCAGGCCAAGATCGACAGGCTTCTTCTGGATTACGGCGTACCGCTTTTGGACGAGCACGACCGGAGGATTACCCAGTGATGTCCGCCGCCGGGAAACACCGGTGGCCCCCGACGGGCCCGATCGAGCAATGCCGGTAATATCGAAAGGCAGCCCGGTCGATGCCGGTGGATACGGGGAGGGCGCCGTGGCTTTGCGCGAGGATCCGGCCGGACGACGGGCGCCGCGGCAGGCCTGCCGGAAACGGATGCCGGCGGCGCGCTGCAGGTCTTTCCGTCTGCGGACCGAGGGCCGGGGGAATTTTACGGTGGGACGGCCATACGGCCGAGGGAGGAAAACATGATGGATGTGCGTGCCGCAGTCGCCGTACAGGCAGGCAAGCCCTTGGAAGTGATGACGGTTCAGCTCGACGGTCCGAAGGCCGGCGAGGTGCTGATCGAGGTCAAGGCGACCGG
>JBQGDG010000050.1:0-10020 GCA_052038935.1 Neorhizobium sp. | reverse complement strand
TTCCGCCACCACACCAGCATCGCGAAACAGGTAATCCGCTTTCTTCACGCCTTTACGAGTTATCAGGCTGTCAACGCGCTCGCCTTTGAAGCGAGACACACAGACATCAAAGTGCTTTTCTTCTGCCACGCCCTTGAGTTTACTGTAGTCAGTCTCGCCCATGAATTTTCTTCCCACCGATTCAGGCAGTTGCTTTCTCTGATCAAGAATGAGTAATAAAGAGATCGCAGGCCGAAAACTAAGTTTTTAATCGCTATCGATCGAGAAACGCGGACCTGAAAACCGTTTTTCTTGCTTCGGCGCGGCGGCACTGGAAAGCTCGGGCTCGCGTCTGTCGAGATCAATGTTGATCAGGACACGGGCAGCGAGGCTGTATTTGAAAGCGTCCAGGCACTCTGCCCGCCTGCCGGGGATGCGCTCGAACGCGCGCGTCGGCTGGCCTCGGGTATAGCGGATAATGCGCGCTCGCTCACAAGTACCTCAAAGAACCGCGCTTCGAGGTCGCCGGAAAACCGGATGCCCTTGCCAGCCCGCCCACGGGTGAGTGAAGATCGAATTTTGAATGAGAATGGCGCACCCGACAGGATTCGAACCTGTGACCTTTGGAATCGGAATCCAACACTCTATCCAGCTGAGCTACGGGTGCTAACCGTGCCGGCGATTCTTTCGCCGGTGTCCGATGGCAGGGTCTTAACCCAGGTCGGGAGCGGCTTCAATGGCAATACGTGTCCGGGGCGTGGAAAAAGTGGTCGGGCCCCGCCGCCTGGGGCGGGACGGCGTCCGCTGGCCGGGAGGAGCGGGGGCGAGCGGGCGGGAAGGGGCGGTTGCCGGACGGGCGGAGCGGTGGTGCGTGGATGGGCGCGTCAGGCGAGTTTCATGGCGCCGGGGCCGGGGACTGCGCCCGGTGGCACCTTGCCGAGGATGATCATGCCGAGCACCTCGTCCTTGGTGACGTCGCCGGTGCGCGCATGGCCGACCACCTTGCCGTTCTTCATCACGAAGACGCGGTCGGCGAGGTCGAAGACGTCGTGGATGTCGTGGCTGATCAGGAAGATGCCGATGCCCTCGCGTTTCAGCTGCTTGATCAGGTCGCCGACCTGCGCGGTCTCCTGCGGGCCAAGGGCGGCGGTCGGCTCGTCCATGATCAGGATGCGGGCGTCGAAGAGGATGGCGCGGGCGATTGCCACCGATTGCCGCTGGCCGCCCGACAGCGCCTTCACCGGCTCCTTGAAGCGCCGGAAATTCGGGTTGAGCCTGCCCATCACCTCGCGGGTGCTCGCCTCCATCGCGACGTCGTCCAGCGTGCCCCATCGGGTGCGCAGCTCGCGCCCGAGATAGAGATTGGCGGCCGCATCGACATTGTCGGCGACGGCGAGCGTCTGGTAGATCGTCTCGATCCCGTATTTCTTGGCATCGCGCGGATTGCGGATGTCGGCGTCCTCGCCGTTGATGAGGATCTCGCCCTGATCGCGCCGGTAGGCGCCGGACAGGATCTTGATCAGCGTCGACTTGCCGGCGCCGTTGTGGCCGAGAAGGGCGACGACCTCGCCGGGATAGAGATCGACGGACGCGTCCTCCACCGCATGGATGCCGCCGAAGGAGATGGAAATGTTCCTCATCTCGACCAGCGGATGGGCGAGGGGCGTCGGCGACCCGTCCGTCACCGTCTTTCCGGCCGCGCCCGTCGCAGCCTGTCCGTTGGTGGAATTATCCGTCATGGGAGGATCTCCTTGTCACTTGGTCCACCTATCGGGCGCGGGCGCGATAGACGGTGTCGAGCCAGACGGCGACGACCAGGACCATGCCGACGACGATGCGTTGGAAGGGCGTGTCTATGCCGAGCAGGACCATGCCCGACTGCAGCGACTGCATGAGCAGCGCGCCGAGCATGGCGCCCGCGATCGTGCCGATGCCGCCCGACAGCGAGGTGCCGCCGATGACGGCTGCGGCGATGGTATAGAGTTCGTCGAGCTCGCCCTGGGCATTGGTCGCGGCATTGAGACGGGCCGTCGAGATGGCCGCGGCAATCGCGCAGAGCGCGCCCATCAGCATGAAGATCTTGACCGTGACCCAGCGCGTCTTGATGCCGGCGAGCTCGGCCGCTTCCGGGTTTCCGCCGATGGCGAAGACATAACGGCCGAAGCGCAGCCGCGTGGCGATGAAGGTCATGACGATGCCGACGCCGACGGCGATCAGCACGGGAATGGCGATGCCGTGCGGGATCAGCAGGCCGCCTTCCGGCCAGGCGATGCCGTTCGCCTCGGCGTAACGGCGGGCGATGGCGACCGGCCAGTAATAGCTGTTGGCGATCGCCACGACGCCGAGCACGATGGCGCAGCCGAGCGCGGCCAGCACATATTCTGCCCAGAGCGGGCGGCGCGGGAAATGGAAGCGCTTGCGCTGGTGACGGGCATTGACGATCGCCGCGACGATGGCGAGGCAGGCGAGGGCGCTGGCGATCCAGCTCCATGTCGCGCCGATCGAGCCCTCGGTCCCGCCGCCCATCAGCCGGAAGGTGGCATCCATCGGCGCGACCGTCTGGCCGCTGGTGACATACCATGTGGCGCCCCGCCAGACGAGCAGGCCGCCGAGCGTGACGATGAAGGACGGGACGTTCAGGAAGGCGATGATGCAGCCGTGCAGCGCGCCGATCAGGGCGCCGACGACAAGGCCGCCGGCCAGTGCCAGGACCCAGATGGCCGGATGGTCGAAGCCGAGCCAGGCAGGCAGAAGCTGCGCCTGCAGCACGCCCATGATCATGCCGGTGAAGCCGAGGATCGAGCCGACCGAAAGATCGATATTGCGGGTGACGATGACGAGCACCATGCCCGTCGCCATGACGGCGACGGAGGCGGTCTGTACCGACAGGAACCAGAGGTTCCGCGGGGTGAGGAACAGGCCGCCGGTCAGGATATGGAAGCCGATCCAGATGAAAAGAAGCGCGCCGATCATGCCGAGCAGGCGCGTGTCGATCTCCGTGGCGCGGAAGAAGCGCGCGACGATATTGGCTTCCTGCTTCGCCGCCGCCGGCGTTTCGGATGTCTGTGCTGGCGTCGTCGAATGCGTCATGTCGGCCATGTCCTGCCGTTCCTCATCGATTCCGTGTCAGTTCGGACGGCGAGCTCGCCGTGCCGGACATTGCGCGTAGACCGTGCCGCGAACTCCTCTTCCTCTTCTCCCCGGCGGGGGGAAGGTGGCCTGAAGGGCCGGATGAGGGGACGACACCGGATCGAGGTCCAGCCGGAACAGCCCCCTCGTCGCCTCGCCGTCGCTCCGGCACTTCTCCCCGTTGGCGAGAAGGAGCATGTTGCGCCGGTCCTGCGCGCGGTGCCGACGCCGCGAGAGACCCCGCAGCGTCGGGATTGTTGTCGGCAGATGGCCGTTCTCTTTGCCTGCTGCCTGCTACTTGCAGGCGGCGACCGAGCCGGCCTTCACGCCCTGGCAGGCTTCCGCCTTGGTGATCCAGCCGGCGTCGATGACGAGGTTCAGGTTGTCCTGCGTGATCGGCTGCGGCTTGAGGAAGACGGACTGCATCTTCTGCTTCTTGGGGCCGCCGTCGAAGACCTGCACGCCCTTGATTTCCGTCATCTTCTTGCCGGAGGCGAGTTCGAGGGCGATTTCGGCGGCGTTCTTGCCGAGCTCGCGGCTGTCCTTCCAGATCGAGACGGTCTGCGTGCCGAGCGCCACGCGGTTGAGCGCCGCCTTGTCGGCATCCTGGCCGGAAACCGGTACCGAGCCGGCCATGCCCTGGGCATCGAGGGCCGCGATGGCGCCGCCGGCCGTGCCGTCGTTGGAGGCGACCACCGCGTCGACCTTGTTGTCGTTCTTGGTGAGGAACTGCTCCATGTTCTTCTGGGCGTTCTCCGGCTTCCAGCCGTCCGTATAGGCCTCGCCGACATTCTTGATCTTGCCGGCATCGATGGCGGATTTCAGCACTTCCATCTGGCCTGCGAAGAGGAAGTCGGCGTTCGGATCGGCGGAATTGCCCTTGATGAAGACGTAATTGCCTTCCGGCTTGACCTTGAACACGCCTTCGGCCTGCATGCGGCCGACTTCCTTGTTGTCGAAGGTGATGTAGAAGGCGTCCGGATTTTCGATCAGGCGGTCGTAACCGACGACCGGAATGCCTTCGGCGGAAGCCTTCTCGATCGCCGGGCCGATGGCGTCGCTGTCCTGCGCCAGCACGATGAGGGCGGTAGCGCCCTGGGAAATCAGCGCCTCGACATCGGTCAGCTGCTTGGAGGCGGACGACTGGGCGTCGGCGGAAATATACTTGGCGCCTGCCGCCTCGAGCGCCTTCTTGATCGCGGCCTCGTCGGTCTTCCAGCGTTCCTCCTGGAAGTTGGACCAGGACACGCCGACGACGGCCTGCTGGGCAAATGCGGCACCATGCATGGAAACGAAGACGGCCGCGCCGGCCATCAGCTTGATAAACGATCTCATCTTGTCCTCCCGAGTGACTGCGGACCGAGGATCGAACCTCCGTGCTCCCCCTCCGCCACGAGCTGCCGAAAAGCGCTCCTCCAGCTTTTTTCTCGACAGTCGAGAAATTAGATGTCAGAGATCGGCTAGGCTGTCAATCGGCAGTTGCAGGGATGATGTCGGAGCTTTTTCTTGGCTCTCAGGAATGTGGCGAACGGTATGGCCGGAAGGTCGAGCACCGAACTGGTGCGCCAGGCCAACAGCGTGCTCGTGCTGGCCGAGCTGAGGCGGCTCGGCCGTCTGGCGCACACGGAAATCGGCGAGGCGACCGGACTGTCGTCCGCTACCGTTTCGGCGATCACGGCGGATCTGGAAAGCCGCGGGATCATCGAACGTCTCGAACAGCAGCCGGCGAGCGGACGGGGGCGTCCGCGGGTGTCGTTCGGCCAGAGCCGAGGCTGCGGCCATGTCATCGTCGTCATCGTTTCTTCCGATGCGGTCGAATATTCGCTGGTGGATTACAGCGGCACGCTGATCGACCGTTTTTCCGAGGCGAGAGGGCGGGCGGAACCCGCCGCCTTCGTCGCGGAACTGAGGGCAGCGCTCGACCGGCTCGCCCTCCGATCGGCGATCGCGCACGACAGCGTCCTGGCGATTTCGATCAGCAGCAAGGGTCTGGTCGCTCAGGACCGGCCTGTCCTGGTCTGGTCGCCGCTTCTCGGCGCTCAGCCGATCGATTTCGGCGAGGTGCTGGGTGGCGACTGGCGAGCGCCGATCCTGCTCAGCAACGAGACGCTGCTGGTGGCAGGGGCACTGTCGGCGCGCCGGGGGAACGCGCGGGCGGCCGGCGAGGCGCCCGGTCTCGCCGCTTTGTCGCTCGGGCACAGTATCGGTCTCGGTGTCGCGCGTTGGCCGACGGCGGGACCGGTCGAGGTTTCGGCACCGAATTTCGGCCATATGCTGCATGTGCCCGACGGGGCGCTCTGTCGCTGCGGCTCCCTAGGCTGTGTCGAGGCCTATGCGGGGTTTTACGCCATCCTGCGCATGGCGTTCGGCGTGCCGCTCAATACGATCCCGGCGAAATTCGTGCCTGTCGTGGAGATCGACCGGATCGCGGTCCAGGCACGGCAGGGCAATCGCCGGGCACAGCACGCCTTTGGTCAGGCGGGCATGGCGATCGGCAACGGTCTCTCGCGGCTGCTCAGCCTCCACGGACACATGCCCGTTTATCTGACCGGACCCGGGACGCACTATTTCGACCTGTTGCGGACGGGGGTGGAGGAGGGACTTTCGCAGGGGCAGGCTGCGCGTCTTTTCGGCATGCCGCAGCTGACGGTGCTCGCCGACGAACGCTCGCTCGTCTTCGAAGGGCATCTGGGTCTTGCATTTTCTCTCGTCGACCGGGATATCACTCAGTCGAGACCGACCGCACAGGCCGCAGGAGAATAGCCATGATCGATCCGAACCATCCGTTCTATGACGCCCTGTGGCGGCGGCTGCTCGTTCCCGTCACCTGCGCCATCTGGGTCTGTATCGAGCTCTATGCCGGCGCGCCGATCTGGGCGGCGATCGTCGGAGCTGTCGGAATCTACGCCACCTACAAGTTGTTCTGGGACAGGCGCGAGCCGCCGCCGGCGCAGAAGCCCGCAGATGAGCGCGAGGAATAGGCCCTAGCGAAGGAAGGACGTCCTGATCGCCCTGTCGATAAGGAGATTGGCGATCTGCATTCGGATCGTCGCATTGTCGCGGAATGCCGGAGCGACCCGGTCGGGATGATTGGCCTTGGCGAACTGCCGGCGTCTTTCGTTGAGGGCCGCTTCCGTATCCCCGGTGCCGATCGCCAGTTCCTCGGCGATCTCCGCTTCCGTCAGCCGCAGCAGATGGGCCGGGACAACCGGCTCTTCGGCAGGTGCCGGATCGGCGTCCGTGACCGGTATCGCCGTTTCCGGTGCGGGGGCAGGTTCGGGGGCGTCGTGCAGGTAAGCGAAATAGGCATCGGCCGCCACTTCGGCGGATGCCGGGCGCGTATCGGTGGTTGCGACGAAAGCCGTGCCGAGCCCGCGGATGCGAAAATCCGCCTCCGCAACGCCGGCTTCCTCGTCGTCCTTCTGCTCTTCCTTCAGCCGGGTCAGCACCGACTGGAAGACCGATTGCCCGAACAGCATCGTTCACCTCGATTCAGGCGGCAATCCTGACCGCGGGAGGTGGTGTCAGGCTTGCCGTCATTGAATGACCGACGAAATGACTATATAGATGTACATGTGTACAGGAGATATGGTCATGAAAGGAAAGACGGTTGCGGCGGCCGAATTCAAGGCGACCTGCCTTCGCCTGATCGACGAGATGAACGAGGACGGTCAGCCGATCACGATCACCAAGCGCGGCAAACCCGTCGCCGTGCTGAAACCGGTGGAGGACGTCGGGCCGGCGAGCAGAAGCATCGTCGGCATCATGAAGGGATCCGTGTTGCGCTATGACGATCCGTTCGAGCCTGCGATCGATCCCATGGAATGGGATGCGATGAAATGATTCTCGCCGATACCCATGTCGTTATCTGGGCGGTCGAGGACGATCGGCGGCTTGGTCCGCGGGCAATCGAACTCCTCGATAGAGCAACCGACGTGGACGGCCTTTTCGTTTCCGTCATAACATGCTGGGAGATCGCATTGCTGGTGCGGCGTCAGAGGCTTGCGCTCACGGTTGAGGTGGGATCCTGGATTGATATCAACCTCAACCGACCCGGTATTCAATGGGCTCAACTCGAGCCGGCGATCTCCATCGACAGTGTCCAGCTGCCTGGCGATTTTCATAGTGATCCAGCAGACAGATGGCTGGTGGCGACCGCCCGTCGATTGGGGATGCCGCTCTTGACCGCTGATCGGGCCATACTCGACTACGGCACCAGGGGTTATGTGCAGGTAATCGACGCTGCGCTCTGAGCCGCTAGGGTGCAGGCATTGGCCCGACTACCTGGACGCGCTCATGATTGCGTCTGGCTCTGCCCCTGTTGTCCCTGGCTCTGCGACTGTCCGTTGCCAGGCGCCACCGTCAGCGAAACCTTGAGGTTTTCGCCGGCCGGGCCGATGCGCATGCCGGACACGGGGGCGCAGTCGCGATAGCAGAGGCCCGAGGCGATGCGGACGTAGCGGTCGTCGGGGCAGATCTTGTTAGCGGCGTCGAAGCCCACCCAGCCGAGGCCGGGAATATGCGCCTCCGCCCAGGCGTGGGTAGCGACCTGTTCGCTCCCGTCCTCCATCATCAGGTACCCGGAAACGTAGCGGGCAGGGATGCCGAGGTAGCGGGCCGCGGCGAGGAAGACGTGGGTATGATCCTGGCAGACCCCTGTCCCTGCCGCCAACGCTTCCTCGGCGGTCGTTTCGGTCGTCGTGGCGCCGGGCGTATAGGCGACCGTCTCGTGGATCGTTTCCATCAGGGCATGCAGCCGGGCGAGTTCGCTGTCGCCGGTCACGCTCCTTGCAAGGTCCCGCACGAGCTTTCCCGGTTTCGTGCGTGCCGTCTCGCGCAGGAACAGCCAGAGCGGGCAGAAACCCTGATGCGGGCCGAAGACGCCGGCCTTGTCGAGGGTTTCGACCTCGCCCGACGCGGTGATCCGGATCGTGTGCCCGACACCCTCGACGGAGACCAGTTCGACGCGGTTGCCGAACTGGTCGGCGTAACCGGTCTCGATCCTTGCGCCATCGATGCCGACGGCCCAGTTGACGACCTTCTGTGTGGGCCCGTCGGTCGGCGTCAGCCTCAGGCGCTGCAGCGAATAGGGGACGGGTTCGTCATAGACATATTCGGTAGTGTGGGAAATCTTCAGCCGCATCTGCGGGTCATCCTATTGGTAGAAGCGATAGCCTTCGGAGATTTCGACGCTGAGCTGGTTGTTGCGGGAGACGAAATCCTCCAGGAATTCGTGCAGCCCGTGATCCATGATCTCGTCGACCGATCCCCGCCCCAGCATGGCGCGGATCGCATCGGCCGTGTCGTGCGCCTTCAGCCTTTCGCCGTAGTCGGCGGCGATATAGCCGAGATTGCTGACGATCTTCTCGTAGCAATAGGCGAGCGAGCGCGGCATCTGGACCTGAAGGATGAGGAAATCTGCGATGTTGGCGGCCTGATACTCGCCGTCATAGACCCAGCCGTATGACCGGTGTGCCGAGACGGAGCGCAGGATCGATTCCCACTGGAAGTTGTCGAGTGCCGAGCCGACCTGGCTGACCGAAGGCAGGAGCACGTAATATTTGACGTCGAGGATGCGGCTCGTATTGTCGGCCCGCTCGATGAACGTGCCGATGCGGGCGAAATTGTAGATCTCGTTCCTCAGCATCGAACCGTGGAAGGCGCCGCGGATCAGTCCGCAGCGATGTTTGATGACGTCGATCAGTTCCGGCAGGTCGGCGGCTCTCGGCTTGCGCGACAGCCGCGCCTTGAGGTCGATCCAGGCCTCGTTCGTCGCTTCCCAGGTCTCGCGGGTCAGGGCCGTGCGCACCATGCGCGCATTGTTGCGGCCGGCCTCGATACAGGCGATCACGCTCGACATGTTGGCGCGGTCGCGCAGCAGGTAGTCGATCGCGTCCGCCGCGGTCAGCTTGTCGTGCACTTCCGAATAGGCCTCGCGCACACCGGCGCTTTCGAGCACGCCGTGCCAGTCCTCGTCCGAAGAGCCGGCGCGGGTGAGCGAGACGCGCAGACCCGCATCGACGAGACGGGCGATGTTTTCGGCGCGCTCGATGTAACGGAACATCCAGTAGAGGCCGTTTGCAGTTCTTCCCAGCATTCTCTACGCCCTCAATCTTCCAGAACCCAGGTGTCCTTGGTGCCGCCGCCCTGGCTGGAATTGACCACCAGCGAGCCCTGTTTCAGCGCCACGCGGGTGAGTCCACCGGGGATGATCTTCACCTTGTCGGACACGAGCACATAGGGGCGCAGATCGACGTGACGGGGCGCTACGCCCTTGTTGACGAAGATCGGCACGGTGGAGAGCGCCAGCGTCGGCTGGGCGATATAGTTGTTCGGCTTGGCGGCGAGCTTTTCGGCGAAGTCTGCGCGTTCCTTCTTCGTTGCCGTCGGGCCGACCAGCATTCCGTAGCCGCCGGAACCGTGGACTTCCTTGATGACGAGGTCGGCGATGTTCTCCAGCACGTATTTCAGGCTGTCGGGCTCCGAACAGCGCCAGGTCGGCACGTTTTCCAGCAGTGCCTTGCGGCCGGTGTAGAATTCGACGATCTCGGGCATGTAGGAATAGATCGCCTTGTCGTCGGAAATGCCGGTGCCGGGAGCGTTGGCGATGGTGATGTTGCCGGCGCGGTAGACATCCATGATGCCGGGAATGCCGAGCGCCGAATCCGCCCGGAAGGTCAGGGGATCGAGGAAGTCGTCGTCGACGCGGCGATAGAGGACGTCGATCGCCTCGTAGCCGCGGGTGGTGCGCATCTGCACGCGCCCGTCGATGACGCGCAGGTCCGAGCCTTCCACGAGTTCCACGCCCATCTGGTCGGCGAGGAAGGAGTGTTCGTAATAGGCGGAATTGTAGATGCCGGGCGTTAGGACGGCGACGCGCGGCTTGCCCTTGGCCCCGGGCGGCGCGACGGC
>JBQGDG010000049.1:0-2800 GCA_052038935.1 Neorhizobium sp. | reverse complement strand
CAGCGGCAGATGCATCTCGTCGATTCGACGGGCCGCAACGCCGCCTTCACCGGCGAAAACTGCATCGACTGGGCGGGGCATCTGGTCGATGAAAACGTTTCCGTCGCCGGCAACATGCTGGCCGGGCCACAGGTGATTGCGGAGACGCTGCGCGTCTACAAGGAACGCATGGCTGAAGGCATGCCGATTGCCGAAAGCCTGCTCGACGCGATGGATGCGGGGGAGGCCGCCGGCGGCGACAAGCGCGGCCGACAGTCCGCCGCGCTCGTGATCTACCGCGATCAGGATTATCCCTGGCTTCGCCTCCATGCAGACGATCATTCCGAACCGCTCGTGGAACTGCGCCGTCTCTATGCGGTGGCGCAGGAGCGTTATCTACATGTGGCCGAAACCATGCCGACCCGTGAAAACCCGCATGGCATGACCGATCGTCGCGTCATCGACGAGAGGATCGCAGCATTGGAGGCCGCCCGCCATGCGGAGGGCCGCCCGTCCGCATCCTTCGCCACACCACTCAAGCTCAACTAGGGAAACCCGATGAGCCAATCTCCCGTTCTTTCCGTCCGGAACCTCTCCACCTCCTTCCTCGTCGACGGCGAATGGAAAAGCGTCGTCCGTAACGTCTCGTTCGATGTGGCGCCGGGCGAAACGGTCGCCATCGTCGGCGAATCCGGCTCGGGCAAGAGCGTCACGTCGCTTTCGCTGATGCGGCTTCTGGCACCTGCCACCAGCCGCATCGAGGGCGAGGTGCTGCTCAATGGCCGCGATCTCCTTGCTCTGAGCGACAGGGAAATGCGCGGCGTGCGCGGTAACGACGTCTCGATGATCTTCCAGGAGCCGATGACTTCGCTCAATCCGATCTTCACCATCGGCAGGCAGATCTCCGAAGTCCTCATCCGTCACAAGGGTATGTCGAAACAGGAGGCGAGGGCGGAAACCGTCCGTCTTCTTGAAAAGGTCCGTATTCCCAACGCGTCAGGACGTTTCGACGAATATCCGCATCAGTTCTCGGGTGGCATGCGCCAGCGCGTGATGATTGCCATGGCGCTCGCCTCGAAGCCGAAGCTCCTCATCGCCGACGAACCGACGACGGCACTCGACGTCACCATCCAGGGACAGATCCTCGACCTGATCAAGGTGCTGCAGGAAGAGGAGGGCATGTCGGTCCTCTTCATCACCCACGACATGGGCGTCGTAGCCGAGATCGCCGATCGCACCATCGTCATGTTCAGGGGCGAACAGGTCGAGACCGGCCCGACGGAAGAGATCTTCCATCGCGGCAGACACCCCTATACCCAGGCGCTTCTCTCCGCAGTGCCGAAGCTCGGCTCCATGCAGGGTCGCGTATGGCCGACGCGTTTCCCCGTCGTCGACATGAAGACCGGCGCCGCGGTCGAGCCCGTGGAGGTTGCCGATACCGTCGCCACGGGCAAGACGCCGGTCCTCGCGGTGAAGAACCTCGTTACCCGCTTTCCGATCCGTTCCGGCCTGCTGTCGCGCCAGACCGGCGCCGTTCATGCGGTCGAAAATGTATCCTTCGACCTCTTTCAGGGCGAGACACTGTCACTGGTCGGTGAATCCGGCTGCGGCAAGTCGACCACCGGCCGTTCGATCATGCGCCTTGTCGAGCCGACCGGCGGCGACGTATCGCTCGACGGTTACGACGTGATGCGCCTCGACACCGCTGGCCTGCGCCACATGCGCAAGTCCGTGCAGATGATTTTCCAGGATCCGTTCTCTTCGCTCAACCCGCGCATGACGGTCGGCACGGCGATCTCCGAACCTTTCATCAAGCACAAGCTCGGCACGGTGAAACAGGCGCGGGAAAAGACCGCCGACCTCTTGGAGAAGGTGGGCCTGTCGCCCGACATGGCCTCTCGCTATCCGCATGAATTTTCCGGCGGACAGCGGCAGCGCATCGCGATCGCCCGGGCGCTGGCGCTCGATCCGAAGGTCATCGTCGCGGATGAAAGTGTCTCGGCACTCGACGTCTCGATCAAGGCGCAGGTCTGCAATCTTCTGCTCGACCTGCAGCAGAACCTCAACCTCGCCTTCCTCTTCATCAGCCATGACATGGCGGTGGTCGAGCGCGTCAGCCATCGGGTCGCCGTGATGTATCTCGGCGAGATCGTCGAGATCGGCCCGCGTGCCGCGGTCTTCGACAATCCGCAGCATCCTTACACCAAAAAGCTGATGGCGGCCGTTCCGGTGCCGGATCCGGCACGCCGCGGGATCAGGCGCGGTATATCCAACGAAGAGCTGAAAAGCCCCGTGCGCGGCATGGATTACCAGCCGCCGAGGCGCGAGTACCGGGAAGTTTCGGCAGGCCATCTGGTACAGGTCGCCTGAGGCAAAAAGGGAAGGGCGGCTGTCAGGCCGCCCTTCTCGCTTCGATCAGCGACTTGATATTGTCTGCGTCCGCCTGTGTTGCGGGTGTGAAGATCATCAGCCCCAGATCGGGGCGCCCGTCGACGGCGAAAGAGGAATATTCGAGCGACAGATCGCCTGCCGTCGCGTGGCGCAACTGCTTGAAGCCTTCGCCATAGTTCTGGAGATCGTAATTGCTCCAGATGGCTGCAAATTCCGGGCTCGCAAGGCTAAGCTCCTCGACCAGCGCCTGTACCGCCAGCGGATTGCCGGCTCGAATCGCTTCCGCCCGGAAAGCGGCAACCGCATTTCGTGCATTGGTTTCCCAAAAATCCATGTCGATCCTGGCATGGGGACTGCGGAAAAGCAGCTTCAGGATATTGCGGTCGGCCGGTTCCAACGTCCCATAATCATAGAGAACGGCTGCCGCCGC
>JBQGDG010000048.1:0-32042 GCA_052038935.1 Neorhizobium sp. | reverse complement strand
AGAAGCAGGTGTTCGAGCGTGGCATATTCGTGATGCCGCTCGTTTGCGAAGGTCAGTGCCTGATGCAGCGCCTTTTCAAGACTAGGCGAAAATGTGGGCACGTCGGGTTCCTCACTTCTTTTCCATGACACATTGTAGCGGATGCTGGTGCTGTCTGGCGAAGTCCATCACCTGGCTCACCTTCGTTTCCGCTACCTCGTAGGTAAATATGCCGCATTCGCCCACGCCGTGATTGTGAACATGAAGCATAATGCGCGTGGCAGCCTCCCTGTCTTTCTGAAAGAACCGCTCGAGGATGTGGATGACGAAATCCATCGGCGTGTAGTCATCGTTCAAAAGCAGTACGCGGTACAGGTTCGGGCGCTTGGTCTTGGCTTTCGTGCGTGTGATGACCGAGGTTCCGCGACCCGCGTTGTCTCCGTCGTCACCCTTCTCTTTTTGCATCGAGATCGGCAGTGCGATCATATTCCATCATCCCCAGGTGCCGGTGATCGTCTCAACTGTTCCGATCCGCCGAACTCCAGTCTTTCTAACTTAGTTCATTGGATACCGATTTTAAGCCCCCTTTGCGGCGGCGCAATCACTATTACGGCAGAGTACGATCAAGGCACGAAAAATAGCACGTTTCACCAAAGGATAGCGAAAGCCGTCCCAGACCTTTGACAATAGCAGGTCTGAGGGAAAACAGGCCTATACCCAAAAGGTGAGTTGAAAGCTGACGCCGTCGCAAGCCGCGTATCGGCCGGCCCTATATTAATGGTGTCGAGCTGGCCGTTCTGCAAGATACGGTTCCAGCATCTCCTCGACACCCGCTTCCGGCAGGAATCGAAAGCGGGCCGTCGGGCCCGCTCGAAATCACGTCACCAATGCGCCGGACGTCAGAGATCGACGTCGAGGATGGCCATCGAGAAGTTGTAGGAGCGCTCGCCGTCCTCGTCGTCGACGTAGACGACGCCGAGGAACTCGTCACCGAGGTAGACCTCGGCGGAATCGTCCTTGCGCGGCCGGGCCTTGACGATGATCTGCGGGTTGAGGGTGCGTTTGAAGTAAGCGTCGATCTTCTTGATTTCGTCGGGCTTCACGTCAATCTCCGTCTGCTATTCGCGTTGGGCAGCTTTTGGCACGGGAGCGCGGCGAAAGTAAAGCCGGCACGCGACAGGCGCCCGGCTTTCTCCCGTCGAATTCGACAGCGATCCGCTCAATCCGTGGAAATGAGAACCTGATCCATCAGCCGCGCCGGCTCGGAACACCCTGCTTCCCCGACCACTTTCGCGGGCACTCCGGCAACGGTCGATTTCGGCGGGACAGCCTTCAGCACGACCGAGCCCGCGGCGACCCGCGAGCAGGAACCGATCTCGATATTTCCGAGGATTTTCGCGCCCGCGCCGATCAGCACGCCGTTTCCGATCTTCGGATGCCGGTCGGCGCCTTCCTTGCCGGTGCCGCCGAGCGTGACGCCATGCAGGATCGATACGTTGTCGCCGATCACCGCCGTTTCGCCGACGACGAGGCCGGTCGCATGATCGAGGAATATACCCTTGCCGATCCGCGCCGCCGGATTGATATCCGTCTGGAAGATGCTCGACGAACGGCTCTGAAGATAGAGCGCGAGGTCGCGCCGGCCGCGCTGGTAGAGCCAGTGGGCCAGTCGATGGGTCTGGATGGCGTGAAACCCCTTGAAATAGAGGACCGGCTCAAGGAACCGCAAGCAGGCCGGATCCCGGTCGTAAACCGCCTGGATGTCGACGCGCAGGATCGTGCCCCATTCGGGCCAGTCTTCCAGCATCTCCATGAATGTCTGGCGCAGGAGCACGGCCTGGAGATCGGCATGATCGAGACGCTCGCAGATCCGGTGCACCACGCATTCTTCGAGAGACCGATGGTTCAGGACCGTGGAATAAAGAAAGGCGGCCAGAAGCGGATCCTGCTCTATGGCAAGTCGGGCCTCCTCCCGCAGCGTATCCCAGATCGGGTCCACCGCCGTGACGGCGTCCTTGGCGCGAATGTCCATTCTCGGGGGCATGGCCCTCTCCTCGTCTTCCCGGGCTTGTCGCCTGCCGGGCATTGGAGCTCATTATATAGAACAAGATTATCGGAACACCAATGCGGGCAAAATCGCATTCCGTTGATCGTTAGGATCAGAGAACCTGCAATCTTGCCTTCGCCAGATCAGCCGCCCGCATGTTCCGCGTAGAAATCCAGCACCGCCGCCTTGAAGACACGGTCGCCGACCGCGAGCATGTGGTCGCGGTTCGGAATATCGAGCGCCTGCGCATTCGGCATCAGCGCGGCGAGTTTCTGCGCCGAACCGGCGATATCGTCTCTGGTTCCGACACCTATCAGGGTCGGAACCTCGATGCGCGCCATGTCGTCGCGGTCGACGAGATCGCGCGATCCGCTGATACAGGCGGCAAGGGCAACCCTGTCGCTCTTGGTCTGATCGGCAAAGGTGCGGAACATGCGTCCGCGCTCATGCGTGATGGCTTCCGGCACCGGCGCCAGCAGCGCATCGGCGATCGGATCCCAGTCACCGACGCCGTCCGTCATTCCGATACCGAGACCGCCGAGAACCAGGGTCCGGACACGTTCCGGGTGCGCGAGCGCGGCGAAGACGGAAATACGCGCGCCCATCGAGTAACCGAACAGGTTCGCTTCGCGGATATCGAGATGGTCGAGCAGCGCGATCGCATCCCCGGCCATGACCCACGGCCTGTAGGCTTCCGCATCGAGCGGCTTGTCACTGCCGCCGTGTCCGCGGTTGTCGATGGCAATCACCCTGTAGCCGGCATCCCCGAGCGTCTTAAGCCAGCCGGGATGAACCCAGTTGACGAACGCGCTGGAAGCGAAGCCGTGGATCAGCAGAACCGGAGTGCCGGCCGGATCCCCTTCATCGAAATAACGAAGACCGAGGCCGTCATGAACGAAGGAGGAGAAAGCAGGGGCATTGAGATTCATCGGACGATCCTTTTGTGCCGCAGACCTATAGTGCGTTTTGACGGGCCGTTGAACCCGACGAAGCGCAGATGCGGCGGATTTCCCCCTACACATTCGAGGCGAGGAGAGATAATGTCCGCCGCAAATCAGACGCATGGAGACCAAAATGGCTGGCCACAGCATTCCTCACTTCCAGAACGACGGCGGATATCCGGTCATCCAGATCGGCGTGAAGGAATTCATGTGCACCGGCGCATCGGTACCTTATGACCACCCGCATATCTTCATCGACCTCGGCCACGACAACGAGAAGGTCTGCTCCTACTGCTCGACGCTGTTCCGTTATAATCCTGGCCTCAAGGCCGAGCAGACCGATCCCCCGGGCTGCGTCTTCCACGTGAAGGCCGCGTAACGGCGGGCATCACGCCAATGCATCTCGACAAGGTTGCGATCGTTGGGGCCGGCATGGCCGGCCTCGCGGCGGCGCTCAGCTTTTCCCGCCTCGGCATCGCCTGCGATATATTCGAGGAAGCCGAAGCGCTGGTCGAGGTCGGTGCGGGCCTGCAGATGTCGCCCAACGCTTCCGCGATCCTCGCTGAACTCGGCGTATTGCAGGAGATCGAACCGGTCTGGACCGAACCGCGCGAGATCGCGCTCGTCTCGGGAAAATCGCTGAAACGCCTTGCCCATGTACCCGCCGGCGAATTTGCCAGAAAGCGCTGGCACGCCCCCTATGGCGTCCTCCATCGGGCCACGCTCCAGAAGGCGCTGCTGGCGGCGGTGGAACGCGATCCGCTTTGTACCCTTCGGCTCTCGACTGCGATCCGCGGAGAGCCGCATGCGGCGCTTCGCCAGGTTTCGGGCCACTCCTACTCTCTGGTGATCGGTGCCGACGGCGTATGGTCGAACATCCGCGCCGCGGTCGAGGACGCTCCGCAGCCCGATTTCACCGGCAACATAGCCTGGCGCTTCACCCTCCCCCTCAGGCACGCGCCCTCATGGCTCGCCCGCGACAGCGTCACGGCCTTTCTCGGACCATCCACCCATCTCGTCGCCTACCCGCTTTCGGAAATGGGTACCTTCAACATCGTAGCCATCGCCTCCGGTGTCAGCTCGGGCGAAACCTGGGATGCGAAGGCCAGCGATAGCCAGAAGCACATGCTGGCCAGACAGTTTCGAGCCTGGCATCCGGAGATCGTCGCCCTGCTCGCCATGGCCGAACAGCCGACGTTCTGGCCGCTGCATCAGGTTACGTCCGGGCGCTGGCACAATGGCCGCGATGTCGTGCTGATCGGTGACGCAGCGCATGCGATGATGCCGTTTGCAGCGCAAGGGGCGGCGATGGCGATAGAGGACGGCTTCGTGCTCGCGCGGCAAGTGACGAAGGCGGCGACCCTGCCGGAGGCACTGGCGGCTTTCGAAAAGCTTCGGGCGGCGCGCGCCGCCAAGGTCAAGGCGCGCGGGGCCTTCAACCGCTTTGCCTATCATGCCCGCGGACCGTTGCGTATCGGTCGCGACATCGTCCTGTCGCTGCGTCCGCCGCAATCGCTCGCGGCGGACCTCGACTGGCTCTACGGTTATCGCCCCGACTGATCAGATCTTCGCCGCGGCGGCAAATCCCTGCTCGAGATCCTTCTGCAGATCGTCCACGTCCTCGAGCCCGATCTGCAGGCGGATGACCGGTCCTTCCTGCGGTTGTTTGCGGATGGTCCGGTCCGAGAGGTTGACATGTACCGCGAGGCTCTCGAAACCGCCCCAGGAATAGCCCAGACCAAAATAGGTCAGCGCATCGAGGAAGGCATGCGCCTTCGCCCTGGCCTTGTCGGCATCGGCATTGAGGACGAAGGAAAAGACACCGCTCGAACCCTTGAAGTCGCGCTTCCATATCTCGTGGCCCGGAAAGCTGGGCAAAGCGGGATGAAGCACACGGGCGACGTCGTCGCGGCCTTCGAGCCATTGGGCGATCTTCAGCGCGCTCTTCTGGTGATGATCCAGCCGCAGACCCATCGTCCGCAGGCCGCGCAGGATGAGATAGGAATCATCCGGCGCGCCGCATATGCCCATTGCGATGCGCGCCTCTTCCAGCTGCGGCCACCATTTGGCGTTCGCGGAGACCGAGCCCATGATGATGTCGGAATGTCCAGACGGATATTTCGTCGTCGCATGGATCGAAACGTCGGCGCCAAAATCGAGCGGCCGGAAATAGAGCGGCGTCGCCCACGTATTGTCCATCGTGACCACGCAGTCGTGCCTGTGCGCCACGTCCGCGATCGCGCGGATATCCTGCATCTCGAACGTGTTCGATCCTGGCGCCTCGGTATGGACGAGCTTGGTGTTGGGCCTGATCAGCGCCTCGATGCCTGCGCCGATCTCCGGGTCGTAATATTCGATCTCCACGCCAAGACGCTTCAGCATCGTGTTGCAGAAGTGGCGGCATGGCGTATAGACGGAATCGACGATCAGGGCATGGTCGCCGGCCGAAAGATAGGCCAGAAACGGCACCGAGATGGCAGCCAGTCCCGAAGGGACGAGGATCGTTCCCGCCGATCCCTCGAGCTCGTCGAAAGCTGCGCAGAGGGCATCGGTCGTCGGTGTCGCACGCGTGCCGTAAGTATAACGCTGGTTGCGCTTCTCCATCGTCGCCGTGTCGGGGAACAGAACCGTCGATGCATGCACCACGGGCGGATTGACGAAACCATGGTAGGATCCGGGCTCGTGTCCCATATGAGCGAGGCGGGTGTTGGGACCCGCAACGCCGAGCGGAGATTTCTTGTCGGTCATGTCGTGAGAAAGCTTTCCTAGAGACGGGATGTCGTGTTGTCGCGTCAGGCGTTTCCGGCGTCAAGTCTGCATCCCGCTTCGCCAGGTTGAACTGCGCTTCGGAATATCGCGGAAAGCTCGCAAAGTGATCATTTTCCGCCCAACAATTAGTCATACGCACCAATTTTAGGCGAAAAAATTAAATTTACCTCATTTCCGTCGCAATTCCTGCCGGCGAGACTTGACCCCCGTTGGTTTTGCGAATGAGATGCGCGAACCCGTCGCTGGAGGGCGGCGGCAACCGGCCGTATTCGTAAATACGTCAAGGGGAGCGGCCCGGTATCACCAGAACATAAAACTACAAACAAAGGTTGGGAAAATGAAAAAGACGCTTCTGTCAGCCGCGATTGGCGCTGCGGTCCTGGGTTATGCCTCGGTATCATCTGCCGCCACGCTCGATGACGTCAAAAAGAAGGGTTTCGTACAGTGCGTCGTCAACACGGGCCTGGCCGGTTTCGCCTCGCCGGACGCATCGGGCAACTGGTCCGGCTTTGACGTCGACTACTGCAAGGCGATCGCTGCCGCCGTCTTTGGCGACGGAACCAAGGTAAAGTACACGCCCACCACGGCGACGACGCGCTTCCCGGCCCTGCAGTCGGGCGAAGGCGATGTCCTGCTCCGCAACACCACCTGGACCATCAGCCGCGACACCGCGCTCGGCTTCAACTTCCGCACCGTCAACTATTACGACGGCCAGGGCTTCATGGTTCCGAAGAGCCTCAACGTCAAATCGGCACTCGAACTCTCCGGCGCCGCAGTCTGCGTCCAGGCAGGCACGACGACCGAACTCAACCTTGCCGACTACTTCCGTTCCAACAACCTCGAGTACAAGCCGGTCGTTTTCGAAAAATTCGAAGAAGTTAACGCCGCCTATGCCGCCGGCCGTTGCGACGTCTACACGACCGACCAGTCCGGTCTTTATGCCGTCCGCCTCAACCTGACCAATCCGGACGAGCACATGGTTCTGCCGGAAATCATCTCCAAGGAGCCTCTCGGCCCGGCCGTACGCCAGGGTGACGACCAGTGGTTCGACATCGTTTCGTGGACCCACTACGCTCTGATCCAGGCCGAAGAATTCGGCATCACCCAGGCCAATATCGACGAGATGAAGGCAAGCACGACCAACCCGGACGTCAAGCGCTTCCTCGGCACCGAGGCTGACAGCAAGATCGGTACCGACCTCGGCCTCACCAACGAATGGGCCTACAACATCATCAAGGCAGTCGGAAACTATGGCGAAGTGTTCGAGCGCAACATCGGCTCGAGCAGCCCGCTCAAGATCCAGCGCGGCCTGAACGCTCTGTGGAACAAGGGCGGCATCCAGTACGCTCCGCCGATCCGCTAAGCTGCGTATGTTCGAACCGAGGCGGCCGATGGTCGCCTCGGCTTTTCTGACGACATAATGATAACGATCACAATAAGGTCCACAAAGGACCAGGGGATTGGCCAATGACTGACCACGCCTTAGGCGCGCCGGCGGAACGGGGGAAGCTTAGCAGCTATATCTACAATCCCACCGTTCGCGCGATTTTCTTCCAGATACTGACCGCTTTCCTCACCGTCATCTTCATCCTCTGGATCATCAACAACACCTCGGCAAATCTTGCCCGCTCCAACACCGCCTCCGGCTTCGGCTTCCTGAACAGCCGCGCAGGCTTCGACATCGGCCAGTCGCTGATCGACTATACCAGCGACTCGTCCTATGGACGCGCCCTCGTCGTCGGCTTCCTCAACACGCTTCTCGTCGCGGTCACCGGTATCTTCACCGCGACCATCATAGGCTTCATCGTCGGCATCGGGCGGCTGTCCCGTAACTGGCTGATCGCGAAGCTCTGCACCGTTTATGTGGAAGTCTTCCGCAACATCCCGGTGCTGCTTGTCATCTTCTTCTGGTATTCCGGGGTGCTGAGCACCCTGCCCCAGGTTCGCGAATCCTTCGATCTGCCGCTCGGCATGTTCCTCAACAATCGCGGCCTCGCCGTACCGAAGCCCATATGGGGCAGCGGAGCGCTGGTCTTGCCGATCGCATTGGCCGTCGCCGTCGTGGTCTCCGTCTTCGTCGCCCGCTGGGCGAAGGCGCGGCAAATGTCGACCGGCAAGCAGTTCCACACCATCTGGGTCTCGATCGCCCTCATCGTCGGCCTGCCTCTCGTGGCCTTCGCCGTCGCAGGCTGGCCGCTGAGCTTCAGCTTTCCCGAACTCGGCCGCTTCAACCTGAGCGGCGGCGCGGTTCTCGGTCCGGAATTTGTCGCGCTGTATCTCGCCCTCTCCTTCTACACCGCCTCATTCATCGCCGAGACCATCCGCGCCGGCATCCGGGGCGTTCCGAAGGGGCAGAGCGAAGCTTCGGCCGCACTCGGCCTGCAGCCGAGCCAGGCGACCAGGCTGGTCGTCGTTCCGCAGGCCATGCGCATCATCATCCCGCCGCTGACCAGCCAGTATCTCAACCTGACGAAGAACTCCTCGCTCGCAGCCGCGATCGGCTTTCCCGATCTCGTCGCGACGGGCGGCACAACCCTGAACCAGACGGGCCAGGCCGTCGAGGTCGTATCCATCTGGATGGTGGTGTACCTCTCGATCAGCCTTGCGACGTCGATGTTCATGAACTGGTTCAATGCCAAAGTGGCACTGGTGGAGCGATAGGCGATGGCGCAGGAAATATCATATGTGCGCCAGCAGATGCTGGCACCCGAACCGGCCCCGCTGAGCCAGGGAACCATCACGGGCTGGGTAAGGACCAACCTGCTCGCAACCCCGAAGGATGCGGTGCTGACGATCATCGCCGTGGCGCTGCTGCTCTGGACCCTGCCCGGCGTCATCAACTGGCTGTTCGTCCAGGCGAGCTGGGTGGGCTCCGACCGCTCGGTCTGCGCCACCATCCCGCAGGGCGGCATTCAGCCGGAAGGCTGGAGCGGCGCCTGCTGGGCTTTCGTCGAAGAGCGTTTCGGCCAGTTCATCTTCGGTCGCTATCCGCTCGATGAACGCTGGCGGCCGATCTTGGTCGGCATCATGTTCGTCGCCCTTCTGATACCGCTTCTGATCCCCAAGGCGCCGTACAAGGGCAGTAACGCACTGCTGCTGTTCGTCATCTTTCCGGTCGTCGCCTTCTTCCTGCTGCATGGCGGTTTCGGCCTGCAGCGTGTCGAAACGACCCTTTGGGGCGGACTGATGGTCACACTGGTCCTGTCTTTCGTCGGCATCGCGGTGTCGTTGCCGCTCGGCATCCTGCTTGCGCTCGGCCGGCGTTCGAACCTGCCGGTCATCAAGATGATCTGCGTCACCTTTATCGAGGTGGTGCGCGGCGTGCCGCTGATCACCGTCCTGTTCATGGCGAACGTGATGCTGCCGCTCTTCTTGCCGACCGGCTGGACGATCGACAACTTCCTGCGAGCACTGGTGGGCGTGGCCCTGTTCGCCTCCGCCTATATGGCCGAAGTCATTCGCGGTGGCCTGCAGGCCATCCCGAAGGGCCAGTACGAAGGTGCGGATTCGCTCGGCCTCGGTTACTGGCAGACGACGCGCCTGATCATCCTGCCGCAGGCGATCAAGCTCGTCATCCCGGGCATCGTCAACACTTTCATCGGCCTGTTCAAGGACACTTCCCTGGTATCGATCATCGGCATGTTCGACCTGCTCGGCATCGTGCAGCTGAACTTCCGCGATGCCAACTGGATCACGCCGGTCACGCCGATAACCGGCCTGATCTTCGCCGGCTTCCTTTTCTGGCTATTCTGCTTCGGCATGTCGCGTTATTCCGCCTTTATGGAGCGGCATCTCGACACCGGACACAAACGATAAAGAAATTAAGGGGATATCCCATGGCTGAAGCCCAGAAGAAAATGACCGTATCCGCCACGGACGTGGCCGTCGAAATCGTCGGCATGAACAAGTGGTACGGTGACTTCCACGTCCTGCGCGACATAAACCTGAAAGTGATGAAGGGCGAGCGCATCGTCATCGCCGGACCGTCCGGCTCCGGCAAATCGACGATGATCCGCTGCATCAACCGCCTGGAGGAACACCAGTCGGGAAGCATCGTGGTCGACAACATCGAGCTCACCAACGACCTGAAGAAGATCGACGAGGTGCGCCGCGAAGTCGGCATGGTGTTCCAGCACTTCAATCTCTTCCCGCACCTGACCATCCTGGAAAACTGCACGCTGGCGCCGATCTGGGTCCGCAAGATGCCGAAGAAGGAAGCGGAAGAAGTCGCGATGCACTACCTGAAGCGCGTCAAGATTCCGGAACAGGCTCACAAATATCCGGGCCAGCTCTCCGGTGGTCAGCAGCAGCGCGTGGCGATCGCCCGTTCGCTCTGCATGAAGCCGAAGATCATGCTGTTCGACGAGCCGACTTCCGCACTCGACCCCGAAATGGTCAAGGAAGTCCTGGACACCATGGTCAGCCTCGCCGAGGAAGGCATGACCAAGTTGTGACTTACCCACGAGATGGGCTTTGCCCGTCAGGTGGCAAATCGCGTGATCTTCATGGATCAGGGCCAGATCGTCGAGCAGAACTCGCCGGCCGAGTTCTTCGACAACCCGCAGCACGAACGCACCCGGCTGTTCCTCAGCCAGATTCTGCATTGAGCAGGAACCGATCCGCTTATGTATCAAGGGCGCCGATGGCGCCCTTTTTCGTTTTACCAGCGGTAGGAATATCTGGCGTTCAGGCTGGATACCGTATTCGCATCGGTAAAGCTGCGGTTTACCTGGCCGCTGACGGTGATGTTGTCGCCGAGCTGCTGCTCGATCCCGACGCTGGCACCGACCGTCGTGAAACTGCCGGCGCTGCTCGCCGTGGCAATGAATGCCGTTCCCGTCTCGCGCCGCCGCAGCTTGATCGACTGGCTCGCGTCCAGCCCTGTCCAATCCTTGGAAACGCCGTCATAGCGGACGGCATAATTCGCCTGCCGCTCGATGTTGATGGCCGGCGTGGCGATGTGTTTCTCGTAATAGTTCATCGAGATCGCAGCACTTCCCGCCCGGCCGTCCATGTCGACGCCGATATCGCGGGTCATCTGGTATGCGGGTCGCTTGGCGTCAGCCGCTTTGATACTGGTCCAGAACCGGAGTGGCGTATCGACCACCTTGCCCGTCTCCGAAGCATTGACCCCGACATTGAAACCCGCCTGGGGCTCGAGCCGCATGGGAAGTTTCATACCAAGCTTGACGGAATAGCTCGTGTCGGAATTCTTGATCGGCTGCCAGATCAGCGGCCGGTCTTCCGCATGGCTCGGGCTGCACATGGCAGCCGCAATGAGTACCGCAGTCGCCGCAGCGGCCGAGATCCTGTTCATTTGTATCCCCACTCGAAGGTTCAAAGACAGTGCAAAGGCCCGGGCCGCCCCGCGCAGCCCGCAAAACCGTTCTCAATGTATTGAAAGCGCCAACCCGGGAACTCCAGCCCTGAGCGCCATTCACCTTCCCCTGCGTGATGCAACGGAACTGATTTGAGGATGATACCGGATAAAGCTGTGGCGACCAACCCGAGGAACTTCATTTCGCACCTGCGAAATAGCGCGGGTAAAATTTCCCAACGCCTGGAACAAACAGCCGCCCTCCGCGTTGCTGCGACGCCAACAGGGAACCGGACAATGAAACTTGCCCACATTTCGGCGCTACTCGCTGGGTTGATAGCCGCGCCGACGAGCAACCTTTTTGCAGCGACGATGACCTATGGCAGTATCGGCATCGTCAGGGGCTCGGATGTGGACAGACGTTTTGCCCTAGCCCGGGAGGCCTGCATGATTGAGGCGGCGACCCCGCCGCGTGGCATACTGCGAACGGACAATTTCTACTACGGTGCCGCTCTGAGAGCGTGCCTTTACCGTCAGGGATTTTCCGACGACGGCAGCCACGTCTATCCGGTACCGCTGTTCGGCAGTTCGTCGATCCGATATTGAGTGGGTCGCGCAGCAAGCGGCCCTTCTTGCTCATACGAGGGCTTCCTTGCTCCGGTCAGTCGGGTGACGGAGACTTGTCGCTAGGCGAGCCGGGCGATCGAAAGGCGCGATGCGTTTCCATCAGATGGCGCACGCGTTCCAGGTCCCGATGCAACCCTTCGATCCTTGCCTGCAATACATAAGCAGGCTCGATCTCAGGTTCACGCAAGTGCTTCAGCAATTCCATGTCCTTGAAGTTGCTGGCAATTGCAATTTGTTCTTCGGCGGCAAGCACGCTCTGCATGGCGAGCAGCCTGCCGATTTCCTCGACGCTGGTGGCTTCTACCGTTATCGATCCGCGGGAAAAGCGAATTCTGCGACCGTATTTGGCCTGCAGCCAGGCGCCCGCGAGACCGGCCAACGCAGGAACGCCCACCGAACAGATCGGAATCCAGATTCCGTTCAGATGAGCAACCATCTGCTGCATCTGTTGCTGCCGCTGTTGTTTCTGAAAAACGACCGGGGCGAAAAGCCAGCGCAGGCGAAGCGCTTCGTTCAGGAACTGGTCTGTGTCCGCAGCGTAGGCGGAATCTGGCGCCCCCTCCGCTATCTCATCATCGCCGATGGACAGAATCAGGCCCCCCTCGAATTGGCTGTCGTCCATGACACGGCTCCGGTTCCACTCGGGCGATCATGTCAAAGACGGATAGGGCCCACAGCCGGCCTCATAGTGGTAGGGCCGCAGGTTAGGCCAGTCTTTCGGGGTATGAGTGGCCTGGCAACGCGCGCGGAGCCGGCGGCTATCGCCGATGGAAGCCCTATAGGTCGGAAGCTTCCAAGCGGCTCAGAAGGATAAACCCGCCAGGCGCGGGCTTCTCTCGCGATGATGAGGAGTGACCCCGTAGGGAACGATCTTGGCAAACCGCATCCGGGTTCGACAAGCTGTTCGGCAGGAGGTTCTCAGCCATGCCTCAGGTACAAGATGGTACCTATGTCTCCGGTATGGACAGGAGTTTTATTGGCGACCCCTGCAGGACTCGAACCTGCGACCTACTGCTTAGAAGGCAGTTGCTCTATCCAGTTGAGCTAAGGGGCCGGCAGCGGCAGCATGGCTGCCGCGGCATCAGTGGGTCCAGGGCTGCTGGCGGGTGAAACGGAAATTATCCGTATAGGAAACGACCTGGCGTGCTGCTTCCTTGGGCTGGATCACCCGATATTCCACGCCTTCGCGCTTGGCATAGGCTTCCGCCAGTTCCTGGCTTTCGAACATGAGACGAACCTGCTGCTTCATGTCCGACGAGGACGTGTAGCCCAGGATGGGATCGATACGACGCGGCACTTCCTGGTCGAATTCCAACACCCAGAGATGGGTTTTGGCCTTGCCCGACTGCATCGCGGTTTTGGCAGGGCGGTAGATCTTCGCAACCATCAGCTAAAGCACCTCTTGAATTCTGACATGCGGCCTGTCCTGCAGCGCAATCTGCTGGCGCGATGGACGGATTCGCACGGCCTGCCATCCCTGGCGGCTGCAATGCTTTTGCCGTGTCCTTGGCCTGTTGTCAACGACGGCATGGATGCATGCAGGCGATCGCCGCGCATCGATGAAAAGTAACGTCCAGCGGCGCTACCTGACGATGGTCAAGGTCTCTGCGGCCCGCGTGATCGCAGTATAGAGCCATCTCTCCCGCGTATCGCGGAATGCGAAGCTCTCGTCGAAAAGCACCACGTTGTTCCACTGCGAACCCTGTGCCTTGTGTACCGTCAGCGCATAGCCGTAATCGAACTCGTCGTAGCGCTTGCGGGTCGACCAGGGAATTTCCTCTTCGCTCTCGAAAGCCGCCTTGAGCAGCTTTATCTTGGCGGCGCCGCGATCCATGTCGTCGTCTTCCGGTCGGATCATCAGGTTGATGCCCGGCTTCACCGTCTCGCGCGAAGCGCTCATTACCTGCCAGAGCGAGCCGTTCAGGAGACCCTTGACCTGATCGTTGCGCAGGCAGACGAGCTTGTCGCCCGATTGCGGATAATCCGCAGTGAACCCCTTCAACTCCCGCAGGCGCTGATTGTAGCGCTTGCGCGTACGGTTGGTGCCGACGAGAACCTGATCGGCATCCAGCACCAGCGGTTGGGTCACCTCGTCACGCGAGATCACCTGCGCCTTGCCGTAATCGCCGTACATGATCTCCTTGCCCTCGCGGACATTCATGGCGAGCTGGATGATAGGGTTGTCCTGTGCCTGGCGATGGATTTCCGTCAGCAGGTAATCCGGCTCCTGTTCGGTAAAGAATCCGCCGCCGGAAACGGGCGGCAGCTGGCCGGGATCGCCGAGCACGAGAATCGGCGTGCCGAAGCTCATCAGATCCTTGCCGAGCGCCTCGTCGACCATCGAGCATTCGTCGATGACGATGAGGGAAGCCTTGGCGACCGGGCTCTGGCGGTTGATGGCGAACATCGGGGAAATGGAAGTCTTGCCGGTTTCCTCGTCCTCCACCGCCTCCTCGCCGCGCGGGCGGTATATCAGCGAATGGATGGTCTTGGCGTTGCGCGCGCCCCGCGAACGCAAAACCTGCGCCGCCTTGCCGGTAAAGGCGGCAAACAGCACCTCCCCGTCGACATGCTCGGCAAAATGCTTGGCAAGGGTCGTCTTTCCCGTTCCGGCGTAACCGAACAGGCGAAAGACCTGGCTGCGACCGTCCTTCAGCCAGCGTGAAACGGCCTTGAGAGCCTCATCCTGTTGCGGGGCAAATTGCATAGGCGTGACTTGCCAGGATTCGAAGACGGATGGCAACCGAAAAGGAACAAAAGTAGAATGAAAGATGGGGAAGACCGGCTTAGATAAGCCCGGCAGCAGCGTCGCTCCTTGGCGGGAGCGGCCCCCGCGTTATCTTCTGGTTTTCACGATTGTCGAGGTCCACTATGCGGAAAATTCTCCCTGCCACCACGCTTCCTTCCGGCGTTTCCGTCCCCTCGCTCGGGCTCGGGACATGGAAAATGGGCGAGGATGCCCGCAAGGCCGAGCAGGAAATCGCCAGTCTGAAACGGGGCCTCGATCTCGGTATGACGCTGGTCGACACGGCGGAAATGTACGGCGAAGGAGGCGCCGAACGGATCACCGGCAGGGCGATGGAAGGCCGCCGGGACGAGGTGTTCCTGGTCAGCAAGGTATATCCCTGGAATGCCAGCCGGTCCGGCGTTGTCGAGGCATGCGAAAACAGCCTGCAGCGGCTCGATACCGATCGGATCGATCTCTATCTGCTTCACTGGCGGGGCGAACATCCCCTCGCCGATACCGTCGCGGGTTTCGAGGAACTGCGCCGCTCCGGCAGGATCGGCGCCTGGGGCGTGTCCAATTTCGACGTCGGCGACATGGAGGAGTTGATGGGCGTGCCGGACGGCGTGAATTGCGCTGCCAACCAGATCCTCTACAATCTTGCCCGCCGCGGCGTCGAATACGATCTTCTGCCTTGGTGCCGGGATCGTGAAATTGCCGTCATGGCCTATTCGCCGATCGAGCAGGGACGTATCCTGCGCAATCCCGAACTCATCCGTATCGCCAAGGCGTATCAGGCAACACCCGCGCAGCTGGCGCTCGCCTTCCTCATGCGATCGCCGAACGTGATCGCCATCCCCAAATCCAGCGATGCCCGGCGCGTCGAAGAAAATGCCGGGGCGGTCGACCTGGAGATCAGCGAGGCCGACTGGGCAGCGCTCGACAGGCTCTTCCCCCCGCCGCTTCGCAAGCAAGCGCTCGAAATGCTCTGACCGGCCGGCGCTATAGCGATCTCCTCCCGGCAACGATCGTGTCGATCGTCCGGAACACGTCGCTTTTCTGCCAGGTCTCGGGGTCGCGATAGATCGGATAATGCACGAAGGCCGCTGCCGCGAGGTGATCGATGCTGCGCCCCGTTCCGCGGCGGGCGGAAACCGCGGCGAGCGCCCTCGCCTCGAGCCGATCCTCCGTAAGGCCCCACCCCGCATAGAACGGAGCGGCATAACAGCGGACCGGCATGCCGCGCAGCAGTGCATCGAAACCGAACTGGCTCGCCACGGTCCAGACCTCGTCAACAACGTTCAGCACCGACGAGGCCGAAACCGGCTCGGCCGACAGGATGACACCCGATCGCCCGGCCGCCATCTCGGTCAGATACCCCGTCTTGTAACCGGCGATGACATCCGGATGAGTGCGGATGATGCATTGGGCGCCGCCGGACATGGCATCGTCGAGCATGGCCCTGAAAGAGCCGGCCGAGCCGAGCGAGCGGGCAACGGAGACGTCGCCGCGCACCTGATCCACGAGAAGAACCCGTCTTCTCCCGGTCTTCTCGAAGACCGGCTCCCGATGGGGAAGATGATTGTATTTGGAGAGCCCGTGACGAACGATCGCCTCGCGAACATCCCGGCCGAGCGTCACATCACTGTCGCCGGCCGCGCGGATGAGCAGCTCCAGCCGCGAAGGGCGGGAGGCGTCGGTCGACAGGCTGAGGTCGTCGGCAACGATGGACAGAGGCAGGGTGCCGGCCTTGCCGAGGCCGACGGAACGCAGGAACCCGTCCTCGAGATACCAGTGAGGAATCTGGCGAACAGTCGCGAGTGCCTTCGTCATCGTCGAAACGATGCGGCCTCCCCAGGCGAGCGTCCCGCCGATGCCTGGCGCGAGGCAGGTGTGGATCGCCGGCAGCCCGAGAAAATCCTTCACCCACGGCTGTTCGTTTCGGAGCCAATGCATGGCTCCGACTGGGGTACCGACGGGGGGAAGCCAGGCTTTCCCTCCGATCCTTTCCGGATCGTCAAACGTCACGGCGCCGACCGCTCCCGACCAGAGGCTGAACCTGTCCTGCCTACTCCGGAACAACCGCGTCTGTCGATGGCCGCGATCACATTCCCTGCGAGCCGCGGTTCATCGCCGCAATGCCCGTACGGCAGATCTCGATAAGGCCGAGCGGCTTCATGATCGCCACGAACTGATCGATCTTCGACGACTTGCCGGTGATCTCGAGAATGAAATGCTCGACTGTCGCGTCCACGACCTTTGCCTGAAACGCGTCGGCAAGGCGCAGGGTTTCTGCCCGGCGCTCGCCCTGTCCCACGAGCTTGATCAGAGCCACCTCGCGCTCGATCGGCCGCTCCTGCCCCAGTTCGCGAGCGCGGACGGTCAGATCGACCACGCGGTGCACCGGCACGATCCGCTCCAGCTGCGCCTTGATCTGTTCCAGCACCAGAGGCGTGCCGTTGGTGACGATGGTGATGCGCGACAGATGCGCTTCGTGCTCCGTCTCCGAGACCGTCAGGCTCTCGATATTGTAGCCGCGGCCCGAGAAGAGGCCGATCACCCGGGCGAGGACGCCCGGCTCGTTATTGACGAGAACGGAGAGAGTATGGCTCTCCGACTTTGCCGTTTCCGGCGCAATGAAGTAAGCCGATCCGGTCGGTTGCTGATGCGCATTCATGGTATTGAGCCCGTTTCCTCAGATTCTTCTTCAATTCCGGCGCCGGTCTCAGACCAACTGCCGGCCCTTTGCGTCGATCGCGGTCGCAACGACGTCGTCCGTCGCTTCGTCCGGCAGCAGCATCTCGTTATGCGCCTTGCCCGACGGGATCATCGGGAAGCAGTTGGCGAGATTGGCGACGCGGCAATCGAAGATGACCGGTTTCTTGACGGCGATCATTTCGGCAATCTTGTCGTCGAGCTCCTTCGGGTCGTCGCAATACATGCCGACTGCGCCATAGGCTTCCGCCAGCTTGACGAAATCGGGCATCGCTTCCGTGTAGGAGTTGGACAGGCGGTTGCCGTGCAGCAACTGCTGCCACTGGCGCACCATGCCCATGTACTGATTGTTGAGGATGAAGATCTTGACCGGAAGATTGTGCTGGATGGCGCAGGACATCTCCTGGATGCACATCTGGATCGAAGCGTCGCCGGCAATATCGATGACCAGCGCGTCCGGATGCGCCACCTGCACGCCGAGCGCGGCCGGCAGCCCGTAACCCATGGTGCCGAGGCCACCGGATGTCATCCAGTGGTTCGGTTCCTCGAAGCCGAAGAACTGCGCCGCCCACATCTGGTGCTGGCCGACCTCGGTGGTGATGAAGGTTTCCCGCCCCTTCGAAGCCTCGTAGAGGCGTTCCAGCGCATATTGCGGCATGATGACGTCCTTCGAATTCTTGTAGGAGAAGGACTTCCTCGACCGCCAGCCGTCGATCTGCGAATGCCAGTCCGCGGTCTGCGCCTTTTCCGGCTTTTTCGGCAGGGCCCGCCACAACCGGACCATGTCTTCCAGGATATGCCCGACATCCCCGATGATCGGTATGTCGACGCGGACGTTCTTGTTGATCGACGAAGGGTCGATATCGATATGGACCTTGCGGGAATTCGGCGAGAACGCATTGAGACGGCCGGTAATGCGGTCGTCGAAACGGGCCCCGATGCAGACCATCACGTCGCAGTCATGCATCGCCATGTTGGCTTCGTAGGAACCGTGCATGCCGAGCATGCCGAGCCAGTTCTTGCCGGAGGCGGGATAAGCACCCAGCCCCATCAGGGTGGAGGTGATCGGAAAATCCGTCAGTTCGACCAGTTCGCGCAGCAGCTTGGACGCTTCCGGGCCGGAATTGACGACGCCGCCGCCGGTATAGAGGATCGGCCGGCGCGCCGAAGCCATCAGCTCGACCGCCGCCTGAACCGCCTTCAGGTCACCGTCCACCTTCGGCGTGTAACTCTTGTTGGCGACGGTTTCCGATGGCGGCGTATAGGTGCCGGTGGCGAACTGGACATCTTTCGGGATGTCGACGACGACCGGGCCCGGCCGGCCCGTCTTTGCGATACGGAAAGCCTCGTGGATGGTGGCGGCGAGTTCGTTGACGTCCTTTACCAGCCAGTTGTGCTTGGTGCAGGGGCGCGTGATGCCGACCGTGTCGCATTCCTGGAAGGCGTCGGAACCGATCAGCGTCGTGGGAACCTGGCCCGTCAGGCAGACGAGCGGGATGGAATCCATGAGAGCGTCCTGCAGCGGGGTAACCGCGTTGGTCGCACCGGGGCCGGAGGTGACGAGCATGACGCCGACCTTGCCGGTCGAGCGCGCGTAACCTTCGGCCGCATGGCCGGCACCCTGCTCGTGACGGACGAGAATGTGCTGTATGTCGTCCTGCTGGAAGATCTCGTCATAGATCGGCAGCACCGCTCCGCCCGGATAGCCGAATATGTGCTCTACGCCGTTGTCTTTCAGCGCCTTCAGGACGATCTCCGCCCCCGTCATCTGATTTTTGGTGTCCGTCATCTGTCTTCGTCCGTTCACGTCCTTGAGTGTCACCGGCGGCTCCTCCGAGCCGGTTTAAGGCATAAAAAAAGGCCCCTTGAGGAGCCTGTCTTTCCGCGCATGGGTGGCTAACGCCGGACGGTTACACCGTCCTGCCCATGCGCGTTCCCACCACAATAAGTGCCTTCGAATTTTTCATGGATGCGAGTGTTAGACGGTTAGATAACTTTCGTCAACGCGCGACCGGCCAAAAACCGGATTCGCCCGAATTTGGAGCAGCCGGATTGCGACAGTCGGGATCTCTACACCACTTGTTAATTCGAAAATCATAGTTTGGCCATTCACTAGCCTTGGCGCCGATCCGCGGATGCCACCGAAATCTCACCCCAATGGCAGGGGCGCCTCTTGCTGAACGACGACCTCCATCGCTCTCCATCAGCCGGAGAACATGATCGCCGGGATACCCTGACCCGAGGCAACCGCTTTCTGGGCCGCGTCGTCGGCTGCAATGGCTCGCATGCGACAATCGCCGCCTTGGCCGAACAGGGGGAAACGGAACTCACCGAACTCTGGTCCGTAGGCCGGCTGATCTCGATCAGCGTCGGTTCCAATCGCGTCGTGGCGCTCGCCTATTCGATGCAGACAGTCGCCCGCGAATGGGGTGAAGGCGAAGACACCAAGTTCCAGATCGAAGTGGAATTGCTGGGCGAGGTTCGCGTTGGGGCGGACGGGCGCGAGCAGTTTTCGAGCGGCATTTCCCGATATCCCTATCTCGGCGCAATCGCCCACCGCATCCGCGCGGCGGACCTTCTGCGCATCTACGATCAGGGCCAGAAGGAAACCTGCGTCATCGGCAAGCTGACCCAGGACGAAAGCATCGACGCGGCGATCCATATCCCGTCCATGCTGTCCAAACATTTCGCCATCGTCGGTTCGACCGGTGTCGGCAAATCGACCGCGGTTTCTCTCCTGCTCAACAGGGCGATCGAGGCGGATCCCAAACTGCGCGTCCTGATTCTCGATCCGCACAACGAATTCGCCGCCGCCTTCCCGCAGCACGCGGTCGTCATCGATACCGACACGCTGGACCTCCCCTTCTGGCTGATGCGGCTGGAAGAGTTCGCGGAGGTGATCTTCCGCGGCAGGCCGGCGATCCCGGAGGAACTGGACATTCTTCGCGACCTCATTCCGGAAGCCAAGCGCGCCTTCAGGGGCAGCGATGGCGGCCTCATGCGCCGGACCGCGGAGAAGAGCTCGGTCACCGCCGACACGCCGGTGCCCTATCGCATGGCCGATCTGCTCGCACTCATCGACGACCGGATCGGTCGCCTGGAAGGGCGAAGCGAAAAGCCGTTCCTGCGCTCGCTCAAGATGCGGGTTATCTCGGCGATCAACGATCCGCGCTATCACTTCATGTTCTCCAACAATACGATCAACGACACGATCCTGGAGACGATCGCCCATATCTTCCGCATCCCCGGCGACGATCGGCCGATATCCACCTTCCAGCTGGCCGGCATTCCGTCGGAAGTGGTCAATTCGGTTGCCTCGATCCTGTGCCGGATGGCTTTCGAACTGGCTCTTTGGAGCAACGGCGCGATCCATATGCTGGTCGTCTGCGAAGAAGCTCATCGCTATGTCCCCGCCGACCCCAATCTCGGTTTTTTCCCGACCCGTCAGGCAATCGCCCGCATCGCCAAGGAGGGGCGCAAATACGGCGTTTCGCTCGGCGTCGTGACCCAGCGTCCGGGCGAGCTGGACCAGACGATCCTGTCGCAATGCTCGACGCTGTTCGCCATGCGCCTGTCCAACGATCGCGACCAGGAGATCATCAAGTCGGCGATACCGAACTCGTCGATCTCGACGACGAGCTTTCTGTCCTCGATCGGCAATGGCGAAGCCATCGCGTTCGGCGAGGCCATTTCCGTTCCCATGCGCATGCGGTTCGCCCATGTCGAGAGCAGGTATCTTCCGAAGGCACATGGCATAGGCGAAAAGGGTTCGGACGAAGCGCCGGACACGATAGACCTGAGGACGATCGTCGCGAGGATGCGGTCGGTGAGCGGGCCGGATATCAGCGCCTTCCAGACGAGCTATCTGGCCGCAGAGGCGGCGGGAAGCTTTGGCACGCCCGAGCAGGCGCCAGCCGCACCGGAGGGATTTGCGCCGGCAAGCGACGCGGAACTGGACAGGTGGCGGCGTGAAATCAGAAGCGATGCCGTCGCATCGTCGAACGCCTCCAGCCTGCCCTATCACCCCGACATGCTGCCGCGTCCGACGAGAGCGGCCGAGCCGCAGCGAACGGAAAACCGCACGATCTGGCGCGACCGTCCGGCGCCGCCTCCCCCCGCGTCGCCGCCGGAGCCCGCCGCCCGGCCTAACCCGCTTCTAAAGCGTGAAAGCTCCTTCCGGGAGAGCCTGATCAAAAAGCCGCTCGGCAGCCTCTACGACAAGGACTAGAGCGTAGCCTCGGCGCCGGAAACCCTTCGCCAGCTGTCGTCCATCTGATTGCGGAACCAGGTCATCTGTCGTTTGGCGTATTGCCGCGTCAGGGCGGACGATCGCTCGACCACATCCGCCTCCGAGAGACGTCCGGCAAGCATATCCGCAATTTCCCGCACGCCGATCGCCTTCATGACGGGCATGTCGTCTGACGGATCCTGCTTGAGCAATGCCTCCACTTCAGCGACGGCACCCTGATCGAACATGTTTTCGAAGCGGCGGTTGATGCGCTCCCGCAGCACCGCACGGTCCGGCAGGACGACGAACTTCCCGGCTTTCGCGGGATCGATGATCATAGGCCCCTTCCGGCTCTGAAAATCCAGAATCGAGCGGCCCGTCGCCTCAAAAACCTCGAGCGCCCGGACGACGCGCTGCCCGTCCGAAGGCTCCAGCTGCGCGGCAATCGCGGCATCCCGCCGTGCAAGCTCGGCATGAAGGGTATCCGCGCCCTCCTGCTTCAGCCTCAGCCGAAGATCACAGCGGATGGACTGGGGGATTTCCGGCATGTCGGAAAGCCCGCCGGTCAGCGCTTTGAAATAGAGCCCTGTCCCGCCGACGACGATAGGCACCTGACCTCGGGCACGAATCTCCGCGAGCAGGCCCTGCACATCGCGCAGCCACTCGCCGGTGGAATAGGCACGGGTCGCCGGCACATGCCCGTAGAGATGATGGGATATACCCTCCATCTCGTCTTCCGCCGGCCTCGCCGTCAGGATGCGGAGCGTGTCGTAGACTTGCATGCTGTCGGCGTTGACGACCGCGCCATTGTACGCTTTGGCCAGGCGTATGGCGATCGCCGACTTGCCGCTGGCTGTCGGCCCGGTTATCAGGATCGCGTCGATATCTTCCACAAGGTTCTCCATATGGCTCTGGTTGCCACGCTCATCGCCCATCCGTCAAACCCGGTTCTTTCATCAGCCCTGGCGGAACAGGCTGCGGAGCTCGTCAATGCCTCCGGCCTCTATTGGTTGGCGGACGGGATTGCCTGCGATATCGCTCTGCGCGATGGTGGCGATGCCCTTGCTGAGGAAGCAGCATTGCGCACCACCATCGGCAACGCCCCGATCGACCTCGTCGTGCAGGAGGCGGAGACACGACGCAAGCGGTTCCTCATCGCCGACATGGATTCCACCATGATCGGCCAGGAATGTATCGACGAACTGGCGGACGTCGTCGGCCTCAAGGACAAGGTGGCGACCATCACCGCCCGCGCCATGAACGGCGAAATCGCCTTCGAACCCGCGCTGCGCGAGCGCGTCGCCTTGCTGAAGGGGCTGCCGATCAAAGTCGTCGACGACGTCATCGCAAAACGTATCACGCTCACGTCCGGCGGACCCGAACTGATCTCCACCATGAAAGCCAGGGGACATTACGCGGCGCTCGTCTCCGGCGGCTTCACCGTCTTCACCAGCCGGATCGCCGCGACCCTCGGGTTCGATGAGAACCGTGCAAACATCCTGATCGAGAAGGACGGCATTCTGACCGGCGAGGTGAGCGAACCTATCCTCGGCAAGCAGGCCAAGGTCGATGCCCTCCTGGACATCTCGGCAAAGCTCGCCATCACGCCTGACGACGTGATGGCTGTAGGAGACGGAGCCAACGATCTCGGCATGCTGGGTATCGCCGGTTCCGGCGTCGCTTTGCATGCCAAGCCCACCGTTTCCGCCCAGGCGAAGATGCGCGTGGACCACGGTGATCTCACTGCACTTCTCTACATCCAGGGCTACCGCAAGACCGACTTCGTGTACCCATGACAGGACGGGTGGCCATCGTCGAAACGCCGCGCCTGGTTCTCGGTACGTGGGTGCCTGCGGATCGTGATCTTTTCCGCGAGATCAACGCAGATCCGAAAGTGATGGAGTTTTTTCCGTTCCGCCGCAACTACGAGGAGGCGGATGCCCTCCTAGACAAGCTGAACGGCGTGATGACGGACGACGGCCTGGGATTCTACGCGGTCGTCCTGAAAGAAACCGGCGAGCCCATGGGCTTCTGCGGTCTCTCCCATCCCAATCTTCCCGGCGTATTTCCAGACCGGGCGGTAGAGATCGGATGGCGCCTTGCGACCCGTTTCTGGGGAAATGGCTATGCCACGGAGGCAGCCATCGCGCTTCTCGACCGGGTTTTCACGGTCACGAACCTAGATGCGGTCGTCTCCTTCGCCGTCGAAGCCAACCGGCGCTCGACGGCGGTGATGCAGCGTATCGGCCTGCATCGGATAAGCGACCTGGATTTTATCCATCCGCGGGTTCCAGACACTCATCCGCAGCTGAAACGCCATGTCGTCTACGCCGTCACACGGGACGAATGGCACCGCCAGATGCGGCTGCGCGTATCGGCAGCCCGCTGACGAAATACGCCGTCAGTCCAGCGGGATTGCGACGAAACGCAGATTGCCGGTCTTGTCGGCGATCATGATATGCGCGTTGCGGCGGCCTTCCGCCTTGAGCGCGTCCATGCGGCTCGTGACATCTTCTGGGCTTTCGACGAAGTCCTGCGCCACCTCGACGATGACTTCGCCGGGCTTCACGCCTTTTTCGGCAGCGAGCGACCCCGCGGCGACCTCGGTCACCACCACGCCTTCGACACTTTCCGCGATACCGAAAGTCTTGCGGCGCTCATCGTCCAGCGCAGCGATCGTCATGCCATAGGCTTGAACCGGATCCTTGCTCTGTTCCGCGCTCTTGTCGCCGCCATTGTCCGTATCCGGCTGATCGGTGCCTTCCGGCTCGTCCGTTTCGGCCGAAGCCGATTGCGCACTGTCTTCCAGGCGTCCGAGCGTCACCTTGACGGTCTGCTCCTTCCCGTCGCGCAGTACGACGACGTCGACTTCCTTGCCGACCGGGCTTTCCGCCACGATGCGCGGCAGGTCGCGCATCTCGTTGACCGCCTGGCCGTCGAAACGGAGGACGACGTCACCGGCCTTGATCTCACCGTTCTTGATCGGGCCGTTGGTGACCACGCCCGAGACGAGAGCGCCCTTGGCCTGAGAGAGGCCGAGGCTCGCCGCCACGTCGTCGGTAACCGGCTGGATGCGGACGCCGAGCCAGCCACGCCGCGTCTCGCCGAACTCGATGAGCTGATGCACGACATTTTCCGCAATCTCGGTCGGCACGGCAAAGCCGATGCCGATCGAACCGCCTGAGGGGGAGATGATCGCCGTATTGATGCCGATCACCTCGCCGCGCATATTGAAGAGCGGCCCGCCGGAATTGCCCTTGTTGATCGCAGCGTCGGTCTGGATGAAATTGTCGTAGGGACCGGCATTGATGTTGCGGCCGCGCGCCGAGATGATTCCGAGCGTCACCGAACCGCCAAGCCCGAAGGGATTGCCGATCGCCATGACCCAGTCGCCGATCCGCATGCGCCGGGAATCACCGAACGGGACCGCCTTGAGCGGCGCCTTCGGCTCAACCTTGAGCACGGAAAGATCGGTCTTGGTGTCTGTGCCGATCAGCGTCGCCTTCAGCTTCGTGCCGTTCGGGAACACGACCTCGATATCGTCGGCGCCTTCGATGACGTGGTTGTTGGTCACGACGTAACCGGCCGGGTCGATCACGAAGCCCGAGCCAAGCGACGAGACTTTCTGGTTGCCGCGCTGGCCGCCTTCACCGTCGAAAAAGTCGTCGAAAAATTCCTGGAAAGGTGACCCTTCCTGGATCTGCGGCTGCTGCGGACCGTTGCCGTCGTCCTTGACGCTCTGCGACGTCGAGATGTTGACCACCGCGTCGAGCAGGTTTTCGGACAGGTCCGCCAGCGATGCCGGTCCTGCCGGAGACATCGCGACACCCGGTGTCGGTGGCGGGTTGATTGCCGGCGACGGCGGCGGTGGCGCCGGCAGCATGGTCTCCGGCGAACCGGGCTGGGCCTGAGAAGGCGCGGACGGCGCCGGCGCTGGCGCCTGCGCCCATGCCGACATCGGGCCGGCCACGAGCGTGGCTGCGAGGCCGCCGACGACAAAACGCTTCCAGGACGTACGAACCTGCTGAGCCATCTGGCCTCCTCGCAATCGGATTATCTGCATCACCGCGGGCGCGGAATTTTCAAACCGCTATTCGAGCGCCTGAATCGGGCAGAGTTTCGGCAAACAATAAGGTGGAATGTGTCCGCGGGAAATTACCTTTTCGTGAGTTGGCATGGTTCCTCGCCCACAAAAAGAGAAGGAGCGGCAATACCGCTCCTTCCTGTGTCGGGTTAGTTCGCCGGTGCCGGCTGTCCGGCAGGTGGCGCCGGCCGAGCTTGCGGGGCCGACCCGTTCGGCGTCTCGAAGAACTTGAAGAAATCCGAATTCGGCGAGAGGACCATCGTCGTGCCGGTATCGGCGAGCGACGACACATAGGCACGCATCGAACGATAGAACTCGAAGAAGCTCGGATCCCGCTGGAAGGCCTCCGCGAAGATCTTGTTGCGCTCCGCGTCGCCCTGACCGCGAAGGATTTCGGAATCCCTCTGGGCTTCGGACACCAGTTCCACGACCTGACGGTCGGCGATGGCGCGCCGCCTCTGGCCCTGTTCGTTGCCTCGGGCGCGGATCAGTTCAGCTTCTGCAAGACGCTCCGCCTTCATGCGCTGGAAGGTCTGCTGCGAGACTTCCTGCGTCAGGTCGGTACGGCGGATACGCACGTCGCGGATCGAAAGGCCGAGCGATTCGGCTGCGCCGTTCAGGTCGGCCCGGACTTCCTGCATCATCGAGACGCGTTCGTCGGAAAGCGCGGCACTGAAGTCGCGAAGACCGTAAACACGGCGCAGTGCCGCATCGAGACGCGTGCTGAGACGCGATTCGGCCGATTCCCGGTCACCCGAGACCGTTTCGCGGAAACGACGCGGATCGCTAATCGAATAGACGACGAAGGCGTCGACTTCGTAGAACGCGCCGCCGCGGACCTGGACGCGGATATTGTCGAGATCGAAGCGGAGCGCGCGATCTTCGACATACTGGACGCGGTCGGCATCCATGAAGGCGAACGGCAGCTTGAAATAGATACCGGGCTGCTGCTTGACATCCTGGATCTGACCGAAGCGGACCACGATCGCCTGTTCTCTCTCGTTCACCACGAAGACGGACGAGTAGACGAAGAAGAACAGGAGACCCAGGCCGATGAGAAGGGCTGGCAAACGGCTGGAATTCATCGGTTGCCTCCCTGCTGCTGTGCCGGCTGGTTACGCATGAGCTCGTTGAGCGGCAGATAGGGAACCACTCCCTGCTGGTCGTCGAGAATGATCTTGTTGGACGATTTCAATACTGCTTCCATCGTTTCGAGGAAGATACGGCGGCGGGTCACATCCGGCGCATTGGCATATTCGTCATAGATGGAGACGAAACGCTGCGCTTCACCCTGTGCCTCGTTGACGACGCGGTCCTTGTAGGCGGACGCCTCTTCGCGAATCTGCGCAGCCTGACCGCGGGCCTGGCCGAGCTTCTGGTTGGCGTACTGGTTCGCCTCCTCGACGAAGCGGTCTTCGTCCTGTTCGGCGCGCTGCACCTCTTCGAACGCGTCGGCGACTTCGCGCGGCGGCGCCGCATCCTCGATCGGCACGGCATTGATGGAAATGCCCGAGCCGTAGGTGTCCATCGTGCCCTGGATGATGTTGCGGACCTCGGTCGACATGCCTTCGCGGTTGTCGCGGAAGATGTCCTGAGCCGGGCGGCGACCGACGACTTCGCGCATGGCGCTTTCCGCGACCTGCTGCAGCGTGGATGCCGGCGTTTCCAGATTGAAGAGATAGGCCTTGGGATCCGTAACGGTGAACAGCACCGAGAACTGGACGTTGACGATATTCTGGTCGCCGGTGAGCATCCAGCCGGCGTTGGAATTGGTTCCCCGTGCGGCGCCGATGTTCTGCTGCTGCTCCGTCACCTTGACGATCTCGACGGATTCGAGCGGCCAGAGGTGGAAATGCAGGCCCGGCATGGAAATCTCTTCCTTGGGCTTGCCGAAGCGCAATTCGACGCCCCGTTCGTCCGGCTGAACCGTATAGATGGACTGGAATGCAAGGAACGCCACGATGACGAGTGCCACGAGAACGAAGGCGCCGCCGTTGAAGCCGCCCGGCATGACGCCTTTCAGCCGGTCCTGGCTGCGGCGGATGATATCCTCGATATCGGGCGGGCCACCATTGCCTCCGCCACCGCCGCGCGGGCGGTTCGGTCCCTGTCCCCAGGGTCCTTGATTGTTACCGCCACCGCCGCCGCCGCCCCATGGGCCGCCGCCGCCATTCTGATTGCTCCAGGGCATCAATACCTCTTCGTAAACGTCTCCCTCCCCAGGCCGCGCAACTGAACGAAGAGCGACGAGGGTTCCCGCCCGTTATAGGTATGAGAAGCAGCGCTTTCAACGCGCGTTCAATAACTTCCCGTTCAACGGTAACGAAATGTTTCAGTTTGCCGCGGATTTCCTGCGATAGACGGCGTATCGCGTCGCATAGCTGTCCTTCTCGCCGGCAGGAAACGCCTCTTCCGACAGTTTTTCGAAAACGGCCGGATCAATCGGCGGAAAGACCGTGTCGCCGTCGGCGATATCAGCTTCGACATGGGTCACGTAGAGCAGCTCGACCCGATCGATGGCCTGCCGGTAGATTTCGCCGCCACCCAGTATTCCGATCTCCGCGGCGCCCGTTTCCGCCGCAATCGATTGCGCCTTGTCGATCGCGTCGTCGAACGACGTTGCCAGCTGCACGCCTTCGATCGTCCGGCTCGCATCCCGCGTGACGACAACGTGCGGACGCCCCGGCAGGGGCTTGCCGCCGAAGCTTTCGAGCGTTTTGCGCCCGACGATCATCGGCTTGCCGAGCGTCATCGCCTTGAAGCGCTTGAGGTCGGTCGAGAGCCGCCAGGGCATGTCGCCATCCCGGCCGATCACGCCGTTCCGGGCCACGGCGACGAAGATGGCGAGCGGAACCTTGGCCATTACACCGCCACCGGCGCCTTGATATGCGGATCGGCGGCGTAGTCCTCCAGCGAAAAATCCTCGAAGCGGAACGAGAATATGTCCTTCACTTCGGGGTTGATCTTCATCGTCGGCAGCGGTTTCGGCGTACGGGTGATCTGAAGCTTCGCCTGCTCCACATGGTTCGAATAGATATGCGCGTCCCCGAGCGTGTGGACGAAATCCCCCGGCCTCAAGCCGGTCACCTGCGCGACCATCATCGTCAGCAACGCGTAGGAGGCGATGTTGAAGGGCACGCCGAGAAAGATGTCGGCGGAACGCTGATAGAGCTGGCAGGACAGGCGGCCGTCCGCCACATAGAACTGAAACAGGCAATGACAGGGCGGCAGCGCCATGTCGTCGACCTGCGCCGGGTTCCAAGCCGAGACGATATGCCGGCGGGAATTGGGATTGGTCTTGAGACCTTCTATCAGCAGCCTGATCTGATCGACATGGCCGCCATCCGGCTTCGGCCAGGAGCGCCACTGGTAACCGTAGACGGGTCCGAGATCGCCGTTCTCGTCGGCCCATTCGTCCCAGATCGAAACGCCGTTCTCCTTCAGGTAGGCGATATTGGTATCACCCTGCAGGAACCAGAGAAGTTCGTGGATGATCGAACGCAGATGCAGCTTCTTCGTGGTCAGTGCCGGAAAACCGTCCTCGAGATCGTAGCGCATCTGATAGCCGAAGACGGATCGCGTACCGGTGCCCGTCCTGTCGCCACGGTCGGTGCCGTGATCCATCACATGCCGGAGAAGATCGAGATATTGTTTCATGGTGCGGACCGCCGATTCCTGAACTCGATACCTACATAGTATCACGGACCGGCCGGACCAATCACCTGGCGGTAACCGGCGAGGCTTTTCCCGGGATTTCGCGGGGGCGATCGTGATGGAGATGTGACAATACCCCTTTTCACGGACATCGCGAACGCCTATATGAAGCTTGCCGGGCTTCTGTCCGGCTATGGCGATAAACGGTCGGTGTAATAAACCTATTGGACCCGGGGGCGGTACCCGGCGCCTCCACCATAAGATGGCCTCGAGGGCCATTTTATGATGGGGGCGAAATAGGATCGACAAGGGTGTAAAGATCGAACTTTCGCTCGGCATGATACCACCGTCATCGGGTCACAAGTGTAGTTGCAAACGACAACAACGCTAAGGAATACGCTCTCGCTGCCTAATGGCGGTGCGGGAATTCCGCTCTAAGTCCTTACGGTTAGCCCCGTAAGGCGGGGTCCGAAGGCACCTGGCAACAGAAGCCTTCACCTTCTCCCTCCACTGGAATACAATCGCCAACTGACTCGACGGTGCGGGACTTTCGCACGCCGAAATCGCATGGCATAACGCGTCTTACTAAAAGACGAACAGGGAAAGACAGGACCGTATGGCTCAGGATCATATCCGTTACGATATTCTGGCACAGGACGCGCTTCGCGGCGTCATACGCAAGGTCCTGTCGGAAGTCGCGGCTACCGGCCGCCTGCCCGGAGACCATCACTTCTTCATCACCTTTCTGACTGGCGCGCCCGGCGTTCGCATCTCGCAGCACCTGAAGGCGAAATACACCGAGCAGATGACCATTGTCGTCCAGCACCAGTTCTGGGATCTGAAGGTCACGGATACGCAGTTCGAGATCGGCCTGTCCTTCTCGGATACGCCCGAGCGCCTCGTCATTCCGTTCAATGCCATCCGCGGCTTTTATGACCCGTCTGTCAATTTCGAACTCGAATTCGAGGTGCCGCTGGTCGAAGAGGAAGGCACCTCCGCGGAAATCACCGCCATCCCCGTGGATGCGGTGGCCACCAAGCCCGCCGAAGTGCCGGCCGAGGGTGGCGAGGAGAAAAAGGCCGGATCCGTCGTATCGCTCGATTCCTTCCGCAAGAAGCAATAGGGGATCGCGATCGTGGGCGACGTCGTCAACCTCCGGCAGTTTCGCAAGACGAAGGCCCGCGGCGAAAAGGAAAAGCAGGCCGAGCACAATCGCCTCAGCCATGGCCGGACGAAGGCGGAGAAAGAACTGACTGCCGCTCTGAACGAAAAGGCGGCGAGGTTTCTGGATCAGGGTCGACTGGAAAAGTCCCAAAACGATCCAGACTGAGTGGACATTAAGGCCCCGTTACCTGTTCCGCTTTGGGTCGCTTGACGCGTCCCGATACGCCGCCTGTATAGGGCCCTCAATGGTCATGACGATCACGGAGCCCCTCTTGATTCACAAACATTCGGCGACCCTTCACGGACACCGCACCAGCTTCTCGCTGGAGGATGAATTCTGGTCCGAATTGAAGGCGATCGCCAAGGCGAAAGGCATGAGCCTCGCTGGATTGATCACCGAGATCGACGATCAGAGAGGCGAGGCAAGCAATCTCTCGTCGGCGCTTCGCGTCTATGTTTTTCGCTATATCAAGGACCAGATCGATTATGCCGGCGACACGCCGGCTCGGCAGTAGCGACGGCAGGTTCCTGCATCGGGACCGGCATTCGCCGCGTAACGCGGATCGGCAGGGTGTTACTGACCGACACCCGGCAGCGTCTCGGCACCGAAAGGCGGTATAGTCGTGTTGCCCGGGTTGAGATTTTCATCGGTGGGCGGCACGTCGAGCTGCAGACTTTCGGCCTGACGACGTCGCTCTGCCTCGGCCGCCTTCGCCGCCTCCACGATAGCCCGCCTCGCCCGTTCTTCTTCTTCGAGCCTCGCCTTTTCCGCTGCGCGTTCTGCAGCACGGAAACTGTAGAGCGCCACCTCGCGCCGCAACCGTTGTTTCTCCAGCACGCTCGATTGCAGCATCTCGACCCGCCGCCGTTCCTGCTCATAGGCGCGCATGGACAGGTAATTCGTCACCGCCGCGACATCCAGCGTTTCCCGCGGCCTGTCGCGCTCTCCCGAGTAGAGAAGCCGCAAAGTGGGATCGCCCCCGGCGATAACCTCCTCGCCGGGATCGTAGGTGATGGAAATGGCGGCATCCAGCGCTCCGCTCGACAGCCCCGCATGCCCTTCCGCCGAAAGGGCAACACCCCCTGAGCCGGCCCGTATTTCCTGGACGCGCAGGTCACCGGCGGTGATCGTGAACGGGATGCGCACCTGATCGAGATCGAGCACGCCATTGTGCACGTTTGCGGCGGTAAGCCTGCCGACCTTCTCTTCGGTCAGATCCTCCTTCGACCCGTCCGCCTGTGTCTTGAGAAATGTCAGCAGATCCGGATTGATGCCGGCAATCTTCAGGCCGGAAAGCTGGATGTCGCCCGACCCGCTCAGTGCCTTGACGATGTCGCTCATGCTGCCGCCGCTCGCTTCGGCCGAGGCATCGAACGTCGCTCGACCCGTGGCGACCGGATCGTCGCCCGCCCGCCATACGATTGCCGAGAGATCCGCGTCCTCGACATGCAGTTTCGTCTGCAGGATGCCGGTCCCGTTGCCGTTCGACATCAGCAGCCGGCCGGCGATCTGGCCGCCATTCCATGCGCCGGAAGCTTCATCGACGGAGATGCCGCCGCCTTGGTGACCGACCTTCGCGGCGAAGTTGGAGATCGTTCCGAATTCCGGCAGGTGGAACCGCCGCGCCTTGAGATCGAGCGAAATCTCGCTGTTCCCGAAAACCGGCGACGCAAGCGGCGCCGTCGACGGCTGCCCGCTCGCCGGATCGTCGAGCGGCCCGAACACGGCCTCGCCGAGCCAGGCGAGATCGACGGAACCGGCCTCGATCGCCCCGGCAAACTTCAATCCGGG
>JBQGDG010000047.1:0-12541 GCA_052038935.1 Neorhizobium sp. | reverse complement strand
CCGGCTGTCAGCGTGGGGTCGGGCAGCAGGGTTATGGTCGAGCCTTCCCATGTGCTCCAGGCCTTGGCCGCCGCCAGCTGCGCTGCCTTGTCGTTCCCCGTAAGCCGGCGGTGATAGGCGGCCATCATCTCGTGGCGTTCGTCTTCGGGAATCGGTGCGATGAACGCCTCCCACCTGTCGGGGAACATTTCCGATACGCCGAACTGATAGTACCAGTCGAGCTCACCCTTGGTCAGCGTGTAGATGCCGCGCAGCAGGAGTTCGGTTACTCGCTCCGGATGCGTCTCGGCATAGGCGAGCGCCAGCGTCGATCCCCAGGACCCGCCGAAGACCTGCCATTTCTCGACGCCGACCATCGCGCGCAGTTTCTCGATATCGGCAACCAGATCCCAGGTCGTGTTGTTCTCCAGGCCGGCATGGGGCGTCGATCTTCCGCAGCCGCGCTGGTCGAAGAGCAGGATATCGTAGCGGGCAGGGTCGAACAGCCGCGACTGGATCGACGTGATGCCGCCGCCCGGCCCGCCATGAAGGAAGACGACGGGCTTCGTCCCTTTCGTGCCGTGCCGCTCCCAATAGACGACATGGCCGTCGCCGACGTCGAGCGTGCCGGTTTGGTAAGCGGTCGTCGCAGGGTAGAGCGTGCGAAGAATATCGGTCACAGATGCAAGCCTTTCTCGGGCCAGTTTTCGGTGTCGTGGTCGGGATGCTGGAAGGAGATGATCTGCTCCTGGCGTACGTAATAGCCCGCATCCGCATGAACCGGGGCGTCGAAGATCGTCTCGACCCAGGGCAGGCGGGAGGCGTGGTTGACCTGGATTTTCGGCGCCAGATCGTCCCGTTCGTCGAAGGCGCCGATGGAAATCTCCAGCCCTTCCGGGTGGCGGTAGGTGAGGGGCGTCCCGCAGCGCTTGCAGAATCCCCGGTCGATATTGACCGACGACTGGAACCAGGTCGGCTCGCCGCGCGTCCATTCGACGCCGTCCTTCGGCGTCGAGACCAATGGCCCGAAAAAGCCGCCGAACGCCTTCTGGCACATGCGGCAATGGCAGATCGAGGCGCGGCCGAGTTCGCCATGAATCCTGAAACGCACGGCGCCGCACTGGCAGCCGCCAGATCTTCCGGGCCCTGATCCGGTGGTCTCGCTCATATGTCTTCCTCCTTGGTGGCGCCGCCGGTTGCGATGACCGGCTGCCATGTCTCGGTGTCATGATCGGGATGCTGGTGGGAAACGATATCGGCAAGAAACGGCGCTTCGGCGATATCGTCCATCGTGTGATGCGCGGGAAGTGCTCCGAGATGGTCGACGAAGGGGACCTTCGCCTCGACGCCGTATTGCACGGATGGCGGCAGCGCCGAAGGATCGTCCAGTGCGCCCGCCGAGACTGCCAATCCGTCCGCCGCCTCATAGGTGAGGGGCGTGCCGCAGTTCCCGCAGAAGCCCCGGCGCACATGATTGGACGACTGGAAATATTTCGGGGCGCCGCGGGTCCAGGCGAAGGAAGCGCCACGCGTCGATACGAGCGGTGCATAATAGGCGCCGAATGCCTTCTGGCACATGCGGCAATGACAGATCGACGACTGGCCGGGCTTGCCTTCGATGCGGAAACGGATGGCGCCGCATTGGCAGCCGCCCTCGTGCAGGTGATGGGTCACGTCCGGTCTTCCTTCGGCCAGGTTTCCGTGTCGCGGTCGGGATGCTGGCGGCTGCTCGCGCCGATCGCCGCCGCCTCTCCGGCAGAAACGTCGAAACTCCCGTCGTGACGGAGGCCGTCGAGTTCGCCGAACCAGGGTAGTTTGCGGGCGAGATTGGTCTGCAATTCCGGCCTGACGCGCTGCGGGTCGTCGAGCGAGCCTAGCGTGATGCTGATATGGTCGCCGCCGCCGTCGTAGAAGAGCGGTGTGCCGCAGTTGCTGCAAAAACCGCGGCGCACGGTCTCCGACGACTGGAACCAGGCCGGCTCGCCCCGGGTGAGGGTGAAGTTCTCGTAGGCGACGCCGCCGAAGGGCATGAAATAGCTGCCGGCCGCTTTCTGGCACATGCGGCAATGGCATACATGCGGAAATCCGATCTCGCCCTCCGCCCGATAACGTATGGCGCCGCACTGGCAGCCGCCGGTATGGGTCTCTGTCATGGAGCATCCTCCAGCCAGTTCTCGACCTTCAATCCTTCGACGCGCGAGAATTCGCGGATATTGTTGGTGACCAGCGTCAGATCTAGAGAGCGGGCATGGGCGGCGATGAAGAGGTCGCCCCAGCCTATCGGCAGGCCACGCTGTTCCAGATCAGTCCGCACAACACCGAAATAGCGAGAGGCGTCATCATCATACGGCAGGACCGATATCCGGTCGAGAAGCTGTTCCTCACGCTCCACAAGCCGTCCGGATCCCTTTTTTCTCGCACCGTAGTGCATTTCCGAGGCAACTATTGCGCTCGTACAGATCGCGTTCCTGTCGGAGCGTTGGATGTAGTTCTGCGCTCTGCCAAACGGATTGCGGATGGCGTCGGACAGGATGTTCATATCCAACATGTAAACAAGATCCGTCACAGATCGACGTCCCGCGGTAGCGGCCCCCTCTCGTCCATGTCGGGAACCTCTTCATCAAGTGGCTCCAGAGATTGCAGCCATTCGATAAGATTGCCCTCACTCCTGCTGACCGGCTCGATCACAAGCCGGTCTCCCTCCTTCCGCATGACTGCTTCCTCGCCGGCCATCTCGAACTCGGCGGGGATAACGACCGCCTGGGCACCACCGTTGCGGAAGAGTTTAACGTGATGTTCTGCACCCATGCCCTTCCTCCTTGACGTCTCGGTTGCAGCATAGGGCGGCTCGCCCGCGGGCTGCAAGCCTACCGCCTGACCTCCCAGGTCGTGACCCTTTCGCCGGTCGCCGCATCCTTGCCGTCCTTCAGCTGGATGCCCTTTTGCGAAAGCTCGTCACGGATCCTGTCCGCTTCGGTGAAGTTCTTAGCCCTGAGCATTTCAAGGCGCATCGCGACAAGTGCGTCGACTGCGTCGGCGAGCGCCTCGTCAACTTCCGTCTTTTCCGGCAGAATGCCGAGAAGGGCGGCGCTGGCGGCAAACATCGGCAGCAGCGTCCTGTCGGCGTTGGCTTCCTGCGCCAGCGCGTGGATGCGCTGTACCGCGGCGACCGTGTTGAGATCGTCGGCCAGCGCATCGAAGACGATCGGGCAGGGAGCGGTGCCCGCCGGGATATCCGAGGAATCTACCGCGGGCCATTTCGCCAGAAGCCTTTCGGCCTCCTCGAGCCGCTTTACCGAAAAATCGATCGGCTCGCGGTAATGGGTCATCAGCATCGCCAGTCTCAACACCTCGCCCGGCCATCTGCGGCCGCCGAACGTGTCGGCTTCCAGCAACTGGTTGATGGTGACGAAATTGCCCTCCGACTTCGACATCTTGCGGCCTTCGACCTGGACGAAACCGTTATGCATCCAGACATTCGCCATCACCTGCGTGCCGTGGGCGCAGCGCGACTGGGCGATCTCGTTTTCATGGTGAGGAAAGATCAGGTCCAGCCCGCCGCCATGGATGTCGAAGACCTCGCCGAGATAGCGGCCGCTCATTGCCGAGCATTCGATATGCCAGCCCGGACGGCCGCGGCCCCAGGGGCTCTCCCAGCCGGGTTCGTTATGCGAGGAAAGCTTCCACAGCACGAAGTCGCCGGGGCTCTTCTTGTGGGCGTCCACGGCGATGCGGGCGCCGGCCTGCTGCTCGTCCAGCGGGCGCTTCGACAATTGTCCATAGTCGGTCATCGATTTCGTATCGAACAGCACTTCGCCTTCCGCCACATAAGCGTGGCCGCGGGCGATCAGCTTTTCGATGATCTCGATCATCTGGGCGATGTTGTCCGTGGCCCGTGGCTCGACGGTGGGCTCGAGGCAGCCGAGAGCCGCGACATCCGCATGAAACTGTCTTGCCGTCTTTTCCGTCACCGCATGGATGGCATCGTTGAGCGGCAGATGCGGAAAGTCGCGAAGCGCCCGCGCGTTGATCTTGTCGTCGACGTCGGTGATGTTGCGTGCATAGGTGACGTGCGCATCGCCGTAGACATGTCGCAGGAGCCTGAACAGAACGTCGAAAACGATGACCGGGCGGGCGTTGCCGATATGGGCGAAATCGTAGACCGTCGGGCCGCAGACATAGACGCGCACGTTTTCAGGATCGATCGGCGAAAACGCCGTCTTCTCTCGGGTCAAGGTATTGTAGAGCTTGAGCGTGGCGCTCATCGAAAAATTCTCCCAAGGTCCTAAAGGCGCATGACGCGACCGGTGCCGGACCGGATCGTTTGTCTTCAAGGCTTTTCGAGAGACGAAAACGGCCGGGCCAGCGCGAGCGCTAGCGAATAATGATCCCGCAAATGGAAATCGCCGTATTCATGCGCCGGTTATGGCGCGGGGGCGGGGTTTGGTCAAGGGGAGGCGCATGCTTATCACAAACCGGCCGGCGCCCCCGTCTTGCTGCCGAAACCACCCTCACTCCGGCAGACGGTAATCCACGAACCGGTTTTCCCGGACCGCGAACAGGCGGCCGCTTTCGGTCATTTCGGGCGAGGCGAGGAAGAGCATCTTCTCGGCGACTTCGGAAGGATGCGGCAGGGTCTGCGGATCCTCTCCCGGCATGGCGAGCGCGCGCATGGCCGTGCGGGTGGCACCCGGATTGACGAGATTGATCTTCAGCGGCGTGTGGGCCATCTCCTCCGCCCAGATGCGGCCCATAGTCTCGACCGCCGCCTTCGACATCGCATAGGCGCCCCAGAAGGCGCGCGGATTGCTGGCCACGCCGGAAGACAGGAGCAGCGCACGGCCGGCATCGGACTTGACGAGCAGCGGCTCGACCGAGCGGATCAGCCTCCACATGGCGGTGACGTTGGTGGTCATCACCCTTTCGAATACCTTTGCTTCGATATGGGCGACGGGTGCGATGACACCGAGAATGCCGGCATTGGCGACGAGAATGTCGAGCTTGCCCCATCGCTCGAAGATCGAGCCGCCGAGGCGGTCGATCGCCTCCATGTCGGAGAGGTCGAAGGGAACGAGCGTTGCCGTGCCACCGGCGGCCTGTATTGCGTCGTCGAGCTCTTCAAGCCCGCCGACGGTGCGGGCGGTGGCGATTACATGAGCGCCTGCCTTTGCAAGCTCCAGCGCAGTGAAATAACCGATGCCGCGTGATGCGCCGGTAACCAGCGCGATCCTGCCCTTCAAATCGACCGTCATGTGTATCCGTCCCGCTCCCGATCCAGTGCTGCTGCCGGCCAAAAAAGAAGGCCGCGTTTCCGCAGCCTTCTAAAGGGTTTGTCGGCGAATGAAAACGGGTTAACCGGTCGCAGTTCAGCCGTTGCTGGCGAGCAGCGACACCTTGCGGCCGACGGCCTCGCCGTCCTTGTCGAGAAGCCGGGTCGGATAGTCGCCGGTGAAGTAGTGATCGGTGAACTGCGGCCGCGCATCGTTGCGGTCTTCGCCGCCGACGGCACGATAGAGGCCGTTGATCGACAGGAATTCGAGCGAATCCGCACCGATATACTTGCACATCGCCTCGAGGCTCTCATACTGGTTGGCGAGCAGCTTTTCGCGGTCCGGCGTGTCGATGCCGTAGAAGTCCGGATAATAGATCATCGGGCTGGCGACGCGCAGATGCACTTCCTTGGCGCCGGCATCGCGGATCATCTGCACGATCTTGAGCGACGTCGTGCCGCGCACGACGGAATCATCGACGAGCACGACGCGCTTGCCCTCGATCATCGCCCGGTTGGCCGAATGCTTCAGCTTGACGCCGAAGGCGCGGATCTGCTGCGTCGGCTCGATGAATGTGCGGCCGACATAATGATTGCGGATGATGCCGTATTCGAACGGAATGCCGCTTTCCTGCGCATAACCGAGAGCAGCCGGCGTGCCGCCATCCGGCACCGGCACGACGACATCGGCCGCCACCGGAGCTTCCCTGGCCAAATTCACGCCCATGTTCTTGCGTGCGACATAGACCGAACGGCCGCCGACGACCGAGTCCGGACGGGCGAAATAGACATATTCGAACAGGCAGAGACGTTCAGGCTGGCCGTTGCCGGCCTTGCGGGCATCGATGGAGATCGAACCGTCCGCCTGGATTTCGCAGATGATGACTTCGCCATTCTCCACGTCGCGGACGAACTTGGCGCCGATGATGTCGAGTGCGCAGGTTTCCGATGCGAAGATCGGCTTGCCGTCCAGTTCGCCCATGACCAGCGGGCGGATACCGGTGGGGTCGCGCGCGGCGATCAGCTTGGTACGGGTGATGGCGACCATCGAATAACCGCCCTCCATCTGCCGGATCGCGTCGATGAAACGGTCGGCGGTGGAGGAGTAGCGGGAGCGGGCGATGAGATGCAGGACGACTTCCGTGTCGGACGTCGACTGACAGATGGCGCCACCGGCGATCAGCTGACGGCGCAGTGTCAGGCCGTTGGTGAAGTTGCCGTTATGGGCGATGGCGATGCCGCCGACCTCGAGCTCGGCAAACAGCGGCTGCACGTTGCGAAGCGCCACTTCGCCGGTGGTCGAATAGCGCACATGGCCGATCGAGATGTTGCCGGGCAGTTTGGCAAGCGTCGCGGGGTCGGTATAGTGGTCGCCGACAAGGCCCATGCGGCGTTCCGAGTGGAAGCGCAGCCCGTCGAAGGAGACGATGCCTGCAGCTTCCTGGCCGCGATGCTGCAGGGCATGCAGGCCGAGCGCCGTCAGCGTCGCCGCGTCCGGATGGCCGAGAATGCCGAACACGCCGCATTCTTCATGCAGGGTGTCGTCTTCCCATTCGTTGGAATTGTTGATCTCGAAGGTTTGCGAAACCGGCGGATGTGTCACGAGCCCGTGCCCTTTCGGAAAATGGAAAGGCCGGCCGGGAGATGCGTCTCCCGGAGCCAGCCCGCTCTTTACCTGAATTCAGATCCTACCACAAATGGTGACGATTAGTGCTGCATCAAGCGCAACACTGCGTCAATTATTTGTTGATGGTGCGTCCCCGACCGGCGGCAGTTCCTGACCCGGCGCGACTTCCGCCGGCGCCTCGTCCTTGCCGGTGAGCTGGGCGCGGATGCGCGGCTCGATATCCTCGGGAAGAACGGCGACGAGCCTTGTCACGAGCGTGTCGAGAAACGGCTTGGACTTGGCCTGGGTCACCCAGACGGGTTGCGCCTGCGTCGGTACCAGCCAGTTCCAGAAGGCGACCGCTATGACCAGAAGCAGGATGCCCCGCGCCGCGCCGAACAGGAAGCCCAGCGTGCGGTCGAGCGCGCCGATGCGGCTGTCTATGATGAAGTCGGCGATGCGGGTCGTGATGAAGGAGATGATGATCAGCGCAAGGAGGAAGATGATGCCGGCGGAAGCGGCGATCGCGATCCTGTGGTCGGACGTGTATTTTTCCGCATAGGGAACCAGCAGCGGATAGAGGTAGTAGGCCGCCGCGACCGAACCCGCCCAGCTGGCGATCGACAGCACTTCCCGGGAAAAACCGCGAACCATGGCGAGCACCGCTGAAAACAGGGTGACGCCGATGACGATGCCGTCGAAAATCGTGATGGGCATGTAAACTCTACTCCAAGAACTGCCGTTTCATGCCTGCTGTATGGGCCGGCGCTACGCGCCCGGCGATATAGCACTGGGCGCAGTGTCTTACATCAGCCAAGCCGTTAACGGAAGATCAATCATCTTCAACAGCTTTCCCCAGTTTCTTGGAGGAGCCTGCGATGCGCGATACGAGGTCCGGCAAATCTTCGATCCTGGTCCATCGCGCATTGGCAGCCTTGGGCAGTTCGGCAGATGTCGCGGGCAGCATGGCTCCGGAAAAACCGAGCTTTTCCGCTTCTTTCAGCCTTTGCGACGTCTGCGAGACGGGGCGCACGGCGCCGGAAAGGCTGATTTCGCCGAAATAGACCTGATCCGACGGAAGCGCGAGGCCTGCGAGCGAGGAGACCAGCGCCGATGCGATGGCGAGATCGGCGGCAGGCTCCGAAATCCGGTAGCCGCCTGCAACGTTGAGATACACGTCATGCTGGCCGAGCCGAACGCCGCAATGGGCCTCCAGAACCGCCAGGATCATCGCCAGGCGCGACGAATCCCATCCGACGACGGCGCGCCGGGGCGTTCCGAGCGAGGTCGGCGCTACCAGTGCCTGGACTTCCACCAGCACCGGGCGCGTGCCTTCCATGCCCGCAAAGACGGCCGCTCCCGGCGCCTTGTCGTTGCGTTCGCCGAGAAAGAGTTCCGATGGGTTCGAGACGTCGCGCAGGCCCTTGTCGGACATTTCGAACACGCCGATTTCGTCGGTCGGTCCGAAACGGTTCTTCACCGTGCGCAGGATGCGGTAATGATGGCCACGGTCGCCCTCGAAATAGAGAACCGCATCGACCATGTGCTCCACGACGCGCGGGCCGGCGATCTGGCCTTCCTTGGTGACGTGGCCGACGAGCACCATGGCGGCGCCGGTCTGCTTGGCGAAGCGGATCATCGCCTGTACCCCGGTGCGGACCTGAGTGACCGTACCGGGTGCCGAATCGGCCGTATCGCTCCACAGCGTCTGGATGGAGTCGATGATGACGAGATCCGGACGCTTGCCTTCCGAAACCGTGGCGAGGATGTCCTCGACATTCGTCTCGGCCGCAAGCAGGACGTCTGAATCCGCAGCCCCCAGGCGCTGGGCTCGCAGGCGGACCTGTGCCACCGCCTCTTCGCCCGAGACATAGATGATCCGGTGGCCGCGCCGGGAGAGGGCGGCGGCGGCCTGCATGAGCAGCGTCGACTTGCCGATGCCGGGATCGCCGCCGATCAGAACCGCCGAGCCGCGGACGAAGCCGCCACCGGTAGCGCGGTCGAGTTCCGAAATGCCGGTATGGATGCGCGGTGCCTGTTCCGTGTCGCCGGAAAGCGTGGTGAGGGCGACGGCGCGTCCCTTCTTGGGCGCCTTGCCCGGACCGCCCCCGATGCCGCCCATCGGGTCTTCCTCGACGATCGTGTTCCACTCGCCGCAGCCGTCGCACTTGCCGGCCCAGCGGCTGTGCACCGTGCCGCAGTTCTGGCACACGAATTGGGTCTTTGCTTTTGCCATGAGGGGAGGGTCAGTCTTCTATGTCGGTGAAGGGATCAGGCGAAATGTCCCGATGCCCGCGCGCGGGCTGCCGGACGGTCGGTTCGATCTCGTTTTGTTCTCTCCTAGCACGAAGTTTTTCCGCTTCCAAGGGGAGGCTTCGTGAAGGCTCAGCCCTCGGGAAAGAGATACCGCCGTTCGTAGCGCAGTCCGAGGCCGGTAAGCAGTTCGTAGCCGATCGTCCCGGCGCAGCGCGCAACGTCGTCGAGCGGAACGTTGGGCCCGAAGAGCTCGATATAATCACCGGCGCGGATATCGGAGGCAGGCACGTCGGTGACGTCGAAGATCGTCAGGTCCATCGTGATCCGTCCGATGACCGGCACGCGGTAGCCGGCGACGAAACCGAAGGCGCCGGGTGTGCCGCCGGCGCGGATCTGCACGCCGGAGCCTGAAAGCGAGCGCAGATACCCGTCCGCGTACCCGGCCGAAACGACGGCGAGCCTGCTGTTGCGCGACAGTTGGTGGGTGGCACCGTAACTGACCGTCGAACCGGCCGGCGCTTCTCTGATCTGGATGATGCGGGCCTCAGCCTTGGCGACCGGTTTCAGCGCCTTCATGCCGTTGACCGCCTCGCCGCCATAGACGGCGATGCCCGGGCGGGTGAGGTCGAAATGGTATTCGGAGCCGAGGAAGATACCGCCGGAGGCCGCGAGACTTGCCGGAATGCCTTCGAAGGCCGCCGCGACCCGCCTGAAGGCTTCGAGCTGTGCCCGGTTGAGCGGAGAGGAGGGCGTGTCGCCGCTATGCAGGTGCGACATGATGAGTACCGGGGAAAAGCTCGCCGGGCGCGACACATCGTCGGCAAAGGCGATGGCTTCCTCGAGCGGGATGCCGAGCCTGTTGAAGCCGGTATCTATCTGCAGGGCACAGGGATGGTCGCCGTGCTCCGCCGTTACGCCCATCCAAAAGGCGAGCTGTTCTTCCGATGCGAGTACGGGCACCAGGTCGTTGTCGAAGAACAGCCTTTCCTGTCCCGGCCAGATGCCGGAAAGCACGTAGATGCGCGCGTCCGGTGCATAGTTGCGCAACGTCACCCCTTCCTGGGCGACGGCGACGAAGAAGTCCCGCGCACCGGCCTCGTAGAGCGCCGTGCCGCAATCCTCGAGCCCGAGACCGTAGGCGTCCGCCTTGACCACCGCTGCCGCAGCCGCCGTGCCGGAGCGCCTCGCCATGTCCAGCCAGTTTTCCGTCAATGCGCCGAGATCGACCGTCAGCCTCACCGGTGCGATGTCGAAATCATCGGCAAAACCGTCATCATCGAAATCGGGTGGATCGGTATGGATCGGATCGGACATCTGAACGCTCGCCGGTTTTGATCGGAAGGTCACCCTACCGGTTTAGCAGGCCGGACGACATCCGGGGGTAAATTTCGTCGCCTTGCACAGTCTTTTCTGATGCCGCCATGGGGTGACGGCGTCATCGCCTGGAGGCGGACCGAAACGGCGTCGAAACGCAAACGGCCTCGCAAACCCCGGCGGAAAACGCCGTCAGTGCTCTTCGTACTGGATGAAACTCTGCTCTGCGAGGTCGCCGAAGCGGGTGAATTCCGACTGGAAGGCGAGTTTGACGGTGCCGGTCGGCCCGTGGCGCTGCTTGGCGATGATGACGTCGGCCGTGCCCTTCACCTTGTCCATATGGGCTTCCCATTCCGGGTATTTCGGGTCGGAAAGGTCGCGGGGCTCCATGTTCTTTACATAGTATTCCTCGCGGAACACGAAGAGCACGACGTCGGCGTCCTGTTCGATCGAGCCCGATTCGCGAAGGTCGGAGAGCTGCGGACGCTTGTCTTCTCGGCTTTCCACGCCGCGTGACAGCTGCGATAGCGCGATGATCGGGACGTTCAGTTCCTTGCCGAGCGCCTTCAGGCCCGTGGTGATCTGGGTGATTTCCTGCACACGGTTTTCGCCCGACTTTCCGGAGCCCGTCATCAGCTGGATGTAGTCGACGACGAGGCAGTCGAGGCCGCGCTGGCGCTTGAGGCGGCGGGCGCGGGCGGAGAGCTGGGCGATCGAGATACCGCCGGTCTGGTCGATGAACAGCGGCACCTTCTGCATCATCTGCGAGCAGGCGACGAGCTTTTCGAAATCGGCCTCGGTAATGTCGCCGCGACGGATCTTCGAGGACGACACTTCCGTCTGCTCCGAGATGATACGGGTCGCGAGCTGTTCGGACGACATTTCGAGCGAATAGAAGCCGACGACACCGCCGTTCTTCGCCTTGAAGGATCCGTCGGGATTGACGTCCGGCTCATAGGACGCGGCGATGTTGTAGGCGATGTTGGTGGCGAGCGAAGTCTTGCCCATGCCCGGACGTCCGGCAAGCACGATCAAGTCGGAGCGCTGCAACCCGCCCATCTTGGCGTCGAGCGACATGATACCGGTCGAGATGCCGGAGAGCTGGCCGTCGCGTTCGAAGGCCGCGCCCGCCATGTCGATCGCCAGCGCGACGGCATCGTTGAAGGACTGGAAACCGCCGTCGTAGCGGCCGGTTTCGGCGAGATCGAACAGCCGACGCTCGGTGTCCTCGATCTGCGCCTGCGGGGGCATGTCAAGCGGCGCGTCGTAGGCGATGTTGACGACATCCTCGCCGATCTGGATCAGCGCCCGGCGCAATGCGAGGTCGTAGATCGCTCGGCCATAGTCTTCCGCATTGATGATCGACACGGCTTCGGCGGCGAGGCGGGCGAGATATTGCGCGACGGTCAGATCGCCGACCTTGTCGTCTGCCGGCAGGAAGGTCTTGATCGTCACCGGGTTCGCGGTCTTGCCCATGCGGATGATGTCGCCGGCCACCTCGAAGATCCTGCGGTGCAGGGGCTCGTAGAGATGCGGCGGCTTGAGGAAGTCGGAGACGCGATAATAGGCGTCGTTGTTGACCAGGATCGCGCCGAGAAGGGCCTGTTCGGCCTCGATATTGTTGGGCGCCTCGCGGTAATGTGGCTCGGCCGATTTGTTGCTGAGCGAGGTCAGGTTGCGCGGGGCTTCATTCATCGTCTTCTGATCCGTCCGGTCCGTTCAAGATGTCGGTTTTAGAGATTCGCGGTTTGGCCCGAAACCGCGCTTTTGCCAGCGGAGCGATTCCCACAGCTTTCCACAGCGCATGTCATCTACGCGAAACAAAAAACGTAATGAAGCGACAAATCCGGTTGACTGTGCGGTGTCGGCGTATCGCCGGATCGAGACTCGGCATACAGCCGAAAAGAGACAAAAAAACGCCCGGCCGAGGCCGGGCGTGTGGATACGAACCCTGATGGGATCGATTATTCTTCGTCGCCGTCGCGGTCTGCTTCCGGGTCGAAGAAATCTTCCGGACGCAGTGCGTCTTCGTCGACGCCGTAGATGGCATCGGCGGAGGTGAGGCTTTCGCCCTTGGCCTGGCGCTCGGCTTCTTCGGCCGAACGGGCGACGTTGAG